>JAAYOL010000056.1 GCA_012520395.1 Clostridiales bacterium
CTTCTCAGCGCTCGGGCGCCAATTTTCAGTTCTATGGCCTTGTCGGCAATAGCACCTAAAGCATCGTCCTCAAAAACAAGCTCAACCTTGTCGTACTTCAATATCGTCTTATACTGCTTTGTCAGTGCGTTCTTAGGCTCGGTGAGGATCTTTATGAGTTCCTCCTTACCAAGAGAGCGCAGGGGAGTTATTACAGGCAGACGTCCGATAAGCTCGGGAATAATTCCGAACTTCAGAAGGTCGTGGGACTGAACGTGCTTGAGGATCTCTCCTACATCCTTCTCCGTCTTACTCTGTATCTCGGCACCGAAGCCTATGGTCTTCCTGTCAAGGCGGCTCTCGATTATTTTCTCGATGCCATCGAAGGCCCCACCACAGATAAACAGAATATTGGTTGTATCTATATGGATAAACTCCTGATGCGGATGCTTCCTTCCGCCCTGCGGCGGTACATTGGCCATCGTTCCCTCAAGAATCTTCAGGAGCGCCTGCTGAACACCCTCACCCGAGACATCGCGGGTTATCGATGCATTTTCACTCTTTCTGGCTATCTTGTCCAGCTCGTCGATATAGATTATTCCTTTTTGCGCCAGCTCCACATCGTAGTCGGCGGCCTGAAGGAGTCTCAGAAGGATATTCTCAACGTCGTCGCCGACATAGCCCGCCTCCGTAAGCGTTGTGGCATCCGCTATCGCAAAGGGTACCTCCAGTATCCTTGCCAGTGTTTGGGCGAAAAGGGTCTTGCCCGAGCCCGTTGGCCCGAGGATGAGGATGTTGCTCTTCTGCAACTCGACATCGGAGCTGCCACCGAAGTATATCCTCTTGTAGTGGTTATACACCGCTACGGAGAGGGCCTTCTTTGCGTCCTCCTGACCGACGATATAGGAATCCAGAAAAGCATTTATTTCCACCGGTTTCGGCAGAGTAGTACGTGCCGGCAGGTCACCTTTATCACTTTCCGGAACATATTTATCGTCTATCATTGTCATGCAGAGCTTAATGCACTCATCACAAATATACGAGCCCTTGCCCGCTATTATGCGCTCCACTTCATCATGGTGCTTTGCGCAGAAAGAACAGCGAATAGCCTTTCTGTCGTCTGTACCAGCCATAATTACTATCCTTTACAAAATATTTCTCGGGATTTATCGTTTGCTGATGATCTTGTCGATCACTCCGTATTCCACTGACTCCTCAGCGGACATGAAATAATCCCTTTCGCAGTCCCTCTCGATAACATCGAGGGGCTTGCCGGTGTTCTCCGCGAGAATGCGGTATAGCTTTTGCTTCATTTTTGCAATACGGGCTGCCTGTATCTGTATGTCCGTGGCCTGACCGCGCGCGCCGCCGGAGGGCTGATGAATCATAATCTCCGCATTCGGCAGGGCAATTCTCTTGCCCTTGGTGCCCGAGGACAGCAGAAACGCGCCCATGCTGGCGGCCATGCCCACGCAAATCGTGGAAACGTCCGCCTTTATATACTGCATCGTGTCATATATGGCCATACCTGCGGTAACGGAACCGCCGGGGCTGTTGATATAGAACTGAATATCCTTATCGGGGTCCTGAGCCTCAAGATAGAGAAGCTGGGCCACAATCAGGCTGGCTGTGGTATCGTTGACTTCCTCTGACAAAATTACAATCCTGTCATTGAGCAATCTTGAAAAAATGTCATAAGAGCGCTCTCCCCTTGAGGTCTGCTCAACTACATATGGAACTAGGCTCATAGTAATTTCTCCTTTTCGTAATTAAAAGCATCAATGAAAATAATACTAACCAGAGGATGCCGGAAATATTCAGATTCTTCCAGTTATTGCTCCTCGGTATCCTTTTCACTTGTTTTCTTGCTGGTTTTCTTAGCCGCGGGCTTCTTCTTGGGAGCTTCTTTCTCCTTTGCGGTCTCATCCTCGGATTTCTCCGCCGCCTTGGACTCTGCTTTGATTTCGACGCCGCTTGCGCAGACCAAATCCTCGGCCTTAATCATAACCACATCGGTTTTCATCTGCTCGAGCGGGACGACTGCCTTAACTCTATCAATTTCTATCTTATAGTTCTCTGCAAGCTTTTTGTACTCCGCTTCGATCTCCTCGTCGGATGCCTCCAGATTCTCAAGCTCGACAATCTTTTTAAGTGCGAGGCTGACCTTTACCTGGTTTTCGGCATTTACCCTGCCGCTTTTGACGAAGTCTTCCATGCTGACGCCGACCATTCTGAGGTATTCCTCAAGCGCTATGCCCTGCGCCTGCAAGCTAGAGGCATAGTCCTCAACCATTTTTTCGAGCTGCTCGTCTATCATCTCATCAGGGATGTCGGCCTCAAGGTTATCAATGAGCTTCTGTACTAATCCCTGCCTGAATGCAGTCTTTGCCGCCTCTTCCTTTTCCTTCTTAAGCTTATCGGCAACGCTCTTTTTATATTCTTCAAAAGTATCGAATTCAGAGACGTCCTTTGCAAACTCGTCATCAAGCTCGGGATATATAGTCTCCTTTACCTCGTGCACCTTTACCTTAAATATGACATCCTTGCCGGCAAGTTCGGGGGCGTAATCGGTGGGGAAGGTTATGTTAATATCCTTCTCCTCCCCGGCCTTCATCCCTGCGACCTGATCTTCAAAGCCGGGCACAAAGCTGTTAGAGCCGAGCTTGAGGCTGTACTGCTCAGCCTTTCCGCCCTCGAAGGGCACGCCGTCAAGGAAGCCCTCGAAATCTATGGTGACGGTGTCGCCCATGGTGGCCTCACGGCCTTCAACTGACACAAGCCTGGAATTCTTGGAGCGGACAATTTCTATCTCCCCGGCCACATCCTCATCTGTTACAACGGCCTCGCCCTTTACTGCCTCAAGCCCCTTATACTGCTTGAGGTTTACTTCAGGATAGAGCGCGGTTCGGAAAGTGAGTGTGAGTACCCTGTCATCTGTGATATCCATGTCGGCAATAGAGGGACGCCCTACCACCTCAAGCTTCTCCTGTTCGACCGCAAAAACATAGGCCTCGGGAGCAATTTCATCAACGGCGTCTTCATAGAATACGGACTTGCCGTACATATTCTCAATTATTTTCAGAGGCGCCTTGCCCTTTCTGAATCCGGGCACATTTATCCTGCCCTTGTTCTTTTTATAGGCGGCGTTTATGGCCTCCTCAAACTCTTCTTTTTCAATTTCAACAGTAAGCAGCGCGATGCTTTTTTCCTTTTTCTCTATGTTTTTGACTAACATTAAAGATGCCCTCCATTGTTATTGCCCCCGGCAGCGACGCCTGCAGGCATTCATTAGTATTCGTTTCATTGTAACAGATGTTTTACTAATATACCAACATTTTTTACATTTTTCAATCTAAAACTTTTAACGGATTAAAATTAACGTGATCGGCCGATACCATATGATACTCTATTCCCTCGTGCCGGCCTTCCAGAGCATACCTTCTGCCCGCCCCGTGAATATGCCCGTAACAGCAGATTTTGACATTGTAGTGCTTCATCATATCAAGTATTTCGGAGCAGCGGTAATCTCTGTAAACCGGCGGATAATGGAAAAAGCATATTTTTTCGGCATTCCCTGCGGCCTTAAGCGAGGTTTCCAGACGGATTATCTCACGATTTAAGATTTTTCTGTCGTGAGCCCCGTGGGTCTCCTCCTCGTAAAACCAGCCTCTCGTTCCGCAGATAGCCGTTTCTCCGTAGAAATAACAGTTGTTGTGCAGAATATCTATCGTACTGATACCATTTGCTTCGAAAAAATTATAGGCCTTCGTTGCAGTTGTCCACCAGTAGTCGTGGTTGCCCTTGAGGACAATCTTTCTTCCGGGCAAATCCTCAATGAACCGGAAATCGGCCAGCGCGTCTTCAATCGTCATCCCCCAGGTCAAATCTCCGCACAAAACGCATATATCATCGGGCTTTAGCTTCGCAAAACCCGATTTAATTTTTTCAACATAATTTCCCCAACTTCCCCCAAACACGTCCATCGGTTTGTCGGTGTTGAGGGATAAATGAAGGTCACCGATGGCATAAAGAGACATTCATACCTCCGTCGAATAGTCAGAGCCATAATTGATAATAATAGTTTTGCCGATGCGGCAATTTCAACAAAAAAGGAGAAACAATTATGCCTGACAGATATAAAGAGCACGTCGAGGGTGTTGGCTGCAACGCGGTAAACTGCATATATAACGACAACAGCAGCAAAAAATGTGTTGCGGAAAGTATTATGGTAGGCGGCTATGATTCCACAAGGAAAACAGAAACCTTCTGCGCTACCTTCTCCGATAGAAAATAGCTTCGGTGCGGCCGGCTAACACCGGCCGCTTTTCATTTTAGCATATCCTCGACTACCCTAAGCATTTCGTCCTTCTTAACGGACATATCGAAGCGGACAGCCTTGTTGCCAAGCTCCAGCAAGGGTTTCGGGGGCGTTGTGCCGGTGAGCTCTGAAAGCTTTAATATAAGCTCAAGACCGCTGGCGTCAGTCCTCTCCCCGAGTGCCGACAGCACGCTGTCGCAGAATTTATAGGGACTTGCCGTAGAGGCCACAATTGCAGGCGTATAGTCACCCGTTTTATATCTGTAATGGTTGAGCACGTCATAGGCAACAGCCGTATGCGGGTCTATAAGGTAGTTATACTTGCCGTAAACTGCGCGTATTACCAGCTTTGTTTTCTCGTCGTCGCAGTAATTGGCCCAGAAAAGGTTGTCAAGCTTTGATTTTATTGTCGGGTTCACAGAATAGCAGCCTGTCTCGGAAAGCTGCTGCATATACCATGCCACAAGCTCATCATCTCGTCCGGAAAGATCAAAGAGAAGCCGCTCGAGATTGCTGGAAATCAGAATATCCATGGATGGCGAGATTGTTGTATGGAACTGGCGGTTTCTGTTGTATGTGCCGGTTGTTATGAAGTCAGTGAGCACATTGTTGGAATTTGAGGCACACAGGAGCTTTCCGATGGGAAGGCCCATTTTCTTTGCGTAATACGCGGCCAGTATATTTCCGAAGTTGCCGGTCGGTACGCATACATGGACCGTTTCGCCGAGGAAAATGCGCCCCTCCTTGACAAGGTCACAGTAGGCGGATACATAATAAACAATCTGCGGCAGCAGCCTTCCCCAGTTAATGGAGTTGGCCGATGAGAGGAAAAAGCCCTTGCCTTCAAGCCTATCACGGAAGTTCTCATCTGAAAAAATGGCCTTTACACCATTTTGAGCATCATCAAAGTTCCCTTCGACGGCGCAAACGCCGACATTTCGGCCCTCTTGAGTTACCATTTGAAGCTTCTGTACTTCCGATACCCCGTCACGCGGGTAGAACACCATGATTCTGGTTCTGTCAACGTCCCTGAAGCCCTCAAGCGCCGCCTTGCCCGTATCGCCTGAGGTGGCAACGAGTATGCAGACATTCTTCTTTTCAAGCTTCTTTTTAAGTGATGCGGTAAGGAGGTGAGGCAGCATCTGAAGGGCCATGTCCTTGAAAGCGCTGGTTGGCCCGTGCCAAAGCTCCAGGAAAAAGGTGTTCGTTTCTATCGGCCTGATAGGTGCTATCTCAGGCGTGTCAAATTTTTCTGGACTATACGCCTTATTAGTATAACTGCCTATTTCCGAGGCGGTAAAATCCTCAAGAAACGGGGTCATAATGAACACGGCGCGCTGCTGATAGGTCATATCGCACATAGATTTAAGCGAGTTTGTCGACAGTCTTGACAGGACCTCGGGCACGAACAGCCCTCCGTCCCTCGCAAGGCCCATCGTTATCGCATCCGCCGGCATAAACCTTGTGCGTTTATCTCTTGTACTCAGGTAACGCATACTTCTCCCACCACTCTCATCATATTATCATAAAATATACCGTTTATCAGCTCCGTCGGATAATTCCTCCTTAAAAGCTCGGTGTAAATTCTTTTTAAATCCTCTATGCCGTTGATGCCTTCCGGTAGGCTGTCACAGCCGTCGAAATCTGCGCCTATTGCTATGTTCCTTGCGCCGCCCAGAAACAGAAATTGCTCGATGTGCTCAATCACGGTCTGGGTGGTCGGGTTCTCACCGAGAAATCCCGGGTATAGGTTTATTCCGGCCACCCCGCCCCTGCGGCAAATGGCGCGAAACTGCTCGTTTGTAAGGTTGCGCCTGTGCAGGCACAAGGCTCTTGAATTTGAATGGCTGGCTATTACCGGCGAGGCTGTTAAGTCTAAGACATCCCAAAACGCCTCTTCCGGTAGATGCGATACATCTATTATTATGCCCAGCTTGTTACAGTGCTTTACAAATTCCCTGCCAAGCTCAGTCAGCCCCGCATCACAGACAAGGGCGTTGGGCTTGTTCCAGCTGAGAGTGAGAGCACGCACCCCGACGCTGTGCATCCGCTCAAGTCTTGAAATGTCGCAGCCAATAAGCTCCGCGCCCTCAATTGACAAAAATGCGGCCGCTCTGCCGGATTCAGCGGCATTTTGGGCGTCCCGGGCAGTTTTGCAGAGCATCAGGCAGTCACTGTTTTTTTCAATCTCGGAGAGCAGTATATCAAGCTCTAATTCAAATAAATCCTGCGCTTTAATACCACTAATATGGGGAAAGCGCACCGGCATATCGACCTCATCCATAGCAAACAGGGCGAAAAACTGCGCGTATGGCGCATATTTCAGACCGCGTTTCAAGTCGGTATGTCCGGTATTTTCTAACAGTCCATATCCCTTAAGCGCCATTTTAAACGCCGTGTCGCAATGTGCGTCAAAAAGCGGGATATTCATTGAAAGGCGTCCTCCAGGTGGATAATTTCCTCGTTTTCGGGGCCACCCTCACCCGAAAAATATATCTCGATGACGTCAAAACGGGCACGCTTTTCCGTCTCGTTTTGTGAAATCCAAATCTCCGCCGTGGTTTTAATCCTTTCAATCTTACGAGAGTTTACATACTCCCGCGCCTCGGCAAAGCGTGCACTTTTGCGGAGCTTCACCTCGGCAAAAACGATGTGCGTCTTATCCTCCGCTATAAGGTCGATTTCACCGAAGCGAGTGGAATAATTCATGCCGATAATTTCATAGCCCTTTTTTCTGAGGTAGTCGGCAGCACTTGCCTCGCCCCGTCGTCCGAGAAGCTTGGTTTTCAAAGCCCCATAACCTCCCCGGCAAGCTTTTTGAGGAAGCTCTTACGGTGGATTGCCGTAATGCCAAACTCACGCAAGCATTTGTAATGCATAGGTGTACCGTAACCCTTGTTCTTTTCAAAGCCGTACTGAGGGTACTTCTGGGCCATTTCCAGCATATATCTGTCCCTTGAGACCTTGGCAAGAATGGACGCCGCCGCAATAGACGCGCTTAAGCCATCGCCTCCGGTAATGGGCAGGCTCGGCATTTCTATGCCGGTATTTCGGTTGCCGTCGATAAGCGCGATTTCAGGAGTAGCCTTAAGTCGGGCAATTGCCCTGTTCATGGCCAGATAGGTTGCGTTGAGGATATTGAGTTCTTCGATTTCCTGCTCGGTTGCGTAGGCAACGCCGTAGGCTATTGCGCTTTGCGTAATTAAATCAAAAAGAATTTCGCGGCGCTTTTCAGTCAGCTTTTTCGAATCGTTCAGTCCCGGTATTCTAAGGTTTCTCGGAAGTATTACGGCCGCTGCGAAGACAGGCCCTGCCAAGGGTCCCCGCCCCGCCTCATCGACGCCGCAAATCAGGCCGCAGCCGCTGTCAATAAGTTCGTTTTCAATACTCCACAGCTCCATTTTATACCTCTTCGGGCGGTTTTTCAAGTGAAATACGCCCCAAAACTCCGCCCCTGTACTCATCAAGCAGGATATTGGCCATCCGCTCCAAATCGACCTCGCCGCCGGAGATGAGGAAACCCCTCCTCCTCGCCGCTTTCTCCAGAAGGTCGAAGCCGCGGTCCTCCTCCGAAATCGTAATTTTGTAGCGGCCTTCAAGGCTTTCTGGATAAGTCTCCTTAAGCCTCGCCATAAGGTTTGCCGCCAGGGTTTCCGTGTCGAGTATCTCGTCCTTGACAGCGCCAGTAAAGGCAAGATTCTCAGCGACTATCTGGCTGTCGAACTTCGGCCAGAGTATGCCGGGCGTGTCGAGAAGCTCCATATCCGCGCCGATTTTTATCCACTGCTTACCCCGGGTGACCCCCGGCTTGTCCGAAGCTTTCGCCGCCTTGCGCTTTGCAACGCGGTTTATAAACGTGGACTTTCCGACGTTGGGTATGCCGACAATCATGGCCCGCAGAGGGCGTCCCTTCTGGCCCTTTGCGGCGTATGAATCCAGCTTGTCCTTTAATATGGAGCGTATGGCGGGCTGAAAGCCGTTTACTCCGGAGCCGGTTTTGCACTCCACTTCAAGCGCAAAAAGACCCTGCTTTCTGAAGTACTCTGACCAGAGCCTTGTGATGGCGGGGTCCGCCTGGTCCTTTCTGTTTATTATGATAAGCCTTGGCTTTGTCCCGGTCAACTCGTCCAAATCGGGGTTTCTGCTGCTGATGGGTATTCGCGCATCGATTATCTCGCAGACGATATCGACCAGACGCACATTTTCCGTTATCATGCGCCGCGCCTTTGTCATATGGCCGGGGAACCAATGTATCCTCATTTCCTCTCCCATATCAGTTCACCATGCCGAAATGCTTGAGCGGTGCAATCACGGCGTACACCTTTCCCAGTATGCTGCGCTCGTCAACCATGCCAATTGCGCTTGCACGGCTGTCAAAGCTCACCATGCGGTTGTCCCCCATAACAAAAACGCAGCCCTGCGGCACTGTCACGGGGAATGAAATGTCATATTGGCGCATTGTCAGGTCAGCTATATAGGGCTCATCCAGCAGTACGCCGTCGACCCGAACCTCACCCGTTGCAAAATCTATGTCCACAGTCTGGTTTTCGACTGCGATAATCCTCTTGACCAGAGGCCCGGCGTCGTAGCTGTGCTTTGTGAACACAACAATGTCGTCTTGCTGCGGATCATAAAAGAGGTTTGACATCACGACCATGTCCCCATCCTCAAGCGTAGGTATCATGGATGGACCGATAACGCCGATAATGCGGCCTAAAAAAACAAAAATCAATATGCTCGCGACAAGGGCGACGACTATACATTGAAGCCAGTCATATATTTCGGACTTTACCGACATGGGGAAAACCTCCTTTTAACAAAAAAAGGGGCAACAGCCCCTTCTTTCGTCTATATTTTTTCCTTGACTTTTGCAGCCTTGCCCACTCTGTCTCTGAGATAGTAGAGCTTTGCACGGCGCACCTTACCACGTCTGATTGTCTCAATCGAGCTAATGATGGGCGAGTGGATGGGGAAAACCTTTTCACAGCCAACATTATAAGAGACGCGGCGGACTGTAATGGTCTCGTTTATACCGCCATGCTTCTTGGCGATTACTGTTCCGTCAAAAGCCTGAATTCTCTCACGGCTGCCTTCCTTAACCTTGATAGAAACCCTGACGGTATCTCCAACGTTAATTTCGGGAAGCTCCGGCTTCATGTAACGGTCTTCGAGAGCTCTTATAAGATCCATTTTTTATAATCCTCCCTTCATGGCAGGCGTTCATGCCCGATACTGCACATATTGTGCCTTGGCAGAGGACCGCCCCGATAGATGGAAAAACGCTTTCCATACGTCGTGGTATCTTATCATAAAGGCGCGAAAAATGCAAGTAAAATCCAACAAAAATTTCAGTTTTTATATTAAGGCATAAAGTCGGCTAGAATAATTTCAATTCTGAGTCAAGAAACTGAAGTCTTTTGTAGCGGGTAAAATCGGGCGACATTTCGGAAAGGAATTTGCCGAGGGCGTCTACAACAAGCATTGGGTTTAAGCTCGGGTTCTGAGCGGAGGTAATAATGTCCATCGAAAGCTCATTGTTTCCAGTTTGTACCACATCAATGTTGTTTATACATGGGGCTATGTTAAAATCGCTCTCCCCCCGCTTGGTTTTCTTGCGTATCACCACATTTTCAGAAGTGAGCAGATGAATTATGGCCTCTGCCGCTCCCTCCGGCACTCCCCTGTCGTAAATTAGCGCAAGCTTATACCTTATCCACGCAATCTCAGAGGGGCGGCGCGTATTTTCCCTGAGCTCACGGACAACTATCCCCTCGGGCATAACCGCGTTTAGCTCTGAAACGACACTCTCGCCGAGCGGCACAGCTGCCTCAAAATCAAGAATCTCGCAAACGCTTTCCATCCCGACAGAGAGCGGAACGGCAATTGAAACATGTGCATGGGGGTTGAAGCCCTTTGTATGCTTGACAGGCACCCCGGCGCGCTGAAAGGCGCGCTGAAAGGTCCGCATGAGGTCGAGGTGGGAAATATATATCGCCCGGCCCTTCTTTTCAAAAACTATACGGTATTTAGTCATCACACTTGCCTCCCCTTCTGAGAATATCAGCGCCGCAGCCCGTGCACTGTGTCCGGCAGTCGGGGGTAATCTCGCCCCTGTAAGCCGCCTCCCGCTCGCTCCAGAGAAAATCTTCCGTCACGCCTGCTGAGAGGTGGCTCCACGGGAGGATTTCAGACCTGCTTCTCTCGCGGCTGGCGTAGAAGCCGGGGTCTAGCCCCACCTTTTCAAAGGCGGCCCTCCAGCGGTCATATGAGAAGTATTCGCTCCAGGATTCCATTTTTCCGCCTGTTTTCTGCACTTCTTCTATAACGCTGCCAAGGCGTCTGTCGCCGCGCGCGAGAACTGCCTCGACAAGGCTTGTCTCCGCGTCGTGCCAGTTGTAGCTTATCGCCTTTAAGCGCATGGCCTCGCGCAGGAGTATAACCCTTCTCTCGTACTCCTCCGTCGTAACCTGCGCCTCCCACTGGAAGGGCGTCATGGGCTTTGGAACAAAGCAGGCGGTGCTCAGTGTTATGCGCACGCCCCCAGCCCTCGATTTCGCACATTCCTTCCAAAGGCGGACAATTTTATATGCAAGGTCGGATATGGCCAGCACATCATCGTCCGTCTCCGTCGGAAGGCCGAGCATGAAATAGAGCTTTACGCTGTTTCTGCCGCCCTCAAAGGCGGTGCGGCAGGTATTGAGAATATCTTCTTCGGTCACATTCTTGTTAATAACGTCGCGCAAGCGCTGGGAACCGGCCTCGGGCGCGAA
>JAAYOL010000057.1 GCA_012520395.1 Clostridiales bacterium
AGACCGGCGAGGAAAACAATCAAAATCGTCGGCAGCCATCCGGATTTGAGCATGTCGGGTATTTTATAGTATCCGTAACCATAGGTCAGCATGGGCACGGCATCCATTGGGAGCATAAAGGTAACTCCCCCCCAGAAGGCAGTGATAATCGCCGCTGCTATGGGGCTGACGCCGGCGTTCTGCGAGAGGACTATCATCGGCATGACGGCTAGGCCGACAACCGCAGGTCCTGAGGGAATCAGAATGTGCAATATGCAGATAACAGCTGAAATCACTATGTAGACGATGACGGGGGACCAGGAGGTGGCGTCTGCAAGCAGGGTGTTTACGAGCCAGGTGGCAGCCCCGCTGTCCAGTATAGCCTGAGCAAGCGCGCCCACGCCTCCTATCATGAACAGGGCATCCCAGCTGGCGTTTTCGGAGAACTGATCCCAGGTGAGAACCTTGATGCCGGGCAGGAAGAAGGCGCACATACCAAGCAGGGCAATAAGAGTGGTGTTGAAGGCCTTGACCCATGTACCGGATATCCAGAAGACAAACATCAGGAAGATGATTGCAAGCATCTTCTTTTCGCGGACAGACATGGGGCCGGCATCGGCCACCATCTGCTTTGCCTTGTTAAGCGCGGCCTGAGATATGGGCTCGGGCTTAAAGACAATGCCAAGCCATACTGAGACAATGATGCAGCTGATCACTGCAAGCGGCAGACCTATTATCATCCAATCGAGGAAAGTGATGCTATAGCCGGTGTTCTCGAGTATTTCGATGGCAAGTACGTTTGTGGGGCCGCCGGCGGGGGTAATAAACCCTCCAAGTACGGAGCCTGCAGGAACGCCGATCATCAGCGCTTTTCCGAGCTTTGAGGTGCCGGGTACGGGATCGCCGTCCGTCTTAAGAATAGCTATGGCGAGGGAGGCGAAAAGCGCACAGGTGGGCACGTTGGACATAATGGCTGAAAGTAGTGCAGTACCCATGGTAAAGCCCATAATCAGCTTTCTGGAGTTCTGACCCGACCAGCGGAGTATAAGTCCCGCAATACGGGTCGGTATCGTGCTAGTTACAAGCGCGGCCGTAAGCCCAAAGGTCGCCAGCACGAAAAAAAACACACTGCCGGCAAAGCTGGAGAACATACGGCCAGCGGGCATGATGTTGAAGAAAGGAATCGTCGAAACTATAAGTATTGTGGTGATTGCCAGGTCCATCGCCTCAGTAACCCAGAGTACAATAGCGGCGACGAGCAGTACGACCGATGTAAGTCCTTCTCGAGAAAGTCCCTCGGGCAGAGGAAGTATACGGGACAGAAATACCAGGAAAACGGCTGCGAAGAGAGAGACAATGCTTTTCAAATCAATACGGTTCTTTACTTGTTGCATAAATAAACGTTGCCTTTCTGTAAAAATAATATGTAAACATTTCCTAATATAGCATAATATCTTTCTGCAAACAAGGGGCAAAATGGTATATTCTATATATACGCCAAAAAAATACACTCCCAAAAAAAGTAAATTAGACAAGTTTGCACATTTAATGTCATGAGAAGTATATAGTTGCACTGTTTATTAGCATGTGCAGCAGAATTGGCGACCATATCGTGCCGCTTTTTTCATAACTCCAAGAAAGGACAATGGACCCGGGCAGGTATTGAAGGAGATAGATGAAAAACTGAGGAGTTATTCCGCTGAGCATGTACTGCCAAACATGGTAAATGGCGAAAACTAGAAAGGAGAGGGCATATGCGGCAATACGGTTAATTTTCAGCAAGGGGCCGAATATCACGCCGCGAAAAAGCGTCTCCTCCACTATTGGGGCAAGGACCAGTGAGGCGAGCATCATGGCTCTTGAATTTTGCAGCAGCTGCTTCTGCACAGCCGCGGTATTGGGATTAGTCACCTGCTGTATTATGAGAATTGAAACCAGAATGGACACGGCATACAAGAGCAGAACATAGAACAGATAGCCCAGAAAGGATGCCCGCAGGGACTGGCCCAGCCTATCAAAGAAGGCGCGAAAGGATTCCTTAAGAAATGAACCCATGCAGATAAGGATAAAGAGCAGGGAAACAAAGTAGTACAAGAGCGTAACATGGGCGTCGGAGGGCCTGACCTCAAAGAATGTAAAAAATCCATTGGCGGAATATCCTATTACCGTGGGCATGAGGAAGATGTATATAGGTAGGTAGATAAGCCCGCATATCAGCTCCTTTTTTCGCATTGATAAATTATAATTCAAACTATTCCACACCCCGTTTCAGTTCATAGAGCAGGTTCATAGCCTCCAGAGGCGTAAGCGTATCAAGGTCGGTCATGCGCAGGCGCTCAATCAGGGCGTCCGCGGCGATATTGGCAAGGGAAAGCTGTGTGCAGTCTTCCTTTTTCGCCGGCATAGAGGCTCTCTCGCGCCCGATGGGTACATTGCTCTCCAGGGAGGCCAGCACAGTTTTTGCCCTGCTTACAACTGATTCGGGTACGCCGGCAAGTCTTGCAACCTCTATTCCGTAGCTGTCATCCGCCCCGCCGGGGACAATTTTACGCAGGAATATCAGATCGTCTCCGCGTTTTTTGGCGGAAATATTATAGTTTTTCACACCCTCAAGCTCGTCTTCCAGAGCTGTCAGCTCATGGTAATGTGTGGCGAACATAGTCTTAGCGCCGAGCTTCCTTTTGTCGGTGCAGAACTCCAGAACAGCCCGCGCTATTGCCATGCCGTCGAAGGTCGAGGTTCCGCGGCCGATCTCGTCAAGAATGAGCAGGCTTTTCGAGCTTGCGTTTCTGAGAATTTGCGCGACCTCCTGCATCTCGACCATAAAGGTGGACTGACCGGCGGCAAGGTCGTCGGAGGCGCCGATACGCGTAAAAATCCTGTCCACAATACCGATTCGCGCCGATTTTGCCGGGACAAAGCTACCTATCTGCGCCATGAGCACTATGAGGGCAGTCTGTCGCATATAGGTGGATTTACCGGCCATATTGGGCCCGGTTATTATTGCGGTGCGGTTTGAGCCGCAATCGAGAAATACGTCGTTAGGCACGAAAAGCCCGTCGGTGTGCGTACGCTCAACCACTGGATGGCGGCCGTCCTTTATGTCGATTATTCCCGAAACATCCACCTCGGGCATACAGTAGTTGTTCTTTGACGCAGTTTCGGCCAGCGCCGCAAGTACGTCCGTCTCCGCAACTGCTGAGGCGGCCTTTTGGACTCTAGTGACCTCGGCGGCGATGCTCTCCCGCAGCTCGGTGAAGAGCTCATATTCAAGGGCGGTAAGGCGGTCATGTGCTGTCAGAAGGGAGGCCTCAAGCTCCTTTAGCTCCTGGGTGATGAAGCGCTCACAATTGGCAAGAGTTTGCTTGCGAACATAGTCCTCCGGCACCTCGGAGCTCTGGGAGCGGGGAATCTCAATATAGTAGCCGAATACCTTGTTGTAGCCGACCTTGAGCTTTTTTATTCCCGTCCTCTCGCGCTCAGTTGAGGCTATTGAGGCGACAGCGTCGCGTCCGTTTTCGGTAAGCTCGCGCAGACGGTCAACCTCCTCGTTGTAGCCCTTACGTATCATCCCGCCCTCGCGCACGGAAAAGGGCGGCTCCTCGCAGATGGCACAGTCAATCCTTGAGCCTATGTCCGACAATTCGTCTAGGGCGGACAGCTCCCTGAGAGCGGAGGCCTTCATGGGAGCGAGGAGCTTTTTTATTTCGGGAAGCTTAGCTATGGAGGTCGAGAGCGAGACAAGGTCGCGGCAGTTTGCGCTGCCGTAGACTACCCTGCCGATAAGACGCTCGATATCGCCGACCTCGCGCAAGGCCAGCATTATTTCGCCCCTTGCAATATTCTCCCGGCAGAGCTCCTCAACGGCGTTAAGGCGACGATTTATGGCAGCGGGCGTCAGAAGCGGCTTTTCAAGCCATGAGCGCAGGAGCCTTCCGCCCATGGGAGTTTTCGTCTTGTCGAGCACCCAGAGAAGGCTGCCCTTCTTTTCACCGAGGCGCAGAGTCTCGGTCAGCTCTAAATTGCGCCTTGACTGCAGATCCAGCTCCATGAATCGCCCGGAGGTGTAGAGATTAATCTCGTTTATATGCGATAGCTCGGTCTTTTGTGTTTCGTGTATGTAGGACAGTAGCGCACCTGCGGCGCAGACTGCGGCGTGCTTGTCGCCAAGTCCGAGGGAGTCCAGGTCGGGGGCCGAGAACTGCTCGCAGATTCTCGCCGCGCCTGCCATGAAGTCAAAACGCTCATCCGAGACCTGGAACGGACAGCGGGGGAGGGCTGCTATTATCGTAGACACAGCGGAGTTCTCCGCTGCGCCTGAGTTTAAAACCGCTTCCGCAGGGTGGTAACGCCCCAGCTCGTTTACTATATGCGTCTCGGCGCCCTCGGAGAACTCCGCAAGCGAAAACTCGCCCGTGGAAATATCAGCGAAGCACACGGCGCTGCCGGAAGGGCCGAGGTAGACGGAGGCTATGTAGTTTGACCTGCTCTCGTCGAGCATGGAGCTGTCAATGACTGTCCCGGGCGTTATTATGCGTACAACGTCGCGGGAAACCAGTCCCTTGGCGAGGGCGGGGTCCTCCGTCTGCTCACAGATGGCGACCTTATATCCCTTGGCGAGGAGCCTTGCTATATAGGCCTCGCTGGAGTGGTAGGGCACGCCGCACATCGGCGTGCGCTCCTCAGGGTTTTCCTTTGCCCTGTCCCTTGTTGTGAGGGTCAGGTCCAGCTCCCTCGAAGCAGTTTTGGCATCCTCTCCAAACATCTCGTAAAAATCACCGAGCCTGAAGAACAGTATGCAGTCCGGGGTCTGGCTCTTAATCTCCTGGTACTGCCGCATCATGGGCGTCAGCTGCGCCATAACGCACCTCCTATAAGATATTTCCAAAAAGCGCCCAGGTCGTGCTGTCTGTTATCTCAACGTCGACGAAGGAGCCTATGAGCGCTTTGTCTCCCATAAGGTGAACAAGCCTGCCGCCCGAGGTTCGTGAACTCAGGTTGTATTCCCCGCTCTCACCCTCGCCGTCAATAAGCACCCGGACGGTCTTTCCGACGTACTGGGCGTGCTTTTCGGCGGAAATCCTGTTTTGAAGCTCCAGCAGCCTGTCGAAGCGGACCTGCTTTTCCTGCCTTGTAAAGGGGTCGGGCAGGTCGGCCGCGGGTGTACCCTTTCTCTTTGAATATATAAAAGTAAAAAGTGAGTCGAAGCGCGCTCTTTCAAGGACGTCCAGCGTATCTTCAAACTCCTCGTCAGTCTCGCCGGGGAAGCCCACTATCACGTCGCTTGTCAGAACTATATCCGGCATTATCTCTCTGGCCATCGAAACCAGGTCCAGATACTCCTCCTTCGTATAGCCGCGGTTCATAGCCTTCAGGACGCGGTTGTTGCCCGCCTGAAAGGGCAGGTGGATGTGCCTTGCGGCCTTCTCACAGCTTGCCATGGTCTCAAAAAGCCGCCTTGTCGCGTCCTTCGGATGGCTGGTCATAAAGCGTATGACAAACTCGCCCTCAATTTTGTTAATCTCCTCGATGAGGTAGGCAAAATCCACGCCCGAATTGAGGTCTTTGCCGTAGGAGTTTACGTTCTGACCCAGAAGCGTAATATCCCTGTAGCCGGAGGCAATTATCTCCCTTGCCTCGGCAAATATATTCTCCGGAAGGCGGCTTCTCTCCCTGCCGCGCACATAGGGCACTATGCAGTAGGAGCAGAAATTATTACAGCCGTACATCACCGACAGCCAGGCCTTGACGCCCCTGTCCCTGTGTACGGGGATACCCTCGGATATACGCCCCTGCGCGTCAGAAACGGAGAACACGCGCCTGCGCTTCGGCTTTAACAGGCGCTCAAGCAGCTCCGGGAAGTTTTGAAGCTCATGCGTTCCGAACACGAGGTCGACATAGGGGTAGGACTTTTTTATTTTCTCCACCATGTGCTTCTGCTGAACCATGCAGCCGCAGATGGCGATAATCATGTCCCTGCGCGCTTTTTTCGCGTGTGAAAGCGCGCCGACATTCCCCAGTATGCGCATCTCGGCATGCTCGCGAACCGCACAGGTGTTCACGACCACCACGTCGGCCTCGAACTCGTCCTGAGTGAACACATACCCCATCCGGCTGAGCATTCCGCGAAGCCTTTCGCTGTCTGCCTCGTTCTGCTGACAGCCATAGGTGTCCACCTTGGCCTTCGGGGGTACGGGTCGCAGACTGTTTTTTGCCGCTATTCGGTCCATAATATCAAACTGGTCCGTAAATTCATATTCCGGTGCTTCGATACGTTCCAAGGTAAATTTCTCCGATCCTTATAATAGTACAATATTTTATCATTTCAGAGGAAAATATACAACGGGTGTTTGACGAAATGTCGGGAAGTAGTTTATACTGGTAGAAAGGCTCAATCTAACAAAAAATTGATAAAAGGAGCTGCGCCTATGAAAACTTTGGTCATAGACAGGCAGGATGTCAAAACCAATTTGCAGGCCATTAAGCAGAGGGCGGATGGTGCGCTGATATACGCTAATCTAAGCGCCAACGCTCAGGGGATGGGTCTTATGGAGACAGCCCGCTTCCTGCGCGACGAGGGAATAGGCAATTTTGCGGTTTCAGAGCCCGAGGCCGTGGCCCATTTAAGAAGCGGCGGCTTTGTGGAGGAGGGCATATTGATGCTGCGCTCCACGCTGGACCCCGACGAGCTGGGGAAGCTCATAGAGCTTCGTGCCACCTGCACCGTCGGCTCACATGAGGCGGCGGCAGCAATAAACGGCATAGCGGAGGCGCAGGGCACCGTAGCGGATGTGCATATAAAAATAGACACGGGTCTGGGTCACTACGGCTTTCGCCCGAATGAGACAGACAAGATACTCTCCATATACAAGTATATGTCAAACCTCGCGGTATCCGGCATATATATGCGCTTTTCGGACTCCTCAAATAATGAGAAGCAGACTAGAGCCGAGCTTGAGGAGTTCAGGGAGGTTATTGAGAAAATTAACGACGCGGGCTTTGAAACGGGCATTGCGCACGCCGCCGACTCAGTAGCCCTTTTCAAGTACGACTTCTGTAATCTCGACGCGGTCTGCCCCGGCAGTGCCCTCATAGGGAGGCTTTCCAGCAAGCATAGCTTCGGACTAAAAAAGGTCGGCTATATAGAGACTGAGCTTGAGGAGGTAAAGTGGTACCCTGCCGGCGGCAAGGTGGGCGCAGGGGGTGGCAGAAAAATCAAAAAACCCTTAAAAACCGCCGTGGTTCCCGTTGGCTGGTATAACGGGGTCGGTCTTAGTCCCGACTGTCCGGACCATAGGCTCGGCGGCCTGTTCTCGCGTATAGGCAGGCTCATGGGTAGCTGGTCGAAGCGAAACAGGATATATGTCAGGGTAGGCCCGGAAAGGGTAAGGATTATGGGCGGCATAGGCATGAACTTCATGGTTGTAAACGTTACCGCCACAGACAGCGCGACCGGCGATAGAGCGCGGATAGATGTGGACCCGCGCCTTGCAAAAGGGCTTGAGATAACATATAGATAGCCGGGTGCTAAACAGTTTTTCCGATTCGGAGGACAAAATGGCAAAAATATTTGAAATGTCCCAGCATATGGCGGACCTGATTGCCGCCGGGGAGGTGGTCGAGCGCCCCGCCTCTGTGGTCAAGGAGCTGTGCGAAAACGCGATAGACGCGGGCGCCGGCGCCCTGACGGTGGAGATAAAAAACGGCGGCATGACCTATATACGTGTAACCGACGACGGCTGCGGAATAGGTCCGGAGGATGTCACGACCGCTTTTCTGCGGCACGCGACGAGCAAGCTGAGAAAAGAGGAGGAACTGTCCTCAATTAAAACCCTCGGCTTTCGCGGTGAGGCACTCGCCGCCATAGCGGCGGTGTCACGGATAGAGATGTTCACAAGAGAGAAAGGCGCTTCCGAGGGGACCTTCATATCCTTAGAGGGCGGGACGGTAACGGAAAAATCGCCCGCCGGCTGCCCGGAGGGCACGACGATAATCGTTCGAGACCTGTTTTTTAACACCCCGGCGAGGCTTAAGTTTATGAAGAAGGACGCTGCCGAGGGCGCTGCGGTGTCGGCGGCTGTGCTGCGCTGCGCTCTGTCGCACCCGGAGCTGTCTGTGCGCTACATAAGGGATGGCAGGGAAGAGTTTCATACACCCGGCGACGGTCGGACGGACTCCTGTATTTATTCTGTACTGGGACGGGAGTTTTCAAGCTCCATGCTGGAAGCGAGGGCCTCCGGTGATGGTATTTCAATCGAGGGCTACATCTGCTCGCCCGATTCGGCAAGGGGGAACAGGGGCCATCAGTTTTTCTTTGTAAACGGCAGATTCGTGAAATCGCAGCTTCTTCAGGCCGCGCTGGAGCAGGCCTACAGAAACCGAATTTTCAGCGGGCGTTTTCCCAGCTGTGTTCTTTACATAACATTAAATCCGGCCGCAGTTGACGTAAACGTCCATCCCGCCAAGACGGAAATTAAGTTCATGAATGAGCGGCAGGTTTTTGACGCTGTGCATTACGCGGCTAAGGCCGCACTGGATGGAGAAAACCGTCTTAATCGAATAGAAAAGTCTTCTCCCCCGTCGCCCTCCCAGGCTGTGCCGCCGAGGCCGGTGGATACGGCAGCAAGGGATTCTTCGACCTCCCCCGTGAAGGAAAAGGATGAAATGCCCTATAATAGGGGCGTGGATTTTGTAACAAGCATCCAGCCGCCCCCGGAAAACAAAGAACCTTCGCTGACCGGGGTCTTTGAGCAGACCAGAATAGTTTATGGCGTATCCGAAACAACAATGCCGCAGCCGGTTGGAAAAGCGCCGCTGAAATCGGAGCCGGAGCAGGAGCCGGCGCCCTACCGCATAATAGGTGAGGCGATGAGCCTATACATAATAGTTGAGCGCGGAGAGAGTCTGTTTCTGATAGACAAGCACGCGGCGCACGAACGCCTGCTTTTTGACCGCCTGAAATCCCGAGAAGAGGGTGCTATGAGTCAGGCGCTGATGACCCCGCTGATTGCGGCGGTGGGACGGGAAGAGGCCGCAGAGCTTCTAGCACACAAGGAGCTGCTCTTTGAAATGGGCTTTGAGCTTGAGGATTTCGGCGCGGGGGCCGTGGCTGTAAACAGCGCCCCTGCGGGGATAGAGGTTTCTGATATAACTGCGCTTCTCACTGAGATATGTGAGGATATCAGGCTTGGGATGAAGCCGGGCAGCTTGGGCGTCAGGGATGAAATATTAGCCAGCATTGCCTGCAAGGCCGCGATAAAGGCCGGGAAAAGCTCTGAGCCGGCGGAACACCTGCCGGTTGTTTCGGCGGTCATGTCCGGTGAGGTAAAGTACTGCCCCCACGGCAGGCCGGTTTCCGTTGAGCTGACTAAAAAATCACTCGATAAGAGCTTCAAACGCATATAAAAATTCCGGACGGCTGGGCCGTCCGGCTATTTTTTGCCATTGGTTCATTTGCGCTAAGGCTTTTTATTGGTTCCTCCTCCGGAATCTCCAATTAAAGGCAGGATTAAATCATAAAGAGTGAAAGCAGGTCACTGAGCTTTACGAAGTCTGTGGGCGGTGTGACCTTTTCTATGGAAACCCCGGTCAAAACGATATCGGTCTTGATATCAAGCTCTTCTTCCGGCGCGGTTAGCCTCATCCTTACATCAAACGATTTGCCGGACTTGCCGCTACCGAGAGAAATAAGCGCAGTAAAATCGGGGAAATCCTCGAATGCGCTGGCAATGTTCGAAGAAAGCTCAGCCACTTCGGTTTTAATCAATGCAATCAGCTCGTCACGACTACCTGCCTGCAAGCCTATGGAATTTAAGTACCCGGGGTTGTTGGATTCTATTTCCAGCAGGGCGTCGGCGTATATGTCGGTGTTAGCCTCTATATCGGCTGCAAGGCCCCTGACCATCTCTACCAGATCGGCACTTTTAAGGGTCAGAGTGTAAAGGCCGCCCTCGGCCGTGAAGCTTTCAGCTTTAAGGGACTCTCTAAACATTCCGGAAAGACGGTCGTTTAGTTGATTATTCTTCGGTAAGCTGTCTTTGTCGAGCGCAGGGGCATTTATCCCGGGCATCCCGGAAAACTCCTGGATATCCTCAAGCGTTATTCCCAAATAGTCCGAGGGGAAAAGCGAAGAATAATCTAAACCGAGTCCCCCGCCCTGAACGGTGCCGAGTAGGTCAAAGATTGTGCGTAAATTTAAGTATAGCCCGCTTTTATCATAGAGAAAATCCGTGATTTTGAGAGGGGGTTCCCCCTGCGGGCTGACCAGAATTTCGGAGGTGAACTGTTCATTCTTCTGGGAGAAGGAGCCGGAGATATTCAGTTCGGCATTGGACATCCCTCCCAAAAATGCCAGGCCTTGCGTGGTATCGGCGGGGAGCTTCATGCTGAGCGTAGCGGTGAAGTTGCCCTCCGTCAGCTCGCTCAGGCTCGCGGCAAGGTCAAAAAAAGACTCCTTTTGTGTTGGTTTTTTAGCGCAGCCAAAAGCTATGGCAGTCAGCATAAGGGCGCATAGCAGCAGCGATATTATTTTTCTTTTCATTTAACCGTATCCTTTCTGACAAGACCTTTGATATGGACATACTATGCTCATCATAACATGCTTATGATGCAAAAAGAAGTGGAAAAAACCAAAGATGATGGAGAAAGGCTCCATCATCTTTGATATCTCTTATCATTGGATGCCCGGCAGGGTAGGGATGCCCGCAAAGCCCGCTTCAAGGTCCTTGTCTGTGGGGACATAGTCTGTCATCCTGCCCTCATTGTAGGCCATATATGCCGAAAGGTCGAAGTAGCCGGTGCCGGTCAGGCCGAAGAGAATGGTCTTCTCCTCGCCGGTTTCCTTGCAGCGCAGCGCCTCGTCTATGGCGACGCGGATGGCGTGCGCACTCTCCGGCGCGGGCAGTATGCCCTCCACCCTCGCAAATTGGGTGGCGGCATCGAATACGCTCGTCTGCTCTACTGCCCTGGCCTCGTCAAGTTGACCGTCGTGGTAAAGCTGGGAGAGTATCGGGCTCATGCCATGGTAGCGCAGGCCGCCGGCGTGGTTGGCCGAGGGAATAAAGGTGGCCCCCAGCGTATACATCTTTGCAAGCGGGGTGACCTTGCCCGTGTCGCAGAAGTCGTAGGCGAACTTGCCTCTGGTTAATGAAGGACAGGAGGCCGGCTCCACGGCGATGAAGTACGGGGCCCTTTTGCCCCTCAGCTTATCCTCCATGAAGGGGGCCATCAGGCCGCCGAGGTTTGGGCCTCCGCCGGCGCAGCCGATTACGATATCGGGATACTCGTCGTACTTCAGCATGGCCGACTTAGCCTCAAGGCCGATTATGGACTGGTGGAGGAGCACCTGATTGAGGACGCTTCCCAGAACGTAGCGGTAACCTTCGTTTGTCAGTGCCGCTTCTACCGCCTCCGAGATGGCGCAGCCGAGGCTGCCCGTGGTGTCGGGATGCTCTGCGAGTATCCTTCTGCCGGCGTCTGTGGTATCGGAGGGGGAGGCTATGATGGATGCGCCATAGGTCTCCATTACGGCCTTGCGATAGGGCTTTTGCTCATAGGAGACCTTGACCATGTAGACGCGGCAGTCAAGCCCGAAGTAGCCGCAGGCCATGGACAAGGCTGTGCCCCACTGACCGGCTCCCGTCTCGGTCGTAACGCCCTTCAGACCCTGCTCCTTTGCGTAATAGGCCTGAGCGATGGCGGAATTGAGCTTGTGGCTGCCCGAGGTGTTGCCGCCCTCATACTTGTAATAAATTTTGGCGGGGGTGTCTAGCTCCTTTTCAAGGCAGTACGCGCGCACCAGAGGGGAAGGGCGGTACATCTTGTAGAAGCTGCGCACCTCCTCGGGTATTTCAATGTATCTGTCGGCTGAATTGAGTTCTTGCTTTACAAGCTCCGTGCAGAATACGGGGCTGAGGTCCTCCTCTGTCACGGGCTTTAAGGTGCCGGGATGCAGTATTGGACGGTGGTCCGTCTTCATATCCGCGCGGACGTTGTACCAGGCTTTGGGAAGCTCTTCCTCTGTGAGATAGATCTTGTACGGAATTTCTTTTGCCATTTCGTTTTCCCCTTTCTTTCCGGGGACGGGCAATAAAAAACGCCCTTGTCCCCCAACAAAATTCTGCAGGGACAAGAGCCTTAGCTCCTGCGGTGCCACCCGGCTTGACGCAAAATCGCGCCCACTCAGCGCACACTGACATGTGCCGGCGTTTTTTAACGAAGTGCCTGCTCCGTCGCCCCTACTCGGAATTCCTTTCGGTTTGCCCTCGCGGGGCCATTCACTGCTTGATACCGTACCGCTTTTCACCACCCGCGGCTCTCTTTGACGTTCTCTCTGCAGCTACTTCTCCCGCTCATCGGTTTTTATTACATGCATTATAGACTGAAAATTATTCGATGTCAATAGTATATTTAGAACAGCTTAGTTGTTCTTATGTCAACCGAGCTTGTATATTATTTATACTACGGTTTACATAATCGATGTGGATAACTCTGTGGAGAATGTGCACAACTCTGCGTATTTCAAGGACTTTGCAGCATTATAGCAGTTATCAGTTATGCAAAGGCAGGTGAATATTACATAACTGAACATAACTGAACAATATAACCAAATATTATTTTTTATACGCACAAGGAGGTGGTTTTCGTAGAATTTATTGCTATAAATAATAAGCTGTGATAAAATAACCGCGAAACGGTTATTTTATCAGATTACATTTCAAGCCATGGCGTCGGAGACGCCATATGGCACATATCATAAAAAGAGTTTATGATAAAAACCCACGAAACGGTTATTTTATCACGCACATATTTTTTGCCGTGGTATTAAGGGATACCATGTGACAAATATCTTACATAAAAGCATCGGACAACAGATGAAGGGCGGGGGCTTTATGACTGAGGAGAAAATTGGAAACTTCAGAGGGAAGGTTTTCGGCGGCTTTAACCGCAAGGATGTTGCGGCATATATAGCCAGAGTCGCAAGGGAGACAAACGAGCATAAGGAGCAGTGTGCAAAGCTTAATACAGAGAACAAGGACCTCTCGTCCAGGCTGGAGGAGCTAACCCGGCAACTCTCCGAGCTTAATGCTGAAAATCAGGAGCTCAGGGATCAGGTCGAAAAGCTTGAGGCCCAGTGCGAGGAAAACGGCGTCCTCAAGGACACCATTGCGGCCATGCAGGCTAAGATAGACGGTGACGCCGAGATAATATCGGGCTATGATAAAATGAGAAGTAGGCTCTCCGAGCTGGAGGTAGAGGCTCTTAAGAGGGCGCAGGAAATAGAGGCCCGCGCCATGTCGGAGTACGAGAGGATAATGGACAGGGTGGGGGAGATAATTAACTCTCTCAAGAGCGAATACGAGGAGATAAGGTCCGGCACTGAGGTGACCGCGGCGCATCTTCGCGGGGAGATAAGCCGCATGGGAGAGCGCATAAGCCTTGTAAACTCGGTGTTTGAAAAGACAGCGGATGATCTGGATAGCCTTAACTGTCTTATCACGAAGAAGGATAAGAATACAGCTGACTAAAACAGCTGGCTTTCCTTTAATTCATTAGCGCTAAATCGACGGCTTTTAAGGGATGGCCAAAAGATCAGGAGGTGCGAGTTGGCGCAGAGAACATTTAAAACCGATACCTCGCAGCTGGCATCGGTAATACCGGAGATGAGGGCCGGAGACAGGGTGCTATTATCCGGAACCATATACACAGCGCGCGACGCCGCCCACAAGCGGATATTCGAGCTGCTTGACAGCGGCCTAGAGCCCCCCTTTGAGCTGCGCGGCGCGGTAATCTACTACGCCGGTCCTACGCCCGCAAGGGAGGGAATGGCTGTCGGCTCCTGCGGGCCGACGACCTCAGGCAGGATGGATGCCTTTACGCCCCGCCTATTGGACCTGGGACTGCTCGGCATGATAGGCAAGGGGGAGCGCAGCCCGGAGGTTATCTCTGCCATAGTCCGCAACCGTGCCATCTACCTCTGTGCGGTCGGCGGTGCTGGCGCTCTTATAGCAAGGCACATTAAAACCTCGGAGGTTGTGGCTTTTCCGGAGCTGGGGTGTGAATCAATTAAGCGCATGAGCATAGAAGACCTCCCGCTCACCGTCGGAATAGATGCGCAGGGGACGAGTATTTTTGATCATTGAATCAGTAGCCATTCTTAAAGCGTTCGGCGGCTTTGGAATGGCTTTTTTTACACCAGCCCTATATCGCATTTTCGTTTACATTCAGATAGAGGCATGATATACTTATTATGTAATATAGTATTGTGTAATATACTGTTTTAAAGGCCATAAAATACACTGTGGGGGCCGATATAGTTTTATATTATCCGCAGATTCTACGAAGGGAAGGTGTGAGTTTGAAAAAAGTTAAAACCAACAGCATCTCTCTCGCCCCGCGGGAAAGCGGCAGTGCACGATTTGACCATTCTTTTTCGTGGCCGTCTTGTGCCCCTGACCTTGTGAAAGGAGGGCCGCAATCATGATAATATTTTGGCTGATAGCTCTCATTGTTTTCGTCGTTGTGGAAGCTCTGACCGTCGGACTTGTATCAATATGGTTTGCCATCGGCGCGCTGGCTGCCTTTATCAGTGCGCTTTTGAAGGCGAAGATCTGGGTGCAGATTACGAGCTTTGTCGTGTTAACAGCGGCTACAATAATTATCACGCGCCCGCTGGCAAAAAAGTACCTGGCGCCGAAACACAGACCCACAAATGCCGACCGGGTCTTAGATATGGTTGGCGTCGTTACGGAACGAATCGACAACCTTAGCGAGACAGGCTCTGTGCATGTTGGCGGTCGGCTCTGGCGCGCGCGTTCCGAAGACGGGACAATAATAGAGGTCGGGGAAAAGGTCCGCTCAATCCGCATTGAGGGAGTAAAGCTAATTGTTTCGCACAGCGAAGCGGAGACCGCCGCGAAAGCCCTTAAATAAAGGAGGTATAATATGCCCAACTTATATAATATAGAAAACTTCTTTGGTTCAATTGCAATCGTTATCCTGGTAGTTCTTATCCTGGTAATCATTGTCAAAAATATTCGGATTGTGCAGCAGGCGCAGGCCCATGTTATCGAGCGCCTCGGTGCCTATTCCACGACATGGGGGGTAGGCCTGCACTTTAAAATACCGCTCATTGAGAGAGTGGCGAGAGTGGTCTCCTTAAAAGAGCAGGTTGTTGATTTTAAGCCCCAGCCCGTCATTACTAAGGACAACGTCACCATGCAGATAGATACGGTGCTGTATTTTGAAATAACCGACCCGAAACTCTTTACTTACGGAGTGGAGCAGCCGATGCCAGCGCTTGAGAACTTGACAGCTACAACGCTCCGAAACATAATAGGAGAGCTTGAGCTTGATCAGACCCTGACCTCCAGAGATACGATAAACAGCAAAATGCGAATCATTCTCGACGAGGCGACAGACCCCTGGGGTATTCGTGTCAACCGCGTGGAGCTTAAGAATATTATCCCGCCTAGGGAAATCCAGGAGGCTATGGAGAAGCAGATGAAGGCCGAGCGCGAGCGCCGCGAGGCGATACTGCGCGCAGAGGGCGAGAAGCGCTCCGCGATTCTGGTGGCCGAAGGCGAGCGGGAATCTGAGATTTTGAGGGCCGAGGCGAAGAAGCAGGCACAAATCCTTGAAGCAAAGGGAGAGGCTGAGGCCATTTTGGAGGTCCAGAGAGCGATTGCAGAGGGAATCAAGATGATTAACGAAGCAAATCCCTCGGATGCTTTCATAAAGATACGCTCACTTGAGGCATTTACGGCAGCAGCCAATGGCAAGGCGACGAAGATTATAATACCCTCAGAAATCCAGGGGCTGGCAGGACTGGCCACGTCCTTTAAGGAGGTCTTAGGCACTCCGACAGTGGACGGTAGGGAAGGAAAGTAAGCAGGACTAACAAGCAGCCGGTAGGACCCCCTGCCGGCTGTTTTAGACTGTCAAAAAAGTGGTAAAGCCACTTTTTTGAAGGCTTTAGCACGCAAGATACATCTCAATTCCTAACGGAAAAGCCGATGCATCTTGCGTGAGAAGTGTCATTTCCGAGGCACATGTCCCCGGAAATGACGGATATTAGATTCATTCCGCCATCTGTGGATGGCGGAACTCTGCGAGGCTGTTCTTGAGGATGGCTTTTTGACAAGCTGAAGCATCCGGCAGGACCCCCCCTGCCGGCTGTTTTGCTATTTCCCGCCATCCGTCAATCGCAGAGTCGACAGCTTACAAGAGTATTCGACAAAATATGCTGGCAGAATGTGGATAACACTGTTGGAAATGTTAATAATTCCCACAAACTGGGACGAAAGACTTGTTATAAAGCTCGCATTTTCGCAAACCAGGGGCCCCAGGCTGTAAAAGGCACAGGAAGGGCGGGATAGAGATACGGAGGTTAAGAAATAGAATAAACGGCCGGACATCCGGCCGTTTGTCAATTCAGGTGCCTATTTAAGACCTTCCTCCGATGTGCTGACGCTGGAGCCTTCCTCTTCCGCGGTTTCAGCCTCAAGAATCTTCTTTGGGATTAGGCTTTTTATGAACCGGCCCTTACCACGGTTTTTTATGTAGAAAAAGCCGACTACCGAGAATACTGCAGCCCCGACAAAGTTTACAAGCAAATCCTTCATAGTATCGATAAGGCCGATGTCGAGATAGCCGCCCAAATTCCAGTCCACTCCGTTTACGACGAGGCTTTCGACTTCCACGACAACGGGAATGTTTCTACCCTCCGGATGGAGCATGACGGACCTGACTATGGGCACTATCGTGTCCTTTTGCATATCCATTTGGAAGAAGGTGTCCATGGCAAATTCAAAGAACTCCCAAAGAACGCCAATGGTCATCGAAAAGCAGAAGGCCACCATCGCCCCAAAGAAGGGCGACAGGCGAAAGACAAAGCGATCACTGCGGTTTAGTATGTCAATTAGCGCAATACCGATAGCCCCGCAGAGAAAGCCGTTGACGGTATGCAGCATTGTGTCCCAATACGAGTATATGATGTAGTATTCGCGTATCTCGCCCAGTATCTCGGCGGCGAATATGAACAGCAGAATCATTATCTCAAGAGTGTTCGGAACGTCGATTTTAAGGCGTTTTTCCACAAAGGAGGGCAGGGTGAACAGAAAGAGCGTGAGCAGGCACAGAAAAACGGAGTCGTAGGCCCCGTTGAAAAACTGGGTAACCATTATGGCGATAACCAGAAGGCGAAGAATGAAATATGTCATAAAAAGATACGGGTGTTTTTTAAAGCTGATTTTTATTCGCCTAAAAAAACGCCCGAGCCTCTTATTCTTTTTCTTGTTATTGGGCATAGACGTACCTCCTTTTACTCTTAGATTAGCATAAAGAGCGGATCAAGACAACAATAACTGCTCACCGCCCCTAATAAGACCTAGGCACTTGCCCCATGGCTTAATGCTCTGCCGGTGTTCACCGAGGGGGCGTCTTTGTGCTCAAAGCCAGATGCGGCGGCCAAATATTGCGCGGTATTGTGAGCTGAAAGCTCTTTTGCCTACGAGTCTTTTAGAATCTCAGAGAACTGTCCCCTGCCGAAACCGGCAGGGGCTTGGTCATTTACTCTGCAGCAACGCGGATGCCGGACCTGTTCATAAGCTCGGTTACATCCTTCCACTTGTTGAGTGCATAGATATGCAGGCCGTCGATGCCCGCGTCAATATAGCGGTAAATCTGGTTGATAGTATAGTCCATTCCCGCCCTCTTGAAGTCTTCGGGGTTGTTCCCCCAGCGCCCTATGACCTCGGCGAGGTCGCCGGGTATTGAGCTGCCGTTGGAAACTGCCATGCGTATTGTCGCATCCTTCGAAAATACCGGCATTATACCGACCACCAGGGGCAGGTTAATATTTGCCTTCCTGATTCTCTCGACCCAGCGTGAATACTTATCTACATCGTGGCAGAGCTGGGTCATAATAAAGCTCGCGCCGGCGTCAATTTTTACTTTGAGGTGGGCTATATCCTCTGCATAGCTATTGGCCTGGACATGCTTTTCGGGATAACCCGCAACGGCTATCGTAAACTTCGGGAAGTTGTCCCTAATGAACTCAACAAGCTCGTTTGCGTACCCAAAGTCGCCGCGGGTGCCTTCCCAGCCCGCCGGCAGGTCACCGCGCATAGCCAGTATATGCTCAATGCCGTTGTCCAGATAGGTCTGGAGCTGCTCGCTTATACTCTCCTTTGTGTTTCCGATACAGGTGAAGTGTGTGAGTGAAATGGTTTTGCCGGAGTCGTGGATGGCTTTGCAGATTTCAAGATTTCGGCCGACATTTGTACCTCCGGCACCATAGGTGCAGGTTACAAAGTCGGGGTTAAACTTATAAAGATGCTCAAGGGTCTCAAAAAGGGGCTCTATCGGCTTGTCCATCTTTGGCGGGAACACCTCAAAGGAAAAGGACATTTTCTTCTTCATAATATCTGTTACTTTCATATTTATGCCTCCAATTTTTATGGGTTGCGGCATGGCGGCGGTGGGCGCATTCCGCAATGGTGTCATCACAATATAATTGCCAATCTGCGGTCATTATATTTATTCAGGTTAAGCAGAACAAAAATGTAAAAGATACGTCTAAATATTATGGTTTGGCAATATGGTTTAGATTGTGCCAATAAATAATATTGCATTTCCACATTCCTTATTATAGAATATAATAAGAGTTACATGCTTTAACTAACTACAGGAGTAGAGTATGAAGATTAAAAAGTTGGCGTTGATAATTGCGTGGGTTGTTTTGGGCTTGCTTTTGCTGACGGCCTGCGGTAATACATATACGGTTACCTTCGACACCAACGGCGGTATGAGGACTGGCGGGGGAGAGCTGCGCCAGAAGGTTGAGAGCGGTGGGAGCGCTGTTGCACCGATTGTTGAGAAAACCGGTTACAGATTTGTCTCGTGGAACGATGTCACCACCCCCATAACCTCCGACAAAACCCTGTCCGCCATCTGGGAGAAGATTCATAAGGTCACCTTCGACCCGGCCGGAGGTACGGTGCTCAGCGGCGACGCCGAGCAGATAGTATCCGACGGCGGCTATGCCTTCGCCCCCGAGGTGGAGCGCGAGGGTTACGTTTTTGACGGCTGGGACAACGATTTTTCGGAGATAAAGTTCTCGCTGACGGTCAGGGCCAAATGGGTAAAATTACACACGGTCACCTTTGAGCCTAACGGCGGCTGGACTGAGGGCGAGCTCGTCCAGAGCGTTAAGGACGGCTCTGCCGCAACAGCGCCGACGGTCATGCGCCCGGGCTATGTTTTTGACGGCTGGGACAGTGATTTTTCGGATGTAAGACAGGAAATGACCGTAAAAGCAAACTGGAGCAAGGCCTATACCGTGACCTTCGAGCTTGAGGGCGGGACCTTAATCTACGGGGAAGACGTACAGAGCGTCAGAAGCGGGGGAACGGCCACCCCGCCCGAGGTAATTCGCGAGGGCTATTTGTTGGAAGGTTGGTCCGGCTCCTACGCGAATGTGACGGGGGACGTGACTGTTAAGGCCATATGGGCGAAGGCATATAAAGTAACCTTTGATTTGAACGGCGGCATACTATCCGAAGGTGTTCTTGTGCAGACCGTGAAGGAGGGCGGTTCGGCTACGGCGCCTGTCTGCTCAAGAGACGGCTATGAATTTAAGGGTTGGAGCGCTCCCTTCAATTCCGTATTAGCCGACATTACCGTCGTTGCCCAGTGGGGTACGGCAACCTATACCTCGACGGAGGTATATAATCTCGCAGCACCCGCGACGGTAGAGCTTACTATATACAACAAAAGCGGAGTCGCGGAATCTCTGGGCTCGGGCTTTTTCATAGACGAAAACGGCACGATAGCGACAAACTACCACGTTATCGAAAGCGCCTACCGCATTACCGCAACAATGAACGACGGAAGCTCACACGAGGTCGTTCAGATTCTCGGATTTGACGAAGCGCGAGATCTTGCGATAGTGAAAATTGACAAGAGCGAAACGCCCTACCTGAAAATCTCGAACCGCGAGATAAGGACGGGTGAGACCGTCTACGCACTGGGAAGCTCAAAGGGCCTGACGGGGACATTTTCAAACGGCATTGTATCCACTGCGTCAAGGCTTGTGGAAGGGATAAACTGTATACAGATAACCGCCCCGATTTCGAGCGGAAACAGCGGCGGACCACTGCTCAATATCTATGCAGAGGTAATAGGTGTAAACAGCCTGACACTGACCACCGGACAGAACATCAACTTTGCCGTGAACATAAAGGAGCTTGCCGCTGTGGATACGACAGCGCCGGCTACGATGGAGCAGTTTTACCAGAAGACTGCCTATTATCAGATGTGGATATATGACGACAACAGGCCGGAGGTTGAGCCGAACAATTCCATGACCACTTCACAGCTCATAACCTCCAACGGACAGACTATAAACGGCTGGATATCCTCAGACTCAGACATAGATTACTATAAGTATCAGGTTAATTTCAGCGGGAGGATGACCGTACTGCTGATGACCGAGGTGCCCACAGACATAGAATATATGTACTGTGTCCTGCTTGACGATAACGGCGGGATATTGGCAATTGCAGATGTAGTCCAGCTCTCCGACGGCAGTGTTATTCAGGTTCTGTTTTACAATGTGCAAAGTCAAATAAAAAACATCTATATCTGCTGCTTCCTCCAGGATGATTACGGGAATACGATAACCCCGAATTATGATTTGTTCATGTATTTAAAGCAGGATTAACTTAGAAAGGCGGCCCCCTAGAGCTGTTCTCACATAGGGATTTGCTATCCCTGCAAAAATCCGGCATAGTCGCAAGTGCGGCTATGCCGTTTTTTCGTCCAATTTTGGAAAACTATCGCTACGACGCAATTATAAATGATTCGAATCCGCTGGGTGCGGACACCGTCTATCTTCTCTGCCCTATACACAATTATCTTCTCGATGAAGTCTCGAATACAGATTAGGGGGAAAATATCCCCTGTCGTAGCCCTAAGATTTGAAAAAGACAAAAAACGGCACCCGCTATTGCGGATGCCGTATTAAGCGCTGCATAAGGGATTGCTAAGCGCGCTGTCCTGTTACGCAGCTTTAAACAATCTTCTATTCTTCCGTAAAAGGAAGTATGCTCAAGCAGGAACTAGCAACGCTGGAATCAAGGAGGAAAACACCCTATCCAGCCTTTTTTGATTTAAGGCATTGGAGAGGGATTTCACAACTGCTCCTTTTCCAGCCATTCACGGTCAAGCTGTTCGGCAAGCCGAAACAGGTCTTGCCGCCTGTGAATACCAAACTTGTTATACAGTTGGTTTGTATACTTTGTGACAGTTTCGGGTTTTACACCCATTTCCTCTGCAATCTCAGAGCGGCGCTGCCCCCGCATGATGCAATCAGCCAGCTGATATTCGCGGCGAGTTAGCGGAGAGAGCGTGTGCTGCAATAAGGTTCTCATACGCAGAGCGTGAGGGGAGCCCTCTCCCGCCCCCGGCTCTGCCTCAATTTTCGATATGTTATCTGCCCCACTGACGGACGCAAGTACGGTGACAGGCTCCGGCACAGCGGCCTCGTCCGTTTCCTCTGCGACAACGCCAATCAAATCTTCCAAGGTGCGGCAACGCAGGCTATATCCTAAATACGGTTCTAACAGAAGATATAGAATCACG
>JAAYOL010000058.1 GCA_012520395.1 Clostridiales bacterium
GAGGGAGGACAGAGAGATGGTAAACATTACAATAAACGAGAAAGCAATATCGGTAAAAGATGGCACAACCATACTTCAGGCTGCGCGGGAAAACAGCATTATAATCCCGTCTCTTTGCTTCCTGAAGGATATAAACGAGGTAGCCTCCTGCCGGGCGTGCGTGGTGGAGATAATAGGCAACGACCGTTTAGTCACCGCCTGCAATACCGTCTGCATGGAGGGAATGGATATTTTGACAAACTCCAAGCGGGTTATCGAGGCGCGCCGAAACAATGTGGCGCTAATCCTCTCCCAGCACGACTGCCACTGCCCGACCTGCGCGCGCAACAACAATTGTTCGCTGCAAAACCTTGCTGGCGATATGAACCTGCTTGATCCCATTTACGAGATGAAGCTGCCGGAAAACGACTGGAACAAGTCTCTGCCCATTATCCGCACGAACTCCAAGTGCATCCAGTGCCTGCGTTGCATAAGTATCTGCGACAAGATCCAGGGCATGCAAGTCTGGGACCTGCTCGGAACCGGAAGCCGTGCAACTGTGGGTGTCCGTGAAGGCAGAAAGCTCGACGAGGTTAACTGCACCTACTGCGGCCAGTGCATCACCCACTGCCCGGTCGGTGCGTTGCGTGAGCGCGACGACACTATGAAGCTAATGGCCGCCATCGATAACCCAGACAAGATTGTGGTGCTGCAGGTTGCACCCGCCGTCCGCGCAGCATGGGGCGACGGAGTCGGTCTTCCTCCTGAGATGGCGACAGAGAAACGCATGGCCGCAGCCTTCCGCGCCCTCGGAGTCGACTATGTATTCGATACTAATTTTGCCGCCGACCTTACAATAATGGAGGAAGGCAGCGAACTCATAGAGCGCCTGACCGATAAGAGCGGAAAGTCAAAAATGCCGATGTTCACCTCCTGCTGCCCCGGGTGGGTGCGCTTTATGAAGCTTGAGTATCCCGAGCTTACGGGCAACCTTTCGTCTGCCAAATCTCCGCAGCAGATGTTCGGCGCGGTGACCAAGACTTACTTTGCCGAGAAGATCGGCGCTGACCCGAACAAAATCTTCTGCGTTTCGGTCATGCCCTGTACCGCCAAGAAGTATGAATGTTCTGTTTTGGAGCTAAACGATGCGGGGGCCGGGGCCGACGTCGATATCGTTCTCACGACCCGCGAAATTGCCCGCCTGATGCGCGTTAAGGGCATTAACGTGTTCACGCTGCCCGAGGAGGAGTTTGACTCCCCGCTCGGCACCGGTACGGGGGCAGCAGTAATCTTCGGCGCGACAGGCGGTGTCATGGAGGCCGCCCTGCGTACTGCGTACTTCGTTCTTGAGGGCATGAATCCCGATCCCGACGCATTTGATATCGTACGAGGGCTAGACGGGCGCAAGGAGGTCACTGTGAGCATCACGGGGAAAACCGTGAGCGCCTGCGTCGCGAGCGGTCTAATCAACGCCCGCGCCGTAATGGAGGATATCGTGTCCGGCAGAGCTAAGTACGACTTCGTCGAGATTATGGCCTGCCCCGGAGGCTGCGCCGGCGGCGGCGGTCAACCCATTACCGATGGCTGCGAGCTAGCCGGTGAGCGCGGTGCGCGCTTGTACGACCTCGATGTGAAAAACAAGCTGCGCTTCTCACACGAAAACCCCTCCGTGCAGCAGATCTACGCCGAGTTCTTTGAAAAGCCCCTCAGCCACAATTCTCACAAGCTGCTACATACCGATCAAAGCCAATGGTCGCTCTGAGAACAATCTCCCTCACCTATGATAAGTTCCTGAAAATATTGCTCAGTCCGAGATAACAAGCTAGCTTATGATTGGCAAAATAATTAATACTGTTTATGCAAGCCTCCGTTATTGCGAAAGTCTCCGGGCGTCATTCCGGTTTCACGTTTGAAAACCATAATAAAATAGCTACAATCGTCGAAGCCCAAATCATCGGCAATATTTCGTATCGGCAAATCCGTCTCCAGCAAGAGTTTCTTTGCACGTTTAAATTTGGTTAGATTAACGTAGTTCGAAAGACTTCCAATGTTCTCCTTAGCAAAGAGCTTGCTGAAATAACTATCCGAGACCTTGCACAATGATGCCATCTTTGATAGCGTAATCTTTTCTTCAGGATGATTCTCAATATACTCTATTGCAGGCTGTAGAATTTTGCTAGCTATTTCACCCTGAGAAATATTTGCTTTTTCAACTTCATTAGCTCGCTGAATTATTCCGTCTGAATTAACAACACTCAGTTTTTCCCTGAGTTGATTAATTGTCCATCTAAGGATTGCCTGTTCAACGCAGTAATTAACGATATGCTGGAGCATTTTTGCCAAAGCATCTATCCTTTCAAGACTCATTACCGGCAGCTTAGAATAATAGGATTTCAGTGTGCTGTCATTGCTGAAATCCATAGACTCGGTAGTTCCGGAGAGAACATGCTCAAGTCTGTTCATATGGCTATTGTTGTCAAGTAGTATTTGACCTGCCATAAAAGCCCCGAGATATAGCTTGTCTACTATGATGGGTATAGCTATGTCTATTAGCCCTGCATGGCAGAAATAAATAAACGGGCTTTGTATCCTTGCCGCTTCCAAACCACCCCTAGAGTCACATTTTTCGCAATAAGCCCTGTATTTTGCGGAGGAACGCATTACTTTGCAGAAATCACAGCAGTTGCTATGGGCTGTGATTGGGACGCCAAGATAATCCACAGTAATAATTGCGACTCCTGTAGCCGTCGATATATCGTCCTGTATTAGATTCCTTTTGGTGGTAATCTCACAGTAGCTTTCGAAAAAGGTGTTTTTTGTGAACGCTAAGTACTTTGATGTTAAAAATAATAAAAATTTGTAGCTATTTAGGGCAAAATATTTCTATTTGAAACGCTTACGCGAAATACAAAAGAGACAAGCAAAGGTAGCCTACTCCGCTAAGTGCCTGTGGAATTTACGCAAAATGAATGCTATGTTGTGGAGAAATGGAACTTATATATCCGAGAAAGTAATACGCAAAAATAAATAAACTTGATTCCACATGGATTCCAGAAAGCCCTTTGTTTAATAATTAAGTCAAAAAAACAAAAAACCCTGTAGTCGTTGAAACTACAAGGTTTTTCCTTGGTCCGAGTGACTGGATTCGAACCAGCGGCCTCTTGAACCCCATTCAAGCGCGATACCAAACTTCGCCACACCCGGATACTTAATTTTACAATGTTTTCAATAATTTGCGGACATACTGCTATTTTCACGGTTACTACTTTTAGGGTTATTCTCCCTAACCGTTACTACTCGGTTACTGATTAATCATTTTTACCCCTAGCTATTACAAGCCCAACTATGATAACACACTTAAACCACTAATGCAAGCCCCAATTACAAGTTTATATGCAGATATAAACTTTTTAATTTTTGTGTTGACAAAAGGCGAATAAGTGGCTATAATGGAGCGTGCGCTGTGAGAATAGCGGCTATATGCGAGAGTGCTGGAACAGGTAGACAGGCACGTTTGAGGGGCGTGTGTCGTATGGCGTGTGGGTTCAAGTCCCATCTCTCGCACCAATAACAAAAAGACCCTGTAGTCTTTGAGGCTGCAGGGTTTCTTAATTTTTCTAGTGTTTCCAATGATTACAGCGGTTTTTGACAACGGGAAAAAGGCAATATAGGCATTCTCTATGCCACGGCTAATATAAGCAAGATTTCACAAAAGGAGTAGTCGATTTAAACTGAACTCTTTTTTGGTAATATGCTTCTTAGCAGAATAACTGCTGATAATTATTTGGGAATGCTGCTTGTTTGGCAAATGTAGCACATGCTGGTAAAAGTTGTTTTTGCAAAAGGGCATTATTTTAGCATATTGTATATACAATTCAGTTTAATATTGAAAATATCAAAAAATATGTTATTATTATCATCATTGCACTTTTGAGCCATCACCGAATTAAAGTTTTGCTTTTAGCTAATTCTACATATGACTTGTTACACTTAAGTTTATCCTGCACGGGCTAAGTCCTGTGTTCGCAAATTACAAAGAAACATTTATTAGGAGGCTTAAACTCAATGACAAACGTAATCATCTTCTTCCTAGGCTTCGTCATCGCAATTCTTATTGGCCAGTTCTTTAAAGTCAATGCGGGCTTCGTCGCCATAATCTTCGGCTTTATCCTGAACTGGGTAATCGTTGGGGACAATGCTGCTGGGTTTATCAGGCTCTTCCCAGTAACTCTGTTCTGGAACTATGGCATACCCATCATCTTCTATGCATTTGCCAGCGCTAACGGAACCCTTCAGGCTCTTGGCAAGAAAATTATCTGGAAGTTCCGTACACAAAAATGGGCAATGTCACTGGCTGTTCTTTTCAGCGCAGCAGTGGTTGCAGCCTGCGGTGCCGGAACCAACAACACCCTGATTCTGGCTCCCCTTGCATGGGCCCTCTGCGTAACCGCCGGAGTCCCATATCTGCTGATACCCTTCGCACTGTGGTGCGGCTCCTTTATTGGCTCCTTCCTACCTTGGACGTCCAACGGTGCCCTGCACGCCGCCCTGATTGGTCAGAATGTCCCGGACGTTGTCGTGTCCACGCAGTCCTGGCGTATCTTTATTTTCTACATGGTATTTGCAGTCATAGTATTCGTCATAGCATTTATAGCCCTCAAGGGCTGGAAGACGCGCTCACATGCTAGTGATGCAGATATCACCGAGCCGGAGCCATTGACCAAAGAACACAAGCAGACGCTTACAATCATTGTAATCATGATTGCATTTCTCCTTATCCCTCTGATCCTCAAAACAATTGCTCCCGGACCCGTATGGAACTGGATGTCCAGCAACCTGTCCATCACTGTAACCAGCGTTCTGGGTATAACCGTGTTGAGCATTATGAAGCTTGGAGACATTAGAGAAGTTTTCAGCAAACACGTTAACTGGAATATAATCTTCACCATCACCGGAATGGGAATGTACTGCGCTCTCTCCCGCGGCCTCGGCGTCGATACGGCGCTTGGCGAGTGGCTGCAGACGCTGTCTCCCGCCCTCATCGCTCCGGCCGTTGTACTCGTTGGTGCAGCACTGAGCTTCGTTGTTTCCGCTACTGCGGTTCTCCCGATGCTCTATTCGCTGACTCCTGTTCTGGCCCTGGCCGCAGGCACATCCACAGCAGCTATGATTATTCCGATAGCCATAGGCGTGGGCGTTACATCCTTCAGCCCCTTCTCCGTTGGCGGTGCAACCGCCCTTATCGGCGCACCGACTGAAGTTTCGGGCAAGATGATCACCCCCATGATCGCCAGCGCGATTGGAATGGCTATCTTTGGTGTAATACTGGCATTCTTGGGCCTATTTACTGTCGGTGTCTGATAGTCTTTCACTAGTTTGTAGTAATTTGCGGATAAAAGGATAAAAATATCAGAGAACTCAAGGAATGCAAGAATTAACTTGAGTGTTCCATTGAATATAGCCCCCGCAGTCCCCAACTTTTCAGGGATTGCGGGGGCTTGTAATTGTTTATCGAAATGGACTGGGCGGCGTAACTGAGCGGGTTACCGCAATATATAAGCACACCTGTTGCTAATTAGGGGTTTGAGAGTTGGCTGTGTCTGAGTACAAGTTTAATTTGCGTTTTGTAGTGGGGGAGGATGTAATAGGGAGGCGAAGCCTTGAATAGCTCTGCCGTTCGGACTAAAAAGCCCTTCCTATATGCCGGATATCTATGATAAACGGCTTAGTCTACTGTAATCGGCGGGAAAGCATTTTCATACCGGATACTGCTGAAAGGTCGGGGGCAGCAGTGTAAGTGTCATTTATCGCTATATGGCTTGTTTGTTGATAATTCCCAGTTTATCTTCACCCCTCACGCTGCAATTTCGGCTTGCTTCATACGAAATATACAGGGGATAGAGCAATCTCTACCCCCTGTATAGCAATTGTGATTATGAATTTACATTATAGAAAACTTCACGATAAGAGCGGCAAATACTATTGAAACAGTAGAAACTAACTTTATCAATATGTTTAGAGAAGGCCCTGAAGTGTCCTTGAAGGGATCGCCTATGGTATCGCCAATAACGGCAGCCTTGTGCTCCTCCGAGCCCTTGCCACCGAGGTGACCGCTCTCAATATACTTCTTGGTGTTATCCCAGGCTCCGCCGGAGTTGCTCATAAACACAGCCATGGCAAAGCCGGTGACGGTTACACCGGTCAAAAGTCCGATAACGCCGTTGGCGCCGAGTACAAGACCTGCGACTATGGGCACTATTACTGCGAAAACCGCAGGCATAACCATTTCTTTAAGAGCACCCTTTGTGCACAGGTCTACACAAGCTGCATAATCGGGATCTGCCTTGCCTTCCATGATGCCTGCAATTTCGCGGAACTGACGGCGCACCTCAACAACAATGCTCTGTGCTGCGCGCTGAACCGAGGACATGGTGAAGGCCGAGAATACGAAAACAAGCATTGCGCCGATAAAAATTCCGACGAGAACGGGAGGATTTACAAGCGATAAATCAAGGGCTTTTCCTGCCTCGGCCATCTTTGTGGATACGATGTCGACATAGGATACCAGAAGAGCAAGAGCGGTGAGTGCGGCGGAGCCGATGGCGAAGCCCTTGCCTGTGGCTGCCGTTGTGTTGCCGAGTGAGTCAAGAGCATCGGTGCGCTCGCGCACCTTTTCGTCGAGACCGGCCATCTGCGCAATTCCGCCGGCATTGTCAGCGACGGGTCCGTAAGCATCCGTAGCGAGCGTAATGCCGAGTGTGGAGAGCATACCGACAGCGGCGATGCCGATTCCGTACAGGCCCTGATTAAAGCTGGCCGCGCCGCCCGCTGCGAAGAAGCTGACTAATACTGCCGCACCGATAATCAGGATGGGAGCCGAGGTGGATTGGAGACCGAGGGATATGCCGCCGATAACCACGGTTGCAGGCCCGGTAGAGGTTGCTTCGGCGAGGTCCAGGGTGGGCTTATATGTTTCAGAAGTGAAGTACTCAGTAAAATATCCGATGGCGCAGCCTGCTGCAAGTCCGCTTAGGATGGCTACGAAGATGCCCATTTTTCCGTCCATAATAAAATATGTGAGGGGAGCGGCGGCAACCGCTGCAAGAGCTGCTGCTATATATGTGCCGGTGCGGAGGGTTTTGAGGAGGGCTTTCTGGTCGGCATTTTCACCGGTACGGATAAAGAAGGTACCGATAACAGAAGCGATGACTCCGACGACGGCCAGCGCGAGGGAGAGGAACATTCCCGACCAGCCGTAGCCGGCCGCGGTGCTGATGGCAAAAGTGGCGAGAATAGCGCCTACATAGGACTCATAGAGGTCGGCGCCCATTCCTGCGACGTCGCCCACGTTGTCTCCGACGTTATCAGCAATAACAGCGGGGTTTCTGTGGTCGTCCTCGGGGATACCGGCCTCGACCTTGCCGACAAGGTCGGCGCCGACATCGGCTGCTTTTGTAAAAATACCGCCGCCGACTCGGGCGAACAGAGCCAGGGCCGACGCACCCATGCCGAACATGACCATTGTAGTGCCTACAGTGTTGGCATCTGCGTGAAAGACATATTTAAGCAGGAGAAACCACACAGTAATATCAAACAATCCGAGACCGACAACCGTAAAGCCCATGACCGCACCTGATGAAAAGGCTACCCTAAGGCCCTTATTCAGGCTCTCGTTTGCCGCATTTGCCGTGCGTGAATTGGCGGAGGTAGCGATTTTCATTCCGATAAATCCCGCCAGAGCGCTGTAAAAGCCACCCGTCAAGAAAGCAAAGGGCACGAACTTTGAGACAAGTCCCGTGAATGCCAAGATGGCTAGCACTATCACCATAATGATAAAGAATTTAAATACGGCGGTGTACTGCCTCTTTAGATAAGCATTTGCTCCCTCACGGATTGCCTTTGCAATCTTCTGCATCTCGGGAGTACCTTCGGAACAGGACATGACCTTTCTGCTCTGCACAAACGCAAAGCATAGTGCGATGAACGCACCCACGATACCTATCCAGAACATGTTTTCCATTTTTAACACAACTCCTATTTTTGTATTGTATTCGTGTTTTGGTCGTAAAGCTCTGATTAGCAACTCCAGGGTAAAAGTTAGGGTATTATATTCGTAAACAGATGTCCACAGCCTGGGCATATCAGTCGCTAGCATTATAATTAATCTACCATAGGAAAATGCCTATTTCAAATGATAAGACAATATTTCATAAAATTATACCAAAAGTTGAATTTATTTTACAAATCAACTCTTGAAAAGAAAGGCATTATTATATATAATATATTATGAGCGGAAATTTTTTTAATTATTTTTTGAATTAAGATAGGGGGGAGGCTATGAAGAAGACTGTCCTGATGCTGCTTGCAGTAGTCCTTGTTGTAGCGATTGCCGCTCCGACCGGTGCTCTATATCAAAGCACTATAGAATTAGGGTCAGGCAGCGTGATATCAGACTTGAAACCTACCCCTACGCCGCCCACCTATGGCGCCTCGGTGGAGTTCATAGTTACTAAGATTTTACATAGTCATGAGTATAACTTTCAAATTGTCATTAGGAACACCTCCGACGCCGATATCAAAAGCTGGAAATTAATTTTTAATTATGATGGAAAAGCAGATCATGGAAAGGCTGTAAACACCATATGGCCTTGCATATGTGAAAGTGACGGGACAATCGTAACATGTGAAGCTCA
>JAAYOL010000059.1 GCA_012520395.1 Clostridiales bacterium
AAAGCCATGCGGGCGGTTTCAGAGGACATGGGAGCCGCTCAGTTAATGGGTATAAGCGTTAACAAAACTATTTCATTTACCTTTGCCATCGGGTCAGCGCTGGCTGGAATTGGCTCTGTGCTCTATGTGAGTGCTTATCCGCAGGCAAACCCGACCATGGGCGCCATGCTGGGACTTAAGGCTTTTGTAGCCGCAGTACTGGGTGGAATAGGTTCCATCCCCGGTGCTATGATAGGCGGTTTTGCCATCGGCCTTGCCGAAGCCTTGGTTTCCGCTGCGGGGCTTTCCGTATGGAAAGACGGTGTGGTTTTTGCAATTCTTATCATTGTGCTCTTGGTAAAGCCTACCGGCATTATGGGCCGCACAATGCAGGAAAAGGTTTAGGGGGGTGCTTATATGAAAAAGAATTATAAGCAAATCCCGATGCCGGTGCGTTATGCCATTAATATTTTACTTTTGATTGTTTTTCTGGTAGTAGTTAACGGCCTTATCGAGAGCAAAACTATATCATTTTCCGACTCCAAAATAATAATGCTGATAGGCATCAATATCATACTAGCCGTATCCCTGAATATCGGAACCGGCTATTTGGGACAGTTGCCACTCGGGCACGCAGGCTTTATGGCTGTAGGTGCATACGCTTCCGCAATCCTGATGAGGAATATCGGTGCCAGCTGGCTGACCATACCAATCGGAATGATATTCGGAGGACTGGTTGCCGCCCTCTTTGGCCTTATTATCGGAATTCCCGCATTGCGGCTCAAGGGCGACTACCTTGCAATTATCACGCTTGGTTTTGGCGAGATAATCCGTGTAGTGCTACTGAACATAGACGATGTTTTAGGATTTAAGCTCACATACGGGGCAGCGAGTCTTAAGAATATTCCGAAGACAACCACTTTTTTAAATACCTTTGTTGTCGTGATTATTACGTGTTTTGTTATACATACGATGATGAAATCGCGTCACGGCAGAGCAATTTTGTCCATCCGCGAAAACGAAATTGCCGCTGAATCTTGCGGGATAAAGACTACATATTATAAGACTCTGGGCTTTGTGGTTTCAGCGTTTTTTGCCGGCGTGGCAGGCTCGCTTTACGCGGGCTATCTGGGCATTTTGAGCCCCGGTTCCTTTGGGTTTATGAAGTCAATTGAGATCCTGGTCATGGTCGTTTTGGGCGGAATGGGCTCTATGATTGGCTCTGTAGCATCAGCAACGGTATTGACCGCACTGCCGGAAATGCTCCGGACATTTGCGAGTTACCGTATTGTTGCCTATTCCTTGCTACTGATTATAGTTATGATATTTAAACCGTCGGGGCTGATGGGAACCTATGATTTTTCCCTGTCACACCTTCTGGAGAAGCTCTTGAACTCCAAACGCTCTATTGGCAAAAAGTCTGAGAAAGGGGGCCGTTGATATGTCCGGACGTGATCTGCGTACCCCGATTATTCCTGAACGTGATAAAGACAAAACACCCGTACTTGAATGTGTTGGGCTGGGAATTGACTTTGGCGGACTGACAGCAGTTGATGATTTTAATATGACTATTGGCCGCACTGAGATAGCAGGGCTCATCGGGCCAAACGGCGCAGGGAAGACCACCGTTTTTAATCTGCTTACCAAGGTCTATAAGCCTACCCGTGGCGAAATTTTGCTGGAAGGCAAAAATACGGCAAACATGAATACTATACAGGTAAATAAGGCCGGAATCGCCCGTACCTTCCAGAACATCCGCTTGTTTAAGGAACTAACGGTTCTGGATAATGTACTTATTGGCCTGCACAATGAAATGAAGTACGATTTGCTCTCCGCAGTTACCCGCCTGCCCTGGTACTGGAAAGAAGAAAAGATAGCCAGACGCCGCGCACTGGAGCTTTTGTCAATCTTCTGCATGGAGGATCTGGCGGAGCAAAAGGCTGGCTCACTGCCTTACGGGGCTCAGCGCCGCCTGGAGATTGTAAGGGCCCTGGCGACAAATCCCTCTCTGCTACTGCTCGACGAGCCCGCAGCAGGCATGAACCCCTCTGAGACCGGTGAACTGATGGAAAACATCCGTAAGATTCGGGACACCTTTAAGATTGCTGTCTTGCTCATTGAGCATGATATGAGTCTTGTGATGGGTATTTGCGAGGGGATAGTGGTTCTGAATTACGGAAAGATTATCGCAAAGGGCGACCCCAACGAAGTGCGAAATGACCCGGTTGTCATTGAGGCATATCTGGGTAAGAAGGGGGATATCCCATGCTGAAGGTAAACGGCATTAACGTATATTACGGCAATATCCACGCCATCAAGGACGTCAGCTTTCAGGTGGAGAAGGGTGAGATTGTTACCCTGATTGGTGCAAACGGCGCAGGAAAAAGTACAATCCTTAAAACAGTTTCCGGCCTGCTTCGCAGCAAAACTGGCTCCATTGAATTTGTTGATAAGAATATCTGCAGTTTAGCCCCGCATAAAATAGTGGAGCGCGGCCTCGCCCATGTTCCGGAAGGCCGCAGGGTTTTCTTGCAGATGACAGTTGAGGAAAATCTTGAAATGGGTTCGTTTACCCAGCCAAAAGCCGGCGTGAGCGAGAGGTTGGAGCGCGTATTTGAGCAGTTTCCCCGCTTGAAGGAGCGACGCCGTCAGATTGCAGCCACACTTTCGGGAGGAGAGCAGCAAATGCTTGCCATGGGGCGGGCGCTAATGTCCTGCCCGGATCTGCTCATGCTGGACGAACCCTCTATGGGACTTGCTCCGCTTCTTGTGGAACAAATATTCTGTATAATCAAGTCTCTTAACGAGGCAGGTACTACAATTTTGCTGGTAGAACAAAACGCCCTTATGGCCCTGTCAATAGCCCACCGCGGCTATGTTTTGGAAACCGGCCGTGTAGTCAAATCCGCTCCGGCGCAGGTTCTGCTCGATGATGAGTCGGTTAAAAAAGCGTATCTGGGCGGCTAGCTGTAAAGTTAAAAAACCATCATAAATAATAATCCCTGACAGCAGCTAAAAACTGTGGTCAGGGATTTTTGTCAATAAAGTTAGGCATCCGGCAGTATGGCTTTGGCCCTAGGAGAACACACTTTGCACCAGAATCATATATACAATGGTTCCGCCGCCTATACTAATGAGCACATTGTTTTTCCACATATGAACAGCTATTATAACCAGGATTGCAATAAGCTCGGGAATTCCGTGCGGGGAGGCAGTAACTGAAACACCCTCCAGGCAATAGACTACGAGAAGTCCCATCATCGCGGGCGGGAGGGAGCGTCCTAAGTATGTAATGAGCTTCGGAGGGTCTTTCTTCTGAGGGAAAAGAAAGAAGGGCGTAAATCTGGTGAGCACAGACCCGAGGGCAATGGCCAGAACCATTACAAATGTCTGCAAAGGGTTCAACAGCATATTTTTTCTCTCCCAACCAATAAAATAAGCAAAATGATTATCATGGCTGGAATAACCATATTACCTGTGCCGAATACCAGAAGGGCGGCGGCCGCCGCGACAACGCCTATTATTCCGGAGATGCGGTTTTCCTTTTTCTTTAACTGCTCAAGGAATAGAACGACAAACAAGGCCGTAAGGACAAAATCGAGCCCCTTTGTGTTGAATGTGATGAATCTGCCGAGTATGCTTCCAATAAATGTTCCTAAAACCCAGTACAGATAGTTAAGAAGGGAGATGGAAAGATAGAAATACTTTCTATCCACATCCTCGGGCAGTGCAATGCTAGAGGATATCGAAAAGGTTTCATCACAGAGCGTATATATCAGAAAAAATCTTGCTTTCCCCAAGCCTCTGTACTTTTCAAGCATTGCAAGGCCGTAAAAAAGATGCCGCGCGTTGACCATTATACTAAGCATAAAAGCCTGAATAGGATTAAAGACCGTCGTAAGGAGGGTAATTGCGACAAACTGCATACTACCGCAAAATGCAAGTGCGCTCATCATCACCGACCACAGAGTACCGTAACCGCTTTTTAGCATCAAAACCCCATAGGCAGTTCCCAGTACCAGAAAACCCGTCAGTACCGGGATGGTGTTTGGGAAAGCTGTGTATAGAGCTTTCTTAAAGATTTTCTTATTGTCCATCTTGCGCTCCTAAATGATTGCATGTATAATATATTTAACAACAGTAAAATAAATATTACAACAGCAAACTATATTTGTCAACACAAAAGGAGCTAATATGGAGATTACTCATGTTATCGGTGTTAATTTAAAAAGGCTGCGAACAGAGAGGAATCTGAGTTTAGGGCAGTTAGCAGAGCTTTCTGATGTGAGCAAGGTAATGCTATCCCAAATTGAGAAAGGGGATACAAACCCCACAATTAATACCATATGGAAAATTGCTAATGGACTTAAAGTGCCATATACGGCGTTGCTGGAACAGCAGAAGCATGATACATCCGTTATGAAAAAGTCCGAGATTAACGTACAGTCCGACGAAAACGGGCATTATCGGGTGTACTGTTACTATGAAAACACGCCATTGCGTAACTTTGAATTTTTTCAAATTGAGTTAGATGCGGGATACAGCCATACCTCCATTGGACATTCTGAAAAAGTGCAGGAATACATTTTGGTTTTGGAGGGGGAGTTAAGTCTCACTGTAAACGGACGGACTCACATACTGCAAGCTGATGATTCAATCAGCTTTATAGCGACAGCTGACCATACTTATACGGCCAGTGGTACGGAGACGCTAAAAGCAGCCATAATAAATTTTTACCCGGCCTGAAGGGTTTTGGCAAAAAGCTGGCAACGAGTATAATAGACAATATATGAAAACAACAAAGCCTGCCTTGTTTATCGAGGCAGGCTTTTCGCTATATTAAAATAGCTTCTGATTTAAGTTTACGCTAATCTCCCTGGCGTCATCAATAAATTGCCCCAATTAATGTCTGTAATCTCCCTCCGGGAGCCCCTCTGCTTTTACGAAGCTATCAATAGTAGCCGCTGAATGACCGTGAACCAGCTTAACATAGTTTAGAGCCACCTGCACGGGGTCGAGGAGTTCGGAGTGCTGCCCCATGTCGCACTTCTCCTGCAATTTTGCATAATACTCCGCGGCGCTGAGGCCCTCTGTGTTCGGGAAATGAACGTAGATATAGCCGTATTTGGGGTCGTCATACATCCGTTCAACACACCAAATTCCCGTATCCCCCTGCGCGGCAGGCTGAGAGAGGACAAGAGTATAGGCGACGTCCTGCCAACTGAAATTCTGCTGCGCCGCGGTATCCTGATAGGCATAGTAGGGATAATAGGTCAGATATACATGGTCGCTGTCATAGGTATAGGTTTTGCTCCAGAATTCATTGTCGCTGTATGGAGTCAGATTGTTGCGGGTAAGTATGTCCTGTCTGACAAAGTCGCCCAGGTTGTATTTTAGGTCATTAAAAATAACCATATCATTTTGGTCAAAATGCTGAACGTCGGTGGGGCGAAAATAGCCGTAATAATATGTATCGTCTTTGGCAAAAAAGAAGCGTCCAGGGGCATCGCCTCCAGATAAATACTGCTCGTATTGCGCCTGATTATACCGGACAATGGAAAACAGCCATCCTGCGCCTGATTTTCCATAAGTTGGTTTGTAGTAAACTTCGACTAAAGCTCCAGCCTCGTGATAGAAATTCTCTTCCGGATTGAAGAGCAGCAAATCGCAATATTCACTGGGGAATGCGATGCTAATCCCGTCCTGCTCAATTACGGTAACATTGGTTTTGGCGGAGGTGTCGGAATCGCCGACAGTTGGCGTTGGATATGTAACCGGCTCGTTAAGCCTTGTGTCCGAACTACAAGGTCTGGCTTCCCAGTATCCGTTTATCAGGTCGAGCCTGTAATAATCATTTCTAATAATATATCCAGCCCATTCGCCTTTCCCGGCCTCTCCGCTGCCCGCAAACCAGATTGAATTTTCATATACTTTTGGCTTAATCGCAGGTTTCACGCAAAATATAAATTTGTCTTCTTTCGATTGTGACAAGCTTAATTCCAGTATCTGATAATCGGCCAATGAATACCAGTTTTCCGGCGTCATAGCTTTCAAATAAGCGATTTGTAGTTCCATGAATGCATAAGCGATATCCTCTTTGCTTTCGAAATCATCAGCTTTTAAATAAATAACGCGGTTGGCAAAACGCTCATAAGCCGAAAATTCCTGCATTATTACTTTTGGGAGCAGGGCCCTCGGATAATCCGGGAAATAATCCTCCTCAATTTCTATGTACGCCCTGTAATACTCTGTTTCTTCTCCGTCAATATAGGCCACTATATCGCTTCCGAGATAGAAACGAAAGCAGCCCTTGTCATCGTCGCCGATGAAGACCACGGCACCGCTATCGTCTGCGTCGGCGGAATCCCCCCGCTCCCAGGTGCAATTAAACAGATGCTCATACAGTTTAAATTTATCTTCGTCCAAATCAAAGCTCTTTTGTGTGAGATATTTGTCAGGAGCGTCATAGTCCTCCGCGTATTCATACCATATCTTTGTGCCGCCTGCAAACATGCCCTCCAAACTCTCTATGTTGTCTTCTTTGTTTACGGAGACATCTGAAGCACCGACAGTTGGCGTTGGGTATATAACCGGAGTTTGTGTCGGCGTCGGAACCGCGGTTTGAGTTGAGGCCTCCGTAGGCGAGAGATTTAATCGATTAGTGCATCCGCATAGACACCCTAGTAAACAAAGTAAAACTGCCGTAAAAGAAACAAGCTTCTTTCCCAAACCAGCACCCCCATTGATAAAATATTATTACCTGTAACTAGTTCATTTCAGTACAATTGATGGAATCTGCTAGCCTTTGAACTATGAGTGCTTGCCGATGCCAAAGCAACAGAGGCCAGACAGATAACAGTACCAAGATTAAGACTGCATTTTTATAGTATTTGTTCCATATTATGCCTACCCTTTATAAGTAGATTTATAAAAAGAGCTAACTGACATTAAATCAGTTGGCTCTTTTTTTCAAAATGCCACAACATTTTCAAAAAATCGGTTTGAGAAGGCAAATATCTACATATTTACAAAAAATTGATCTACTTACGGCAAATAAATTACATTTTATGGTTGAATTACCAAATTATTGTGCTATAATGGGCATATTACAATTAATGGAAAATGTACAACATTGCATGACCACGATGTAGCGTGCATAGAACCGTGTTTTTCACTGCAAATAGTTTCCATTAATTTTTTCAGTAGGAGCTCAAGCTAAAATAAAATATTTTAAGGGGGATTCAAAATGTCAAAGAGGTTTCTATCAGTCTTGTTGGCACTTGTTTTGGTGATGGGCGTGTTGCCCGCCGCAGGTGCCGCAGCTACAGGTGGCACTCCACAGTTTTCGGACATGCCAGATAACTGGGCAACCGAAGCGTTGGAAAGTGCCGTCAAAAATGGCCTGCTCTTAGGAGAAAACGGGAAAATTATGCCGGATAGTCCCCTAACAAGAGCGCAAATGGCAACGATAATTGTCCGGGCCTTCGGTGCGACGGAGGAGGGCGATATATCCGCATACTCAGATGTCCAAAGCACGGACTGGTTTGCAACCAGCATGGCGAAAGCATATAAAATGGGAATATTGCAGGGTTATGACGGAAAAATGGACCCAAACGGCAACATTACCCGTGAGCAGGCTTTTGCGGTTTTAGCCAGAGCGCTGAAGCTTAAGCCGGCAACCGCGATAAGCAGAATTTTTGAGGACGCCAGAGATATATCGGACTGGGCAAAGGGTGAGGTCTATGCCTTAGTGGATGCCGGGTACATACAGGGTTCGAATGATAGGCTAAACCCTCAGGCAAGCATTAGCAGAGCTGAGTTTGCCCAGGTTATGCACAATATAATTAAACAATATATAAACCAAGAGGGAGTATATACACAGGTCGCTTCTGGGAACATCATGGTTAACGCTCCGGGCGTTACCCTGAAAACCGTAAACATTACCGGTGATTTGATTATAGGTGACGGGGTCGGGGATGGTGATGTAACTCTGGATAATGTTACAATACAAGGCGATCTGATTGTCCGCGGCGGCGGTGTAAACTCAATCGTTATTGTGGGCGGCGCTGTTGAAGGAAATGTGATAATAGCCAAAGTAGACGGGCTTATCCGCGTTTTTGCCGAAGGCGGCGCTGCTGTTGATGTGATTATCATAGACGACGGAAAAGATGAAGTTATCATAGAAGGAACAGTCGGCACCATTGAGATTCGCGTTTCTGATGTAGCGGTTATAGTTCGGAACGCGGCCGTAGACAGAATTGAAGTCACCGCATCAGGAGCGGCGAATGTTACAATTGACAAAGATGCTGTCGTAAGCGATGTGGTAGTGTACCCCAGCGCATCCGGCACCACGGTGAATGTTAAAGGCAAAATAAATTCAATTGAGACCTTTGCGGCCAATACATTAGTAACCGGGACAGGAACGGTGAGCACGGTCACAACTAAAGAGGGTGCTGATAATACTTCAGTCACCACACCGGGCACAAAAATAAACAATAGCGGAGCCACCGGAGTAACCGCAGGCGGCGGTAAGGAGGTCCCTATTAATGGCAGTGCAACAAATAATAGTCAAGGAACGGGTGTAATTACCTCGCCTGGCGGCGGTGGCGGCGGCGGGTATGACGGCCCTGTTTATGTTGCGGTGAGTGATATTAGTGTTGCTCCTGAAACAATGGTATTAGCACAGCCGCAACCAGATGGAATAGCTGTGACAACCGGAACAATTATTGCTACTGTGAGCCCTTGGAATGCTACAGATAAGACCGTTACTTGGAGTTCAGATAATGAGGAAATTGCAACAGTGGATGAGAATGGTAAAGTAACAGCAGTAGCAGCAGGAACAGCTATTATAACGGCAAAGGCCGGAAATAAGACTGCAACAACAGACGTTACAGTAATAGCGCCTCAAGACATCCAGGTAGAAGGAAATGGTTTTGTAAACTCAAGCAATTACAAAGGCATATTTCTTGAAATCAATCTACCCGGGGCTGATAACGAGCAAATCACATCCTTCAAGATAGAACTATACAATGCAGCTGATGAGCTAATTGGTTCAAACGCCCTTAAAGACGCTACAAAAGCTCATGGAGATGGATTAACATCCCCATTCGTCGTCATCCCGGAGGAAGGCGGATATACTAGCAGTTCGTGGACAACTGAGTGGGTAGAAGGAGAACCAAGCTATGCCAATACGCCCTCATACGCGTTAATAACAGTAGTAGACGGGAATGATGTTAGCTATGTTGCGGAAGTGAAATACACAGGCAATTGGAGAAGCGTATGGGCTCAGGATATTCAGGTATCTTCAACAGGTGGTTTTTACGTGGTAAGCCCTGAAGATGATAACAAACGGGTAACAGCAGAGTTCAGTTTTACCGGAGCTGATGTGGATAGTATTACCTCAATAAAGATAGAATTATTTGGTGAAGGTGAAGTATTAATAGGTACGAATACACTTAAGCCAGAAAAACTACCTGTAAGTGGCGCTTTAACATCCCCATTCGTGGTAATAGAAGGGAAGTACAAAAGCAGTTCGTGGACAACCGAGTGGGTAGAAGAGGAGCTAAGGCCGGATAATCCACCTATAAAAGCAGTTGCAACAGCTGTGGATAACAATGGTGTCTCCTATACAGCAGAAGATAATAACTTTAATGAGTTTTCGGGCAATGGCGGGTCATGGGCAAGCATCTGGGGGGCCATAGTGGTAGGAGACGAAGCTGAGCTTAGGGCCGCACTTCAGAGCAGGGAATTTGACCTTATCATACTTAACAGTGACATCGAATTATCTGAATATGTAAACCTTGATAATCATGAGGGGCTTGTCTTAGACGGAAATGGCAAAACCATTATAACTGCAGAGGATAGCAGAAATAACTGCGGTCTTTACCTTGCGTCCAACGGCATTACTGTTAAGAATCTAACGATAACCGGAGCATCAAAGCAAGGCATAGATAGTAAACATGGCACCAAAGATTTGGTTATACAAAATGTAACCTTCAAAGATGTGGGAATTGGTTTTTATGCAAATCCGAATGTCGAAGGCACAATAGAATACTGTACTTTTGAAGGGCTGGGTACTGGCATAGGATATGGTGCTGATGCTAAACTCTCAATTAAAAATAATTCTTTTATAAATATAATGAATAAATATTTGGAGATATTTGGTGAGCGTTCAGAAGAAGAACTCAATGAAATTCTTACAGATAATCAGTTTGATGAAGAAGTAAGGATAGAAGAAGAGCCAGATCCAATTAGATTTGACATTATAAAATAGTAGTTAAGAGGCCATATTAAATCGTCCGGCGAGTGAGGCGTAATCATACTCTAAAGGAGAAATACCCCCGGCAAATCCAGAGAGCTTAAAACTCTTATGGTGCCGGGGGTTACTCTCCTTTAAAACCCAATTGGATACATTATTAAAGATTGAAAACCACTATCAATTATGATACAATATCCAACAAAACCGGCTATTAGACTCTGAGGTAGCGGGCGGGAGTAAGGGATAGTATTATGAAAAAATTGGGTAGTTATATAGCTGAACTGGAATCTAAACGAAAAAAGCTGCAAACCATGTCGATAAGTATTGTAGGCGTTTATGTTATTGCGCTTGTTGTGTCATTTTTTAATCTGATAATCGCCTCCGGAATTGCGGCATGCGGTATAGCATTTTACTTTTTTGTTTTCAGACACAATAAAAAGTTATACGAAGCTTCCTACAGCGAGCTGAACTCCATGTTCGGGCTGGGGAGGCTTCTTGATAATTTTGAATATAAAAAGAAGGGCGGGCTTGATTACAAGGAACTAAAAAACAGCAATCTCGTCCCTATCGGCGGCAAAGAAAATAATTTTTTGTGCAGGCAATACGTAAGCGGTATATGGAAGGGTATCAAGTGTGAGCTCGCCGAGATTTCCGCACATTACCGGTATGTGACCGAAAACTTCCGCGACAGATATACGTTTATAAGCGGTACATGGATAAAAGCTGTATTAAACAATCCGTCTGACAATGATTTTATTGTTGTTCACAATTCCTTTTTACACCCTTTCGTTTATGCCAATCACTATAAAACAGCCGGATACCGTGAGCTCGAGACAAGCAAAAAAGTTTTGGGACAGGAGTACCTGATTTATGTCCGTCAGGATGCCCCGAGAGATTATATGCCGCTCAATGAGGACTGCATAAAAAAATTTATTGCATTGACGGAAAAAATAAACTACGCATTGGCCTTTTCGGTTAATGGCTCAAATGCAAACATATTCCTCTACAGACGCTATTACACCGATAAAATACTTATAAAATACGAGATTAACGAGGAAAGATTGTGCCTAAATCGCCTCCCTGAACTCGAACCGATTTTGAAGCTGGTCAGAAGCTGTGGAAAATAACAGATGATGCTTACTGCTAAAACCTACTGGCAGCGCCAGTCGGCCCCCACTTGCATATTTATTGAAAGAAATAAATAGTATTGTAATATAAAATCAGAGGGATGGACCGGTTGTCCTCCCTCTGATTCTGTTTAAACCTCATTTAGTATCAAGCTATTTAATCAAATCTATTGCAATCAAAGGTTGCCAGAAGCCCTGTTTCTGTGATAAAATAGTAAAGATACATCACTTGCAAATAAATAATCATTTCAATACATTGCACAATACGCAAGCCACTCCAAAAAAGACGTTCAGAGAGGGAGATAATATGAATAAATATAACAATAAATATTCTCAAATTACACAAGACATTGTGGAGCTGTCAGAGCTTTGTAAAAATAACAGCAAAATAGATCCGGAGTTTTACGGTAAATTTGAAGTAAAACGAGGACTTCGTGATGTCAATGGAAAGGGTGTTCTCACCGGGCTGACAGAGATTTCGGAGATTCAAGCCTTCGCAAGGGAGGGCGATCAAATGGTGCCTGCAGATGGGAAGCTCTATTACAGGGGCATAGATATAGAACAGATTATCTCCGGCATTATGAAGGAAAAACGGTTTGGATTTGAAGAAGTGACCTATCTGCTGCTTTATGGGGAGCTTCCTTCAGAGACTCAACTTAAGAAATTTTCCAGTATTCTTGCAGGATATCGAACGCTTCCGACAAATTTTGTCCGGGACGTAATCATGAAGGCGCCCAGCAACGACATGATGAACTCGCTCTCGCGCAGCGTATTGACTTTGTTCGCCTATGATAACAACGCAAACGATATATCTTTGCCGAATGTAATGCGGCAGTCACTTCAGCTGATTGCCAATTTCCCTGTGCTCTCTGTATATGGCTACCAGGCTTACAGCCACTACATCCGGGGGAACAGCCTCGTCATTCACACCCCGAAACCGGAGCTGTCTACGGCAGAGAATATCCTCCACATGCTTAGGCCCGACAGCAGGTATTCAGAAATGGAAGCGCATATTTTAGACGTGGCATTGATTCTCCATGCCGAGCATGGCGGTGGTAACAACTCTACGTTTACAACTCATGTTGTAACCTCAAGCGGGGCTGATACCTATTCTACCATTGCAGCGGCACTGAGCTCCCTTAAAGGGCCGAAGCACGGCGGAGCAAATATTAAGGTCATACAGATGTTCGAGTGCATGAAGAAGGAAATATCCGACTGGAAGAATGAAAGGGAAGTGAGGGAGTATCTCCAGGCACTCCTGAATAAGAAGGTGTTTGATAAGGCCGGGCTCATTTACGGCATGGGGCACGCGGTCTACTCCCTGTCTGACCCGAGAGCAAATATTCTAAAATCCTTTGTTGAGGAATTGTCTGAGGAAAAGGGGATGGAGGAGGAATTCCAGTTCTATTCCTTGGTTGAAAAGCTTGCTCCCGAAGTGATTGCCGAAGAGCGAAAGATTTACAAGGGTGTCAGCGCCAATGTTGACTTTTACAGCGGTCTTGTCTATCATATGTTAGGTTTGCCGCTGGAGCTGTTTACTCCCATCTTTGCCATTGCTCGTATCACCGGATGGAGCGCCCATCGTATGGAGGAGCTGATTAACGGGGGCAAGATTATCCGACCGGCATATATGAGCGTAGCGAAACGTCAGAAATACGTTCCGCTGGCGGAGAGAACCGGCAGCGATAATTAGTGCAGATTTGATGGTCACTAAAAAACGGGAAAGCCTTACACAGGGAATGAAGTTAAATATAGCATAATTCCATATTCACAATGCACTTCGAGGTGCTAAACTCGGCGGGTAACTCTTTTCGAGCAGCCCGCTGTTGTTATGCATGTGCCATCCATCGTGACGGCGCATGTTGTTATGTATCACGGTGCTACAGAGTAGAGCCGGACTAGATTTACATTAATTTAACCCTAAAAGTTGTTAAGATATGGCGCAAATGTAGAATAACTTAACAGGAGATTATTAATATGAAAAACCACTATACATTAAAGGCAAAATCTGCTGTTAGAAAACCTCCTGATTAAAATAAGAGGCACTGTTTACAATTATCATTTATGACAGCTTCTGTTTGCCCGTTCAATTCGGGGGAAAACAAGCTTGTTTGAAAGGTTTGTGGCAATTGGTTTATATTCCTGTAGATTATTTAAAAAGCGGCATGGTTTTGGCCCGGGATGTTTATACTGCAATTGGGGGAAATCCTTTACTTGCAAAAGGACAGGTAATCAAAGAGATCAATATTTCTAAGCTTAAGCACTTCAATATTAATGGCGTATATATTGAAAGCTCTTTTTCCAGCGATGTCCAAATGATTCCGATGATTGACGATAAGCTCAAAACCGAGTCTTTGATTCAAATAAAAAGTGCCTTTAAGAACTTTAATAAAACCGGCAAGATATTGGCGTCATCAATCAAGGCCTTAATGGAAGTTGCACAGGCACTTGTCGACAATATCCTTATGAATGACGAGATCCTGATAAATATAATTGATTTGAAGGGCTATGATGACTATACATACCAGCATTCGCTCAGCGTGGCTATTATTGCCGTTTCCATAGGAACCAAGATGGGCCTTAGCAAATCACTACTGATACAGCTTGCCTTAAGCGGGTTGCTCCACGATTTAGGCAAGCTATCTGTGCCAAAGGTGATTTTGAACAAGCCCGACAGATTGACCGATAAGGAATATCAGATTATTAAACAGCATCCGGAAACAGCAATAAAACAGCTGGAAAGAAACAAAATGATTTCGCCCATTGTAATCCAGGGGATTCTAACGCATCACGAAAGATATGATGGCAATGGATACCCGAAAAATCTCAGCGGCAATAACATTCCGTTATTCGGCCGGATTCTTGCGATTGCCGATGTCTTTGACGCTCTTACATCCAACCGTCCATACAGGAAAGCAGTCTTCGCCAACGAAGCGGTTGAGTATATGATGGGAAACGCACTCATACTATTTGACTATGAGGTTTTACATGCCTTTTTGAAGGTCGTAGTTGCTTATCAAGTCGGTATGATAGTGACTTTGAGCAACGGAGAAAAAGCCATGGTAGTCAAAAACAACGAGGAAAACACACTGCGTCCCGTTGTGCGTTTAATACGTAAAAACGAGCTGGAAAGCACCGACATTGATTTGCTGAACAACCAGGACTACTTGAATGTAACGATTGTTGGAATGGGATACGATGATGACAGCGCAGAATTATGCTTCACCTAGTGATCCGGAACCGATGAACTTTCTTTGACTAAGTGAGATTAGGTACAGTTTAAAAGGGGCAGGCAGAGAGGAACGGATTCATGGATCAGATACTTGAGCTTTTAGACAGCCGAGGGCCTTTAATCGGCAAAGAATTGCTCGAAAGAACCCAGATGGATGAATTCACAGCGTGGAAAATTTGTAATAGTCATGAAAGGATAGTAACTAAAACGATAGGGACTAGGTATCTAAGGCTTGACAGACAGGTAGAGGGGTATGCCAGGCTTTCGCCTTCTATCATTAGAGAGTTTCATGGTTATACCGTAATTGGTACTGTTAGAAATATTCCAGATATACAAGATAAGGCCGAGCTTCTCCGCCAAGAGATTATCAATATAAGCAAAAGAAAGTTTGAGCTTGCCCAAGAGGTAATAACAAAAATTGTTGAATCCCAGTTAGCTTCAAATATCATAAAAGCGGGTGCATGTTTTATAATTGCAGGTGATGTGGCCTACGAAATGGCACACTTGGAACCCCGCCCTGAACCATCTACCGGTGAGCTCGTCAGGGGATCCGACCTGGATATTGTTGTGGTCACCCAGGGTTTGCCGGTCAGTATTGTAAAAGCACTTGACTATCACATATACGAACAGAAGAACTTCCTGCTCAGAAACCCCAGCTATAATGAAGAGATTGATTATATAATAAAAGATATTTCAAAGGTAAAAGAACAACTGAAATTCAACAGCTTTAAATCCATGGTTGCTTCAAAAATCCTTTATGAAGGCAAATTCCTATATGGAAATATTGATATTTTCAATAATATTAAGAAAATGCTCATGGATGAAAGAATACCGGAAAAAATAACAGCCTTAGAGGAAACGGCCTCGCGCAACAGAAACGAAGCCATAGCGCATCTATTAAATTATGAAGGCAAACTGACTAACGAAGAGGATATGAAATTGTTTTACACGAAGGAAGAGAAAGAGGAATTTCTTTGATTGACATATAAAGGAAGCGCGCGCAACCAAACCCCCGAAGTCTTGCCGACCTCGGGGGTTTAACTATGCCAGAAAACAAGGATTATGGGACAGCCTATAAACCGTACTTCTGTTTCATCTTTTCTACGTGTATATAGTGTTCAAGACTGTTGAGCTTGGAAGCGGCATCCTTATCAAGAACCACGGTCACTCCGCCGCTATGAAGCTGTATTGCTGAAGCAGTGATTTGGGAAGTAACGGGGCCTTCAATACATTTGGCAACTACATCGGCCTTCTTTAACCCGTTTGCAATCATAATAATATTCTTGGCTTCTAAAATGGTACCAATCCCCATTGTTATGGCAAAATGAGGCATCTCCTCTCTTGCTATGCCGGCCTTTTTATAGAAGCTCTCATAATTGTCATCAAGGGTTTGCCGTGTAAGAGCCTGAATCCTGGTTCTGGATGCGAGTGATGACCCGGGCTCGTTAAATGCCCAGTGTCCGTCAGCGCCTATACCAAGAAGCTGCAAATCTATACCACCGGCTTTTTTAATTTCTTCTTCATACCATTTGCAAAATTCATTTGGCGTCTTTGTCAGTCCATCGGGGATATGTATATTTTCTGCTTTGATATTGATATGCTTAAGAAGCTCCTCGTGCATAAATCTTGCATAGCTCTGATCCAACTCGTAAGGCTTTTCCAAATCAATGCCTGTGCCGTAATACTCATCGAGATTAAAGGTTTTTACTTGCGAAAAGTCAAGGCCTTCCTCCTTGTGCATCCTGACAAGTTCTTTGTAGGTACCAATAGGGGTACTTCCGGTTGCCAGGCCGAGAACGCAATCAGGCTTTGATTTCACAAAGCCGGCAATAAGCTTAGCCGTATACTCGCTCAGCTCATCATAATTATCTCTTACAATAATATCCATTATATAATCCCTTTACAAAAGTGTTATTTACTTCTATTGTATATTTTATTTTTTAAATATTATAGGATATTATAAGAATTTTATGTTAATATCCGTTTTCCTTCTTAAGCTAGGGGAATCAATATGTATCCTAAGCAAAACAAAAACCAGATTTATAGAACCGACTATTTTCCGCTGCTACCGAGGCCGCCGAGGCGTGCGCTGTCCGAATTACAGTTATCAGCTTCAAGAACTGGTATGAAAATACCCTGAACCACGCGGTCGCCCGCCTTGATATGCACTGTGTTTATCTCCCGCAAATCCTCAATTTGAGGCAGGGTCAGAACCTCGCCGCCTGCATTGACCTCCTTATAGCCCAAAAGGCACATCTCAGGGCGCAGATTGCGCAAAATTATTTTTATATTCCCCTCGTTATCGGGATTATTGTAAAAATCGCTGTCAATTATCCCTAGGGTATTGGCCAGCATCAGGTCATTTTTAACGCCCGACGAGCTTCGCACAACCAGCATGAGCATCTCGCCGGGGGGCATATAGGCTTTTATATCGGTAATAAACTCCGCCTTAGCTTGAGGGGGGATGCTCAAATCTTCCGTTGCGTAAAAATCATAACCTGCCGATGTTCTTGATGCGCGGAGAGGGAGGAGGGAGCAGGTTTTATTCTCGTTTCTCAACTTGCTTACTGCCTCAAAGCCGCGGTTTTTCATATTAACACTCCTAATACAAATCTCACTATATTTTATATTATATTCCTGTGCCTGTAAAGCTGAAAAAATTTTAAAAAATTACTTGACATGACGTAGTAAAAATGCTATTTTATAACTACTACGTCAGACGTACTACGTTGATAGTACTACAATACACGTAGTACATTAGGAGTGATGAATGTGATAGGTAGCGATGTAATCAGAGGTTACACCGACACCATGATACTATTTTTGCTGCTTGACGAACCGTCCTACGGCTATGAAGTTTCAAAGAGTATCGAAAATCTATCAGAGGGAGCGTACAGAATCAAGGAAACCACACTGTATTCTGCCTTTGGACGCTTGGAAAGAAACGGCTACATCGAGTCCTTTCCGGGGAATGTCACCTTTGGAAAACCGAGGACATATTACAGGATTACGGAAAAGGGCAGGGAGTACTATCGGGAAAAGTGCGATGAATGGAAACGAACCAAGAATCTTGTGGAAAGATTTATTAATTTGGAGGCGTAAGAGATGGAGACAATAAGAAATTACCTGGATAATATGTTTTCCGGGCTGAAGCGGACAGCCGAGACTGAAAGGGCAAAGCGAGAGCTTCTTAACATGATGGAGGACAAATATAACGAACTTATTGCAGAGGGTAAGAGTGAAAACGAGGCGGTGGGCAGAGTAATCTCCGAATTCGGCAATTTAAGTGAGCTAAAGGAAGAGCTTGGCCTCTCCGATGCCGATGTTATTACCGATACACGAAGGACGGTGGACTTTAAGGAAAGTGAGGAATACCTCTCGTCAAGTGCAAAAGCCGCAAACAGGATAGCTGTCGGAGTTTCGCTGTGTATTCTTTCGCCTGCTCCTCTTGTGACACTTGCAGGTGCTTTTGGTTCCGGAAGCTCCGAGTCCGTTTCAAAGCTGGCTGTCTTTATTGGGCTTATGCTGCTGTTTGCTTTAGTAGCGGTTGCCGTTGCACTGTTTATTACAACCAGCATTCGTATAAGCAAGTACGATTATCTGAAAACTGAGGAGATTTCTCTTGAGCATGGTGCCCTTGCATATGTTAAGGAGCTCAGGGATAGGTTCAAGGAGAGTTATGCGCTACTAATGACCGTAGGCGTCGTCATCTGTGTGGTGAGCGTTGTGCCCCTGCTCGGGATTGCCCTTCTGCTTGGAGAAGGGAGGATAGTTATTCTAGGCGTGGCAATCTTACTGCTACTATTGAGTATAGGAGTACATCTCATTATTAGGGCCGGGATGATAAAGGAGAGCTATTGTGTACTTTTGCAGGAGGGAGGATATGCTGACAAAAAAGCAAATAGACAGGTAGAGAAAATTGGACAGATTTACTGGTCAGTGGCGGCCGCCATCTACCTGATTTGGAGCTTTGTAACCTTCAACTGGGGAATAACCTGGATAATATGGCCTATAGCCGGGGTGCTCTTCGGGGTTTTGAGCGCCATCATTAACGCAACTTATAAAGCTGAAAAATAGTAAAACATAAACACGCAGAGGCCGCCAAGAGGCGGCCTCTGCGCTGCATAACCAAGACAAGAAGGGAGGTATTTAAGAAGGGCGTATTAGTCCCTGCTCAATCTAGTTCTCCAAGCATTTTGGGTCAAGCGTTCTGAAGTAGCTTCCGCAGAGATTATTCGGGTTAATAGCTTCTCTTATCTTATACTGATAGGCGAAAACCCACGGCTGTGCGGAATCTTTGTAGAACTCATTATGCTCTTCCTGAGTAAAGTTGTATCCGTCCATACGTCTCAGATCCGAATTCCATCTGCAGAAATCAGGACCGAAGGCATACTTATTATGGAACTTCTGGGTCTCATCGGAGAGCTTATATACTCCGCGGATGGATTCCTTATCATAAGCATCAAAGTTTGCGAAGAACTCCCAGCCGGTTGCACCGCCGCCGCCTATTCCGGACAGGCTGCCCATTGAAGAGTCACCGCCGGTAGCAGCAATGTGGTTATAATCTTGCTCCCACTTTCTCTTGAGAGCAGCTGCGTCTTCAACAACTTCGATTGTCTTCCAGACATTGCTGGACAGACCGAATATGCCTTCGTAAGAACCGCAGAAAACATAGTTAAGGTTCTTATGGCCAAGCCTGGTCATGTACAACAGAGCATAGTCGTGCTTATCCTTATCAAGCATCATTTCGCTCTTCCAGCCGCCGGTCTGCTCAAGTATGTAGTCAACGGCCTTCTCTTTGTACTCCATGTCTTTTTCCGAGAAACCAACGATGACTATCTGATAGTCCAGCTTCATTTTTTCGGTTTGTTCCTTGATATACTCATCTTCAAGTAGCTCTTCCAAATCTGCAAGCTGTCCGTCAGGATTAGAGATGATTTCTATCATTGCGCCCTTTAAGTCTCTTCCGAACATATTGAACTGCCTGTGTCCGGTATACGCCACATCGCTCTCATGGAAGTACTGAACACTGCGTGCCCAGGATTTCCAATCGGGGTAGCAAAGTGTATAGCACTTAAAGTTTGGACCCCAATCGGCCTTATATGCGGGAGCCATGCCGTAAGTGGGGAAGTCGGCGGGGCCTGGCCACGGATGCAGTCTGACAGCCATCTTTGTGCAAACACCCGATGATCCGGCTGTGCCGAATATACCTCTCAGGAGGCCTCTCTGGCTCGGTCCGGGACCCTCGCCGCAGAACCAACCGTCACCGGAGCCGAGGGAACCGGTTCTGATTACATCACCATTCGGAAGAACCCACTCTAAACCAAGGATGTTCTCCGAGCCCTGTCCCATGGATATTGAGTTCGGACCGAAGGCAACCCAGGATGAGAAGTTTGCAAGTGTAGAGGCACTGCAGCCAACGCCGGGGATATTCAAGTTCAGTCCGAGCTTCATGGCTTCTGCCTGAACAGTTGCACCGATAGCGAAGGGCTCGACGATTGCGCACATGTTCTTAGCATCAATTTTTATGCTCTTCATTCTTCTCATGTCGAGCTGAAGTGCGAAATCGCTTCCTATATAACCCATGGTCGAATAGAAAGTGGTTGATGCCTTAAACTCTATACCGTACTTATTGCAGACTTTTATGATGTTCTGGACTTCCTCAGTGCTTCCGGGCATGACTACGGCCTGGGGAAGTGGTGTCCAGTGTTCACTCGGCCCATAGTGAGCTGAGGTCTGAGCAGGAATGCTTCTGTATGTTTCACATACACTAATGTTCTCAGAAATGTTGTCTTTTCCTACGATATCTTCGAGTGCCTTATATATTTCTCTTGAAAAAGCCATTTATAGGACCTCCTTTCATATTGCTTGCTGAACGAGTTCGATGATGTCTAAGACTTCAATCTTATTACCATCTTCATCAACAGCATTGACAAAATTATCCTTACACCACGGGCAAGCGGTTACCAATGCGTCAGCACCGGTTGTGTTTGCTTCCGTGATTCTTTCACCGGCTGTCCAAGCGGAGAACTCCGGATTACTTTCGTTACATCCGGCACCCGCACCGCAGCACCATGAATACTCGCGGATTCTTTCCATTTCAACAAGGTTAACTCCCGGAATTGCTTTCAAGATGTTTCTCGGAGCATCATAAATTCCGTAAATACCATTGTATCTGGGTCTCTTCGGCTCCCAAGTGTGAACTTGGTTGAGTATCTTCTTTTCTTTGCCTTCCCAAGGAATGTAATCTTCGCCCAATCTGCCGAGGTGGCAGGGGTCGTGATATGTAACAGTCATGGGAACTGATTTTGTAAACTTAATTTTTCCTTCTTGGATTAACTGGTCAACATACTCAACGATGTGGAGAACCTTAACGGTTGAACCAAGCTTTGCATACTGACGCTTGAAGGAGTGGTAGCAATCCGAACAGGGAGTGACTATTGTCTTTACCCCTGCGGTTTCGAAGGACTTGATGTTTGCGTTTGCACGATCTTTGAACTCATTAAAGAAGCCCATCTGATGCGCACGGCCTGCACAGCAGTTGTCTGCGGCGCCCAGGTAGCCCAAATCAACTCCGGCACTCTGAAGCAGTTTGACGGCGGACTGAGCCACCTTCTGAAGCTTCGGATCATAGCTGTACTTACATCCCGCAAAGAAAGCAACCTCGGCCTTCTCCTTAAACAGGTCCTTAAGGTTCAAATCCTTTGCCCAATCTGTACGATTAGCTTTCTTGGTTCCCGGAATCATGCTGTGTTCTTTTTTAAGGTTGTCGATAAGGGGCTTCTGTCCCTCTAATATCTTGCCGTTTTCTACTGCATAAGCCTTCTGCTCAATGTTGTGTTCCAGGGGCTCAAGGTTGTATCTGGTAATCTTGCATCCTATATCGCAGTAGCCGCAGGATGTGCATGAATGAATTGCATTTGTGGTGGTATCATCAAGCTGTGCTCTGCCGTCAAGCAGGCTCTGGCTTAACTGAAAACGTCCACGTGCGGAGTAAGTCATAAAATTGTAATAACCAATGCTTGGGCAGTTTTCTGCAAATCTCAAGCTTTTTATTTTCTCAAATGGAATGAATTTGCAGCCGGCACAGTAACTGCAACGTTCCATCATGGGTCTAAGATCTTGTAGAGCCATCTTTATTACATCCTCCTTATCCAAATTTATTTAATGGTAAGTTTTCCGGTATTCATAATGTTATTAGGATCAAAAATATCCTTCATCTTCTGCAACATAATATAGGACTGAGCGTCCTTGTTAAGCTGAATGTTAGCCCAGATGTCATAGGGTCTTGCATAGTATCCGCCCAGCTTTGACATCTCTCTACTTGCAACGGCATACAGATCCTTAACCTTCTTTGCTTCTTTTGCATTGTTCGGATCGTAAGGCAGGTTGAATTCCAGATGGACAGATGTGCCCATATGCTGTGGCTGTATGTAGACACCGATGTCTTCCGTCGGATAACCCGCTTCGATTGCAAGCTCATACATAGCTTCAATAAACTTAGATGTCCTATCTAATGTTGTAATGAAGAATATATCCTGGAATGAGCCCTTAGCAGTCTGCTTCCAATAGGTATCACCAGAGGGATTGATGGATTTCTCCAGTACAGCCTCTCCGCTGGCACCGGGTACTCTGGGAAGCAGCTGAACGCCGGTCTGCTTGGCATATTCCATGATATCGTGCTCCTGAGCGCTTACCTTTAATTCGGGAAGTAAGATGTCGGCAGAAAGGCCAAAGGCGGCGACCCAGTTAGGCATTACTTTCTTAAGCTCGGCGATTTCTTCTGCGGTTTCACCCATCAAGCTTGCGAGATATGCCTTGTTCATAACATAAAGCTTGTCACCGATTCTTGCCCAGATGGCTTTGTAAACAAAGTCTTCCAGATCGGTAGACTTATTAGCGGGCGCTAAATACATCTTTTTAATAGTGGGAAGCAGCTCGCATTTCATAGATGCCCAAGTTACTATTCCCATGCTTCCCTGAGCCTGGAGGACCATTCTGAGCATATCTGTCGCTGCGGGGCCGTTCGAGTGAACCTGCCACTTTCCGAGCTCCCATTGCTTTTGGAGGTCTTTCGGGCCGTTACCGGCTTCGCCGGTGAAAATCTGGTTTCCATCACCGAATGTGACCTCGGTGCATCTTACCGGCTCCGTGTAGTTGAACTGATGGAGACAATTAAGTCTAGGCTCTACTTCCAGAACACTTGTGAGGACCGACTTGTTTGCTCTCGGTCTTAAGCATGTTGAAAGAGTCATGCCCTCTTTTGCCAGAGCTTCCTGAAGCTGACCATAAGTTACGCCTGGCTCAATAATGCACATTCTCTGCTGACGGTTAATGCTGATGATCTTTTTCATCCCGCTTAAGTCAACAATAACTGACTGCGGAACACTTGGAACTGTGTCCCCCTTAAAGTGCGGTGCACCAGAGCTTACCGGGACAAGAGTTGTCTTGGTCTCGTTTGCCCACCTAACCAATTTCTGAACTTGTTCAGCATTTTCTACCTTCACAACGAACCATGGTTTCATCGGGGTAGCAAAGCTTTCGTCTTTCGAATAAGACGCAAGAACTTCTGGACTGTCGATGACATTAGCCGCTCCGACAATGTCGACTAAATTTTGTTTCATGCTTTCCAAAGCTTGAGCCTCCTTTTTTTAATAGTTCACTGGGCTTTCGAACACTGTTCAAATTATAGTGAACAAAGTTCAATTTAAGAATAGCATAATAGAAAAAGCTAGTCAACTGGAAATCAAAAAATATTATGAAAATATCAATTTTATTCTGTTTTTTCTATTTTACTCTTCCATTTATTAAGACTATATTGTATAATATAAGATTAGCGTTATATATATATAAACTGCTATTTTGGAGTAAATTATGCGGTATATGGAAGAATGTCCCAGAGACACCTGAGATAGCAAAGGTTCCCATATGCGAAAGAAGTTTTTCAATACAAAAGTAAGAGCTGTTTAACGGTTACCGGTGTAACTGATAACACTTCTTACACCTTCTTCATCAGTAAAAAGATGTATTCTCCGATATCTATAAATATGCGGACAAGGTTTAATTTTTATCGGTTTACTATGGGCCAAAAGGAGGGGGTTCATGCAGGGTGGCAAGGAATATTTCCATGCTACTCGGCTTAACTGTGATTCCGGAATAGATAGGGTGAAAGTGCTAAAGAACTGGGGATAACACGTGATTTGTCGCTCAATACCCATGTGAAATGTTCTCTATGCGATTAGCGGTGATAGGTACTGGGTGACAAAACTTGTGGGCGAATTTTGTCTAAAAATATTTCGGCACTTTCCGCACAAGATTACTAATTCTGGTGCCTAACGGCGGAGCTGTGACCTGGATGTCCGGCTTGTAGATTAGCTATCAAGTGCCGCCAGAACATATAATACATAGCATAATGCATAGATGGATAAAAAACCAATAGCTAGATAAATGAATACGTTCACAACAGTGGAAACTACTTAATTTTTCTGTGAAAAACGGGGAGGAACGGCTGAAAAATCACCCCCCCAGGCTGCAAAATCGCTTCAGCGGGATATTTAGCTGGATTTTGTACAAAATTAGACAGCTAAACAGGTATAATTTCACTTCTCCGTGCACACCGTCGCGGAAAGATTTCTAAATACATACAGTGCCAATATAAGCCGTATTATTAGACAGCGCTGATGGTAATGCGGTTCATTTCTTTAAAATCCGAGAAAAAATTGTAATAAGCTGTTTACAAACATACCTTTACGTCTATATAATATACAAGCAGTAATCAAAAGTTAGTAAGGAGATAGAGATGATCACGGAAGATCGGATCGGAACCGGATTTGCGGGAAACCTGTCAAGGCTTCGCAAGGAACGGGGGGTAAACCAACGTAAGGCCGCCTCGGAGCTTGGCATTTCACAGGCATTGTTGTCGCATTATGAAAACGGCATCAGGGAGCCCGGACTTGAATTTGTAAATCGCGCCTGCGAATACTACGGCGTATCCGCAGACTTCATCCTGGGACGTACAAGCCTGCGTGAGACGCTTTTGCCCTTTGTAGGAGACAGGAGTGCTTCATGGGAGAAAAGTGCTCAGGAAGTGGCAGCGCTTGCAGCGGCGCTCATGAGGCTAATCACTCATAGCGGGGAAGAATTAGCGCTGTCTGCCCTGCGCTGTATGGTAACAGCCGAATATAAGTTTATGCGCTCCCTGCTTTTGGGAGCCGAG
>JAAYOL010000005.1 GCA_012520395.1 Clostridiales bacterium
AGTTGCTCCCTCGACATTTCAAGCGAGAATATGGCCACGGTCTTGGTGGATTTCTTTGCAACGCTCAAGGCTATATTGAGGGCGAAGCTTGTCTTTCCCATACCCGGCCTGGAAGCAAGCAGTATCAAGTCCGATTTGTTCAGACCCATTATCTTCTCATCAAGGTCAGGAAGTCCGGTTGAGTATCCGGGGAGCTTCCCTTCGCCTAAGGCCAGCTCCTTCAGGTTTGAGAAGACCGAGGGCAAAATCTCCCCTATTGGGGTAAGTCCCCCCCTCGATTTGCCCTGCCTGAGGGCATATATCTTCTGCTCCGCCACCTCCAGTACGTCCCCCGCCGAGCCGGCCCCTCCAAAAACCAGTCCGCTCACATCGGAGGAAACGGCGGCAATGTTGCGCAAAAGCGCCTTGTCACGGACAATGGCGGCGTATTCCAGTACGTTTGCCGCAGTCGGTGTTATATTCATCAGCTCTATAATATAGGACTGAAGGTTCGGTCTGGTATCCCCCTGGCTGCGAAGGCATTCGAGAACGGTTACAGCATCTACGACCTTGGAGTTGTTGGTCATTGAGATAATGGTCTCGTATATTTGGCGGTTGAGCTCAAGATAAAAATCGCTGGGCTTCAGCATCAGGATAACGTCGTTTACGCATCTGGAGTCTATAAGGATAGAGCCCAGCACCGATTGCTCCGCTTCGATGCTGTGAGGCATCTGTTTGTTTAATAGCTCGTCCATACTTTCCTCCCAAAGCGGCCTGAACAAGACAGTAATCCCTCTCAGGGCGTGTTTTGTTCAGACCATTATAACGGTTATTATTTCATTTCCGTTACGATGACGTTGATTACGCCGGTTATCTCGTGACCCAGCTTGCATTTAACCTCGTACGTGCCGAAGGCTTTTATCGGCTCAGCCTGTATGATTTTGTTCTTTTCTATAACAATGCCGCACTGCTCGCTTATGCTGTCGGCAATTTCCTTGGATGTCACGGCTCCAAAGAGCTTGCCGGCGCTGCCGGCCCTCGCGGGGATTTTTACGACACAGCTTTTCAGCTTCTCGGCCGTCTCCATGGCCTCCTTTTTTTCCTTCTCTATCTTTGCAAGTCGGGCCTTTTCCTGCTGCTTGAAAACGTTTACATTATCTGCAGTCTCCTGTATGGCAAGGTTTCTGGGAATCAGGTAATTCCTGGCGTACCCGTCGGAAACCTCCACACGCTGTCCCTTCTTACCCTTGCCCTTTACATCCTGCAACAGTATTACCTTCATATTATGACCGTCCTTTCGTCGTTCTAGATAGCAATGGCCATATAAAGAATGGCCGTAAATTGTGTGTCGCGGCGAGACCGCGGTGCGCAGAAGCGCAAAAGAATATAATCAGTTCTTTACAGCTCCTTGGATACATCCGGAGCCTTTAGATATGAATCGATAGCTTTCAAAAGCTCCTCCAGAACCTCTTCATAATCCATATCTCTTATCTGAGCGCCGGCGGTGGATCTGTTGCCCCCGCCCCCCAGCTTTTCAAGCACAACCTGGACATTAATATCGCTCATCGACCTTGCGGAAATGTTCACAACCTCGCCTTCCGGGTATATCACAAACGATGCGTTTACCCCCGAGACATTCAGCAGCTCATCCGCCGCCTGCGCGGCTATTACCCTGTCCTCCGCCGTGCCGGGCACAGCGATGGCAATGCCGTCGCCGTACATTTTTGCGCTCTGAATGATCCGGTATTTTGCCACCGTGCTGCCGAAATCATTTTGCAGCAGCCTTTTCACCTCGGTGGTATCGGCTCCCGCACGCCTGAGATAGGCCGCAGCGTCAAAGGTCCGGCTGCCCGTCCTCATTGTGAAGTTCTTTGTGTCCATTACTATGCCCGACAAAAGCGCCTCCGCCTCATTGCGCAGTATATCCGACTGTGATACAAGGTACTGCATCAGTTCCGTGACAAGCTCGCAAGCCGAAGATGCGTAGGGCTCGTGGAAGTTTAAGACCACATTGTCTATATAGGAGGCGGCCCTCCTGTGGTGGTCAATCACCGCCACCTTTTGGCAAGCCTCGAGCAGGGCTTCGGATTCGACCTGGTCAGGCCTGTTTGTGTCCGTGACCACCAGAAGGCTCTGCGAATCCGCTAAAACAATACCGCTCTGGGGTGAGATGAACACATCCGAGTATTCAGGCAGAGATTGCATCCGCTTTATCAGGGTCTGCGACGAATTTCGCGTCATGTCCACGACTATTCTAGCCTTCTTGCCGCGTTTTCTTGCAATACAGCAGATACCTACGGCAGCGCCGATACTGTCGAGGTCGGCGTACTTGTGCCCCATAATAAATACGTTTGAAGCATCGCTTATAAGCTCTCCGAGGGCGTTGGCCATTACGCGCGATTTGACCTTCGTGCGTTTTTCCAGCTCCTTCGACTGTCCGCCGTAGAACTCGAAATTCTTTTTATTTTTTATTACGGCCTGATCGCCGCCCCGGGAGAGGGCCATCTCAAGGCCCAGCGAGGCGAACTTAAACCCCTCTTCTATTGTGTCCGCGCCGCGGCCTATGCCTATGCTGATGGTGGCGGGGATGCCGCTCGGCGTTATTATCTCTTTTACGCTATCAAGAAGGCTGAATTTACCCTCGACAAAGCCCTTCATATACCTTTCCTCAAAAAGGAAGAGATAACGATCCCTGTCATATTTGCATAGAAAACCGCCGCTGCCCGAGGTCCAGGCGGATATTTTTTCGTCTATCGCCGCCAGTATGCTGGTGTTAGCCGCATCATTCAGGCTGCCCCTGAACTCCTCATAATTATCGAGCATAATTATAGACAGCACAGGCCGGGAATCCATATACTCCTGTTTTATATAGGCATAGTCCGTGACATCCGTCAAATATACCGTAGCGATAAAGGTGGCCTTCCCCGGCTTGCGCTCAATCCGGACCATGCTTCCATAGAGCTTGTATTTTTTTTCCCCAATCGAGATAAGCTCGGGGCAGATGTTTTTGCCCTCCAACAGCCATTTACCGTTAAATCCCGGAACCACATCGGTGAGTTTATACTCCAGAAACTGCTCTCGCTCGCCTGTTATATCCAGGAAGGAGGAATTGGTCCACAATACCTCATAGTCATCCATCTGGAAGATTACCATCGGCAGGGGAAAGTTCTGAAGCGTGGTCTTGGTCGCGGAGTCCACATGGTAGCCTACAGACTCTAAATAGTCCGCAAGCTCACGGCGCTTTCTTCTGGCGGTTATCTTTGAATATATAAAGAGAAGGATTATAATTACAGCCTCGCCCGCGGCAAGATAATAGAGCCTCATCGCAAGCGTTGCCAAGGCAAAAATAATAAGGAAAATAAAGTACAGCTGCATCGACGGCTCGCTTAGCCTTGAAAGCTTCTTCATAAAGGAACGTCTGTCACTCAAGGGAACGCCTCCCCGACAATATTTTTCCATTTTAATAACTTTCATTATAACAGATAAATAGTTCAAGCACAAGCATAATCGCATTTCAGAAACCGGAATTACGAAGCTTTGCCGTACTAATATCTGCCATATGAGGCAATACTATATGCACCTTTAATAACAGGAGTGGTGTTGCATGAAAGCTGTAATTATGGCGGGCGGCGAAGGCACAAGGCTTCGCCCTATAAGCATTTTAAAGCCTAAGCCCATGGTAAAACTTATGGACAAGCCCGTTGCTGAATACATTGTACGACTGCTGAAGAAATACGGAGTGACGGACATATGCATGACCCTGCGCTATCTGCCGCAGGTTGTAAAGGATTACTTCGGCGATGGCACCGACTTTGGGGTTAACATAGAATATCAGGTGGAAAAGGAGCCGCTCGGTACCGCGGGAGGTGTGAGGGCCTGCCGCAACTTCATCGGCGGTGACGACTTCATAGTTATCTCCGGCGACGCGGTATGCGATTTTGACTTGGAGAAATGCTTTGAATTCCACCGTAAGAAGAACTCAAAGGTGACGATAATCCTCTGCCAGAGGGATGAGCCCCTTGAATATGGGCTGGTGCTCACCGACAACTCGGACCGCGTCACTCAGTTTGTTGAGAAGCCCTCCTGGGACAAGGTCTTAACCGATTCGGTAAACACGGGCATTTACATTCTCTCGGCTGAGATTTTAAACCGCATACCAAAGGGTGTAAGCTTTGATTTCGGCAGAGACCTGTTTCCGCAGCTTTTAAGCGAGAACGTTCCAATGTATGCCATGACAGCGGAGGGCTACTGGTGTGACATTGGAAACTGCCGAGCCTATCTTGAGTGCAATTTCGACGCGCTTGACGGGCACATAGGTTTCAATTTCGGCAATCAGCTGAGAAGCGGTGTCTGGTCACGTTCTGATTTGCCGGAGGGATTAAGCATACATCCCCCCTGCTATATCGGCCCCGACGTCACCTTTGACGGTGAGGCCAGCATAGGCCCATTTGCCGTGTTGGGCAAGGGCACGCATATAGGCAGCGGCGCTAAAATTGAGCGCTCTGTCATAGACGGTGCCAATATACGTCCGGGAGCTGAGCTTACAAGCGCGGTAATTTGCCAAGGCGCAGTTATCGGCAAGGACAGCCTTATTTCAGAGGGCTGCGTGGTGGGAGACGGCGCGGTAATTGGTAACGGTGCCTTCCTCGCCGACGGAGTTCGCATTTGGCCGCGAAAGCATATTGAAGAGGGCGGCCGGGTTCTTATTTCTGTTGTGCACGGCTCCTCCGGCTCCTCCGCCCTCCTTTTTCAGGGGAAGCTCTCCGGAGAGATAGGGGCGGACCTCAGCTTTGAAAACTGCATAAGCATAGGCTCGGCTCTCGCGGGCTATGGTAAGGTTCTGATCTCCTCAAGCGGCAGCCCCGCCGCAATTGCGGCGGCAAACGCGCTTAAATGCGGAATTTGCGCGGGCGGTGGCGAGGTGTGGGAGAGCGAGCGCAGCTTCGAATCTGCGACTGCCTTCGGCGCAAGGTTCTATGATATGGGCGCGTCGGTATTTGTACGCCATAACGGGCCCTCCCTCGTGTTGAATTTTTACGGAAAGGACGGCAGAGCATTCACAAGGGCGGACGAGCGCAAGATAGAGGCCGCAATCAACGGCGATACAGTCCGTGCCCCTCATGACCGCATCGGTGGGGTAAGAAATCTTCCGGATACGGTGGATAGCTACACACTTTCGGCTGTAAAGCAGGGATTTTTCCGCAATAGAATGCCCTGCAGGACCCCCGTCTATGTCTTTGGAGACAGCATCGCAGCGATTACGCTTAAGCGTGTGCTGTCCGTTCTGGGTTGCACTACGGCCAAGAGAAAGCAGGACGGTATCTGCTTCCAGATATCCGAGGATGGTTTTTCGCTTATCGCCGAGGAAGGAGGGGCTGTCATTTATCCTCCTCAACTGGCTGTAATGCTCGCCCTGCTTGAATTTGAAATCGGCAGCGGCCGAGTTGCGGTCGGACCCTCCGCCCCCTCCGCCATTGAGGTGCTCGCACAATCCCTCGGCGGTAAAGTCCTGAAGGTTGGAAGAAACAAAAACGCAGAATCACTGCTCAGCCAGCAGACCTTTATGTACGACGGAATATTTGCAGCCGCGAGACTTGTAGCCGGCCTGTCTGTTAAGAACGAGAGCCTGTCCCATCTGGCGCAGAGGACACCGAGATTCTTTGTCTCGCACCGCTCCGTTCCAATAAGGCGCAGTCGCGGTGCTGTAATGCGGGAGCTCATCAGCACCTGCTCCGAAATGTCGGTTGAGCTTACTGAGGGGCTTGACATCTCCCTCAATAAGGGACACATACGCATCTCGCCTCTCGCGGACAAGGCTCTGCGAATAACAACGGAATGTGATAGCGAGACCTCGGCCTCGGAGCTTTGTGACCAGTTTGAAGATTTGGTCAGGAATATAGATAACAAACAATAATAGCAATATTTGTCCTGCGCATGCACCTTCTATGAGGGTGCATGCGCAGAAAATTTACAAGGCCATGGCGCGGGAAGCTCTACATGACTATATATAATTGATAAAATACCAATTCTCATTGACTATTGTGTATATTTTTCCTTGATTATCTAATTAGAATGTATTATAATGCATTGCAACGTGATCTATAGGAGGATTTATACATGAAAAAGGTTATACTCTTTGCTTTATCCTTACTGCTGATAGCAGGGCTTTTCGGATGTGCCAGCAACCCCGAACCTACACAGACACCCGAGAACACTGAGCAACCTTCAAACGCCATTCTCTCTGCCGACGACCTGCCCGGCAAGTATATAGGCGTACAGGAGAACACAACAGGTGACATCTATGCCTCTGACTATGAGGACGAAGGCTCTGTGATTGAGCGCTACAGCAAGGGCAACGATGCAATTCAGGCTCTTATCCAGGGCAAAATCGACTGCGTAATAATAGACAGCGAGCCTGCCAAGGCCTTTGTCGAAGCAAATCCCGGCAAGCTTAAAATCCTTGAAGAGCCCTTTGAGCTTGAATATTACGCGATTTGCATTGCCAAGGACAACACTGAGCTCAAGGACAGTATTAACGATGCACTAGCCACACTGGATGAAAACGGCACTCTGGATAAGATAATCGACTCGTACATCAGCGGCACTGATTACAAGTACGCTTCACCCGAAAATGTTGACCGCTCCAAGGGCGAGCTTGTCATGGCCACAAACGCATACTTCCCTCCCTATGAGTACTATGAGGGCGGAGAAATTACAGGCATTGACGCAGACGTGGCACTCGCCATCTGTGACCTGCTCGGTTACTCGCTCAAAATTGAGGACATGGAGTTCAATTCAATAATCGCCGCTGTCCAGACCGGAAAGGCAGACTTCGGCATGGCCGGAATGACAGTCACAGAGGCCAGACTGCAAAACGTCGACTTTACAGACACTTATGCCACCGCAACTCAGGTAATTATCGTACCTAACAAATAATGTTCTGACGAAGGGCGGCCTAAGGTGCTTCGTACCCCGGAGCGCGGCCGCCCTATCCCTTTGAAAAGGAA
>JAAYOL010000006.1 GCA_012520395.1 Clostridiales bacterium
CCTAATTTCATGTTTATTGACAAGTTGGAATTAGTCTATCGAACTTTTTCTTTGAAGCAGAGTCTATGACGACGCTGCCGACGCTGTGGCGGAGGCGGAAATCGCTGCTATCATGGCGGCTTGCTGCACGATAATAATATTGGTGATACTGGTCGAAAGCGTTGCCGTCAACACCCCGTCTTTTACGCTCTCGGCATATTCACACGCTACAATTGATGCCGCATACAGAAGTAGCTCCTGCGTTGTGACGGACAGCGAGCCAAATCCTTTTTGTGCCCTCAAGGTGCCCTGTACCTACACCTATATCACGGACAATCGTGTCAATCTCCACCGGCAGCATGGCGAGGATTCCTAAGACCGGCAGGGTATAGGCTTTATCCAACTTGATTTTTTGTGCCCTAAGCGTATCCCGTAAAACAAGAACTCGATTAGCAATGCTATCGTCCGACTCTCCAATTACCAGCACCTGCGCCAAAGCCTGAACGCTGTTTTTATCCCAAAACTCGCCTTTCAGTCGGCTGTAAAGCTGCTCAATGCGCTCCACTCCCACCGCAGCATCCAAGTCCGTAAGCCCCAACATAGCCGCAAAGATATAATCATCCTGCCCGGTATTAAAAGAATGGCGAGCTTTCATTCCATCGTAAAAGCTCCGTGTACGGGTTATGACATTCCTATAATCGGAAGCGTCAGATTGTGCCGCAATCTGATAGGCGGCAAGTACAAGAAAGTCTGTAGCGCTTTACGCCTTTCAGCAAGTCATATACCTTCAGAGTTTCGCTGAATACCTCCTGCGGATTGGGAGACAACGAGAGCAGCGCCGCTACACATAATGCCATTTTTCCCCGAAAGTTAGAAAACGCGCCGGTGTTCTGCTTAATCAAAACGTGACACTGCCGGATTGCATCACAATCAACCGTTCTGCCCTCTAGCGCATACAGAAGTGCTGCCTGTCGTTTAGTTAGGGGGTTTTGCCAAGTAAATTCTTTCTTAATAACTTGCGCGTTATATGTAATAGTTCCAACTTATTTTGTCCTGTATAATTCATGTCAAAAGGACCTCCATAAATTCAAATTTGACTAAAGGTTGAATTTATCTTTCCATTGGCTGATGGATATCTCGGCATAATTCGGTCAAGTTGGTTAGCCTATTTCGCGGATGTTTTATCGGACCAACAATATCAATACCGACCACACAATGTCCACCTGCGGGAATAGCAAATCTTAACTAGCTAGGTACTACTTACAATCAACCGGCCGTTACTATCTCCAGTTTGCTTTCTCATTTGCATAATACTGTAGTTGATCAAGGGAATAAATCCCACATTTCTGTATTCGCTCATTTAAATAGGGGTCATCAAGGAAAAAGTGCTGCCAAATGAAACTACCATTATACATTTCACAATTATAAAGATTGCTATAATACAATGGCACATGGCTGTTAACGAGATATTGCCTAATAGATTTATACGATGAAAGAATCGGAACGATACGTATAGAACGGACTGTAAAACGACTGAAAAAAGAGCCTGGCGAGCTTGGTGACACTAAAACCAAACTTGTTTTTTGCCCAGTGAAGTCTGATTCCTCGGAAAGATCACTTGCCCTTCCGGAGTTCCTGATAAATATTATTAAGGAACAGAAGGTATTATTTAAGGAGAAATTTGGGCGGAAGCCTTCTGAAAGCGACTATATATTTTTCAGCAGCACCGGCAGGATAATAGATCCTGATAATTTGACGCGGTACCACAATTCCGTACTGAAAAAGCTGGGACTTACCATAAAAAATTTCATGCGCTGAGGCACACATTTGCAACCCGCGGAATCGAAAATGGGATTGATGTCTCTACTATGTCGGGGTTACTGGGGCACGCTGACACCACGACCACAACACATTTCTATATAAGGCCCAGAGAGTCTGCGATGCAGAAAGTAATGCTGGGAATAAAGCCGGTATCCGCCTAGATTAGTTCTCTAAGTCGTTTCATTCTTAAAGAGACTCGAGTTGCTTTTTCTGGTTGATTACATTATAATTTCTACAGTAATTGTAGAGTCAGATAATCGTTCGGACGCATGAGAACGGAGAATTCACAAGATTTTTGAAGTATGGGTGCCAATAGAATGGGTTTTGAAGGAAGGTTGCTATTGCGAGTCAGCAACAACTATCAATCAGTAATATAAATTAGGCGAGTAAAAGTGAGCGATCAAAGGGACCCAACAAAGCTATAATTGAAGAGCTTTTAATCAATTTGGCAGTTTTGTTTAAGCGTTTTTCGGAGGGGCATATGGGCGACTTGTATTTTCCTGAGATCAGTCTAAGGATCGAGGGAATGGAAAAAATCAAAATACCCAGAATGGTCAAAATAAAGCAGTTGTATGATTCATCAAAGATTGATGATTTAAAGAGCTGGACAAGAAATCGATTGGAGACATGCTTTCCGGATAATCGGGAGGCCTGCTTTCAAAATAAAAGGATCTGCATCACGGCAGGCAGCAGAGGAATTCCACATTTAGATCTCATTATAAAGACGGTTATTGATGTTTTGCGAAAATGGGGAGCCTCACCTTTTATTGTTCCTGCTATGGGGAGCCATGGCGGGGGGACAGCAGAAGGGCAGAAGGAATATCTCAAAGGATTTAATATTACTGAGGAGACAATGGGCGTACCGATTCTTTCTTCAATGGATGTTGTTAAGATTGGTACCATGAAAGATGGAACTCCTGTTTATTGCGATAAGAATGCAAGCGAGTCCGATGGGATTATTGTCCTTAACAAAGTCAAACCGCATACAGATTTCAGAGGGAAGCATGAAAGCGGACTTGCAAAAATGATGGCAATCGGACTAGCTAAGCATAAAGGCGCATCTATGTTCCATATGGGTGGTTTCGAGACATTTGCTAAGAGAATTCCAGAAGCCGCCGAGGTGTTTCTTAAAAATGCGCCTGTTATCTGCGGTATTGGCATAGTGCAGAACGCTTATGATGAAATCAGCGAGCTTGAGGTAATGCCCAATAGCAAAATACTTGAACGTGATGCAGCGTTGCTTGAGATTGCCAAGCAGAAAACCCCAAAATTCAAAATGTCGTCTATAGATGTCCTGATTATCGATGAAATAGGCAAAAACATCAGCGGAAACGGTTTCGATCCGAACATTGTCGGCAGAAGCAATTCACCCGGATTTGATGATGTGCTTAAGCTGCAAAAGCTGTTCATTAGAGGGCTGAGCAAAGAATCACATCATAATGGCTGTGGTATTGCGATGGCTGATATTACTACGAGGCGTTGCTTGAATGACATTGATTTCACAACGACCTGGGTAAACGTCATCACTTCAACACGCCTGAATGGTGGCAGAATCCCAATGTATGCAAATAACGATAAAGAGGCTCTTCTTATAGCTATTAGAACATGCGTAGGTATCGATTTCGACAAAGTAAAAATAATACGAATAAAAAATACTCTTAGCATGAATATGATAGAAGTGTCGGAAAGCTATCTGGATGAGCTGAAAGATATGAATGATGTTGAGATTGTTGGAAGCCCTTATAAAATTAAATTCGATAAAGACGGAAATATGATTTAGAGGATGCTCTTGCCGTCAATAACGAAGATTTAGAAAAGGGGATATTATGTCGCAAATTGGTAAGTTTAATACGATTGAATATATTTCAAATAAATGCTTGCTAAAGGCAAACGGGCTTACGGATGACGATCTGAACAGGCCGATTATTGGTATTGCAAATTCATATAATGAAATCGTGCCCGGGCATAACAATCTTCGAAGAGTTGCTGAAAGCGTAAAAAATGGCGTTTACCGCGCGGGTGGAACGCCGTTGGAGTTTGGTGTCGTTTCATGCTGTGATGGGGTCGCAGATGGTCATGACGGCGCCCATTATGTGCTTCCTTCAAGAGAAGTCATCGCCGACAGCGTTGAACTACAGGCAAAGGCTCACAGTCTTGATGGAATTGTTTTGCTGGCAAGCTGCGACAAAACCGTACCCGGAATGCTTATGGCAGCCGCACGGCTTGATATACCGGCGATTCTTGTGCCTGGTGGATGCATGTCGTCAGCCCCACCCTTCGCCAGTAAAAAGAAAAGTGACACGACATCGATATCAGAAGGCCTCGGTATGTATCAAATTGGCCAGATTACATATGAGCAATTACAATCGTTAACAAGCATATGTGCGCCGACCTGCGGTTCGTGCCAGTTCATGGGAACCGCAAACACAATGTGTTGTTTTTCTGAAGCAATCGGTATGACATTCCCTGGCGGAGCACTAATACCAGCGACATACCACGAACGCATGAGAAGCGCTTTTTCTAGCGGCGAGATGATTGTAAGGCTTGTGGAACAGGGCATTACTGCCCGCAAGATCATGACAATCGAAGCTATTGAAAATGCCATAATTGTCCTCATGGCGATTGGCGGGTCAACGAATGCCGTTATTCACTGCTGCGCACTGGCACATGAGTTGGGAATGAGTACACAGCATATTTTGAACCTGTTTGACAAATACAGCGATATGATACCGCTGGTTGCAAAGATTAATCCGGCGTCATTGGAATACGACTGCGAAGATTTATATAAAGCCGGCGGTATCCAAGCGGTTATGAAAGTCGTGAGAAAGTATCTCCATGAAGACGCATTGACAGTAAGTATGCAAAGCGTGGCTAAAAATCTTGGTGAGTTTGTAAACTCTTATCCGGATAACCCGGAAGTAATTAGAACGCTTGAAAATCCGCATAGTACAAAAGGTGGCTTGGCCATTCTGCGCGGGAATATTGCTCCCGACGGCGCTGTCGCAAAGCCTGCCGCGATTCCACAAGAGTTACACCAATTCACAGGCCGGGCAGTATGCTTTGATTGCGAAGAAGATTGTCTTAGAGCAATTAATGAGAAAAGGATTCAGCCTGGCAGCGTTATTGTTATTCGCTACGAGGGTCCTAAAGGCGGCCCGGGAATGCGAGAAATGTATTTGCCGCTTAAAATGCTTTACGGACAGAGTCTAAATAAAACCACAGCAATTATTACCGACGGCAGATTTTCAGGAACTAATAACGGCTGTTTTGTTGGACATATCTCTCCTGAAGCGGCGGCTGGTGGGCCGATAGCACTAATTAAAGATGGAGATATGATAACGATTGATATTGACAATAAAAAAGTTGAGCTAGATATAAGTGAGGAAGAATTGGTATCACGTAAATTATCTTGGAAATATGAACCAAAGAAGAATTTGACAGGATACCTAAAACGATATATGAAATTAGTCAAATCAGCAAGTGAAGGAGCAATACTTGAATAATACGCACCGAACCTTAACGTCACTGGCGGCATCTCCAACATTAGCTTTGAGATGCCGCGTGGATAAAGCTCTTTAGCAAGCCCGGAAAGGTACAACGATTACAGTTACATTTGGTCGCTCCTAATAATGGATAGGTTTTTCGTGTCAGGACGAGTTTGCTAACCTTATCAATCTGTCAATAAAGCGTAATCTACACTGACCCAAAAATGACCAAAGAATCCTATGAGAATCCATATAATATAAATAATATTGCAAATTTAGATAAAAAA
>JAAYOL010000007.1 GCA_012520395.1 Clostridiales bacterium
AACGCTTAACGGCAAGATATACGAAATCGAGGTCGAGCGCGGTACGGCCATCCTTGAGAACGAATACGACGCTCCGGCCGCACCCGCTCCCGCCCCGGTGCCCGCACCTGCCCCTGCCCCGGCACCCGCCCCGGCACCTGCACCCGCTCCGGCACCTGCACCCGCTCCGGCCGCTCCCGTAAGCGGAGGGGAGAAGATTCTCGCCCCCCTGCCCGGCACGGTACTGAGCATTAGGGCTGATGTTGGCACAGCGGTCAAGTCCGGCGACGTGGTTTTGATACTTGAGGCCATGAAGATGGAAAACGAGATTGTCGCCCCCTGTGACGGCACTGTTGCACAGGTACTCACAAGCCCCGGCACAGCAGTCAACACCGGCGACACACTTGTGGTTATACAGTAAGACGAAAAAAACCTCTGCAAGAACAGCCTTGCAGAGTTCCGCCATCCACAGATGGCTGAGTTAAGCCAAATTCTGTCATTCCCGGGGCATGCGCCCCGGGAATGACAGTTCTCACGCAAGAATAATCGGTTTTCCGTTAGGGATCGAGGTATCTCTTGCGTGCTAAAGCCTTACAAAAGTGGCTTTGGCGCTTCATTACAGTCTAAAACCCGCGGGAGCCTCGGATCCGCGGGTTTTTATTTTGTTTATAGGACTAGGTTTACCGCTTCAGGGGGGCGAGGGCAGGGTTTATTGTTTTTTTATCGCCCCGAACCGGAGCCTTCCCTCTTTTTCAAGGAGGGGATTTGAAACCAGCCCCCTTATGTGTGCCTGCCGGGTTATAAAACTCTAGCACAGTATAAAGACCCGCTCAGACAGGGAAGGGCATCTGGGCTCGGATACACTGTAAAAAAAGCCGCCAACGCTTAGCGTTGGCGGCTGGTAGAATTAAAGCTCTATATCCTCAAAATCGCTTTCGGTCACGGGGATCTCATCCTCGTCATTACAACAGAAGGGGCAGGCCTCCTCGGCCTTCTTCCTCAGCATTTCGAAAAAAGCGCAGATTTTCTCAATATTAGTTACAATAATAGCGGTAATCGCAGCTATGGAAGCCACGACCATTATCAACGTTAAAAAATCGCTTTTTCTCTTCACAGCAAGAGCCTCCTTATTAATGGATGTGGATATTATATACCAGATTTTTGATAAAAACAAGCCGAATAAAAAAAGAGCTTAAAAATTTCTGCTCTCCCTATTCCGACAGTGATTTTTCTTGCGATTTTGAGTAAAATGTATTACAATGTAAAGATGAAACTAATTGGGATTATTGTCCCGTGGCAATACTATGGAACGGAGAAAGGGGAGAAAGGTTTATGGTTACACAGTTCACCGAAAAGGGCGCAATCACAATCACCCACGACGTGTTCACAAACCTTGCGGGCCTTGCGGCGACCAACTGCTATGGTGTGCGGGGTATGGCCATGCGCTCAATGAGCGACGGAATATGGCGTCTTCTTAAAAAAGAATCGATGAGCAAGGGCGTCCTGGTCACCGTAGGCGACGAGGGAGAGATATCCATCGCCCTCCATATTATAATAAAAAACGGAATAAATATACCTGCGCTTTGCGAATCCATAATTAGCGAGGTTCGCTACAAGGTGGAGAGCGCCACTGGCATCAGGGTAAAGACCGTTGATATTTATATTGACGGTATGATGCTCGATTAGAAACACTCGGAGGTACGAAGATTTGAGAGAATATATAGACGGCAGCTCATTCAAGGATATGATACTGCATGCAGCCGCCGCCCTTGAGACTCATAAGCAGTCTATTAACGAGCTGAACGTGTTCCCGGTGCCGGACGGCGACACTGGTACAAATATGAGCCTTACCATGGGCGCCGCGGCTGCGGAGCTCAGAAAAACCACACCCCAATCGGTGGGGAAGGCAACGGAAATCACTGCCTCGGCCCTGCTGCGCGGTGCGCGAGGCAATTCGGGCGTTATATTGTCGCTCCTTTTCCGCGGCATTGCGAAAAAACTGCGCGATAAGGAGCTGGCCGGCGGTCTGGAGTTTGCAGAGGCGATGGCGGAGGGCGTTACTGCGGCCTATAAGGCGGTTATGAAGCCGGCAGAGGGCACGATACTCACGGTTTCGCGCCTGGCCTCCGAATGTGCCAGACAGGAGGCGGCGGACGGGGCCGGGGCCGAGGAAACGCTTATCTCGGCAATCGAGGCCGGCAATGAGGCGCTTGCCGACACAATCAATAAGAATCCGGTGCTCAAAAAGGCCGGCGTTATCGACGCGGGCGGAAAGGGCTACATTATAATTCTTGAGGCAATGCTCGCCGCTATGCGCGGCGAGGCTCTCCCGGAAGTCGAGGTTTCCGCGGCGAAGGATAAGGCGGATTTCTCGGAGTTTGAGAGCGGAGACATCACCTTCGGCTACTGTACGGAGTTTATTGTCAGCCGTGAAAACAGGAAGGAGCCCATGCTGCTCAATTCCTTCCTCAGTGCTCTTGGCGACAGCATAGTTGTCGTGGACGACGAGAGTATAATAAAGGTCCATGTCCATACGAACGCGCCCGGCGATGTATTGACCGAGGCGCTGACCTATGGCAGCCTTCTCACTGTCAAGATAGAGAACATGCGCGAGCAGCACACGGAAACCGTGGTCGCAGAGCTTGCCGACAAGGAGGAGGCGCCGGCCGCAGCCGAAAAGAAGTACGGCGTCGTCGCCGTATGTGCCGGAGCGGGCATGGAGGCTGTTTTCCGTGACCTGGGGGCCGACGGTACGATTTCCGGCGGACAGACTATGAACCCTTCGACTGAGGACATACTGAGGCAGATTAACCGCACACCGGCTGAGGTCGTCTTCGTCCTTCCGAACAACAAGAACATAGTCATGGCGGCCGAGCAGTGCATCGGTTTGACCGAAAAGAAGGTCGTCGTCATTCCTTCCGTGAGTATGCCGCAGGGCATTGCGGCGCTTATGCAGTTTGAGCCGTCCATGGACGAGCAGACGCTCACAAACAATATGAAGGAGGCCCTGTCGGCGGTGCATACCCTGCAGGTCACCTATGCCGCGCGGGACTCGGACTACGAGGGGCGCGAGATAAAAGAGGGCGATTATCTGACGCTCCTGGAGGGCAAGCTCCTCTCGACCCTGCGCGACTTTGACGATGTCTGCACGGCGATAGGCGATAAGCTGGCCGAGCTCACGCCCGAGTTCGTGACAGTGTTCTACGGTGCAGACGTGTCGGAGGACGACGCGGAGAGCTTCGTGTCAGTGCTCCAATCGAGGCTTGAGGATGCCGAAATCACGCTTGTCTCCGGCGGCCAGCCGGTCTACTACTACCTAATTTCAGCAGAATAGAGAGGAGTGGCCTATGGACTTTTGTAAGCGCTGCGGTGCAGTGTTTCATGAGGAAGCCCGATTTTGTTCCTCCTGCGGTGCGAAAGTGGGGGCCAAGTCATCGGGGGACAGCCAAACAAATCATTTTAGCAACCAGTCGCAAGACGCACAGAACAATAAGGCCATGGCCATCCTGTGTTATTTTGGGCCGCTGGTGTTTATTCCGATATTCACCGCCAAGGGCTCGCCCTTTGTCAGATTCCACGCCAATCAGGGTTTTACGCTCTTTCTCGCCTGGGCGGCGTCGCTTGTTCTGGACGGCGTGTTCTGGATACTCGGCTGGATTCTGGGTGTAGCTGTGCTTGTCTTCTCCATACTGGGCATTGTCTACGCGGCGCAGGGCAGGGAGCAGGAGCTGCCCCTTGTAGGGCATCTGCGGCTTGTTGACCAGTGGTTTAGGAATATTTGAATAAAGCTTAAGGAGTGCTCCCTCAGTGGAACACTCCTTTTTTGCGCCATTGGCCCTTACAGCTTTATCCTCTTCATTGGTTTTGCGAGAATGGAGCAGACAATGATGGCTATCACCGTGTTCGGGAGCATAAAGAGGCCGTTGTATATAATCGAATAGAGGGGCAGAGAGGTCATGGTAAGCCCCAAAAACTCCTCCGGCATGTACTCGGCGTATAGGACGATGCCGCTGATAAAGTGGATGACAAACCTCATAAAGCAGCCGGCAAGCGGGCCCCAGATGTAGCCGCCGGGTCTGTCCTTCGCCATACCGGCGATACCGACGGCCATGTAGGCTATGGAATAGTCGAGAAGTATGGACGCCCAGTTCAGGGCCCAGCCTGTTGAAAAGTACTTCACCGTTCCGAAGACCAGACCCGCGCCGAGACCCCAGGCTGTACCGCGGCGCAGAGAGTAGACTATAAGCGGTATCATCACAAATTCTATCGACCCGCCGTATAGACCCACCGGAATTTCCACGAAACTCAGGGCAAAGGCCACGGCAACCATAATTGCGCCCTCTACCAATGAGCGAAGGCTGTGCTGTTGTTTTGCGTTAGTTGACATAAATTGCGTTCCTCCTTATTTATGTAACCGCGCGGCCAAATAAAAAATCCGCACGATTACCGGAGTAATGCTATGCGGAAAAAAAGACCCTATGTCCTTCCTACGCCGGCATTACCCGGATCAGGTTCGAGGGTCCGGCGCTGCGTTTCGCGCCGTCTCAGCCGGATTTGCTCCAGCACCCCTTTTGTTTGTGCGGAAATAATATCACGGAAATGGGCGTTTGTCAACAAGAGAAGTGTCTATAATAAAATATCCGAAAAGCATACCGCCCATGCCGCTTTCGGGGGGCGCACCGTGACACAGTGCGGGAGCTGCCACATGGTATCATTCCCTTTTCTGAGCGCCGATACAAGAAGGATATGATTAGATTTATGGCAGAGACTATGATATAATAATTGCATAGCAATTATTATATCTGACAAGTCAGCCGGTTCCGCCTCCGGCGGGAGGCTGACGGTTATAAATGTCGCGACCGCCTCGCCCCTTGCGTGGCAACCGGCGGCGATGACATCTATATCATGAATTTTAACAATTCAAGATATAATATCCCTTAGGATATTATATCTTGCGCATGTGCCCTCTCCGAGGGCACGCGCTAAAAATTACAAGGCCGTGGCGCGCCTTCGCGCCGCATGGCCATATAGCATAATCTATTTGACTGTCGGTATGTTGTAACCGCCCTGTCCTTGCCAGGCTGGCGGCGATGCTTATTCCAAAGCCGGTTGCATAAGTGGAGGCGCGAGATGTATAAAATAATGATAGCGGAGGACGACGCCGTCATTGCCTCCGCGCTTAAAAATCACCTCACAAAATGGGCCTTTGAGGTCATGTGCGTCGCTGATTTCAAGGACATAATCGGACAGTTCAAGGAGTTTTCTCCCGACCTAGTGCTGCTCGACATTATGCTGCCCTTTAATAACGGCTTCTACTGGTGTTCGGAGATACGGCGGATATCGAGCGTGCCCGTGATTTTTATATCATCAGCCTCGGACAATATGAATATTGTTATGGCGATGAATATGGGCGGCGATGATTTCATAGCCAAGCCCTTCGACCTCGGGGTGGTCACGGCCAAGATTCAGGCGCTGTTGAGGCGCAGCTATGCCTATCATGGGCACATGAATGTCATGGAGCATGGGGGAGTTGTCCTCAATTTGGGTGACGCGATGCTCACATACGGCGGTGAGCGTCTGGAGCTGACGAAAAACGAGTTTCGGATAATGCAGGAGCTCATGGAAAATGCGGGCAGGACGGTCTCGCGCGAGAGCATAATGGAAAGGCTTTGGCAGAGTGACAGCTTTATAGACGACAACACGCTTACGGTGAACATGACACGCCTTAGAAAAAAGCTCGATGATATCGGCCTTGACGGGCTGATAAAGACCAAAAAGGGCATGGGCTACGCCATAGAATGAGGCACAGTGGGCAGGTGTCCACTCAAAAAACTGTATTTTCCGCAATCTGCTGCGTCAAAAAAGAATGTTTTTATCGTAAACTATTGCACTTTTTGAAATAAAGTGATACATTCTCTATGCTCAAAACTTTTAAGTTTTCAGGAGGCTTTATATATGAAACAACTGCAGGTAATGATCGAGGGCTCAGGTCGCCACATCCACATGACGAAGGAATGCCTTGAGGCGCTTTTCGGAGCGGGCTATGAGCTGGAGGCCAGAAAGTATCTCTCGCAGCCGGGCGAATTTGCCTCAAATTCCAAGGTGGATGTCGTAGGGCCCAAGGGTGTTATCAAGGGAATGACTATCCTCGGTCCCTGCCGTAAGTTCACGCAAATAGAGCTGTCCTTCACTGACGCGCGCACACTCGGCATCAACCCGCCCATCAGGGAGAGCGGAAACATAGAGGGCAGCGCCCCCGTTACTCTGGTCGGCCCCGCGGGTACGGTTGATTTAAAGGAGGGCGCGATAGTAGCAAAGCGCCACCTGCATATAACCTGCAAGGACGCTGAGGAATACGGAATACAGGACAAGGAAATTATCCAGATTAAGGTCGGCGGCGAGCGCGCCCTCATCTTTGACGAGGTCGTCGCGAGAGTAAGCGACAATTACGCCACAGCCGTGCATCTCGACTACGACGAAGTGAACGCCGCGGCACTCTTCGGTGACAACGCCGTCGGAATTATTTTAAAGTAAATACGTTTGAGGGGACGGCCTGCGCCGTCCCCGATTTAGACTGTTAAAAAAGTGGAAAAGCCACTTTTTTAAAGGCTTTAGCACGCAAGATACATCTCGATTCCTGACGGAAAAGTCGATGCATTTTGCGTGAGAAGTGTCATTTCCGAGGCACATGTCCCCGGAAATGACAGATATTAGTTTCATTCCGCCATCTGTGGATGGCGGAACTCTGCGAGACTGTTCTTGCGGAGGAATTTTTGACAAGCTGCTTCGGGGACGGCGGTAGCCGGCCCCGATTTTGTTTACAGGTAAGCGGAAAAAGAGAGGACATACTACGCATGTATAATATGTCCTCTCTTCTGCTTTTATTTTTATTAGGTCTTGATAAAAATGCTTTCGCGTCTCTCTTTTATGCCCTGACTATTTTATAATATGACCTCGCGGTGAGGCCAAAGACAACCGTGTAGACAGCGGCAAAGGCCAAAACCGTCAGCAACGTGCACAGCGCAAACAGCTGTATGTTGCTTATCAGCAGGAGCGTCAGCATCTTTGTTATCATCTTGAAGGCGAAGGCAATGTGTATCACCGCGGCCACTAGCGGCAGGAAAAACACCATGAGTATCTGGCGGCGAATGGTCTTTCTGACCTCGCTAAGGCCCATGCCCACCTTCTGCATTATCTCGAAGCGCTGCTTGTCCTCAAAGCCCTCGCTGATCTGCTTATAGTAAATTATCATGGCTGTCGCCATAGAAAAGAGCGTGCCGAGGAAGATGCCGAGGAACAAAAGCCCTCCGTAAAGTGAGACGATATAAGCCCGCTCTTCCGAGCGGAGGGAGATGTAGGTGTCGAGATTTGCTTCAATCACTCCGTTATACAGCTCGCTATACAAAGCCTGCTCCATGCCGCCCGTCTGCTCTATATCGATGCCCGCGTAAGAGGTAATCGCGGAGGTAGTGCGGCCGTCTGCGTAAGCGCCTTGATTTACCTCTTCAAAGACCTCGTCCAAATCGCTGACCACGACGCAGTAGCCGACGTCAATGTCCGCATTCGGAACCGTTAGCAGCAAGGGCCGGCGCACATCTATAACCCGCGCGCGGAAATCCGTGCCCTCAATATATAAACTGTCACCGGAGTAAGCCTTGCCGCAGACGATTGCCTCTCCCTCGCCGAGCGTCAGCTCCATGCCCTCGATGGCGTTATAATCCGCGAGCGATACAAAGGTAAGCCCGTACTTTAAATCCTTGCCCTTCGTCTGATTGACCGGCAGCTCACTGCCGGTCAGCGTCACACTGAAGTACCTGTAGCTCGTGCGCGATACCACCGACGCCCCGGAGCGGCTGACAGCCTCGGTCACTATGTCGTTCATCCGATCTACATCAGCCTGCCATTCTGCGTAGCTTTTCAGCACTATTTCGTTGGGATGCGTAATCTCAAGCGAATCGTCTATGCCGATGTAGAGCGAGACAGTCGTGGATATCATGACCAGCACCATGGTCGAGAGGATGCAGATGTTGGCAAGGCCCACGGCGTTTTGCTTCATGCGGTAGAGCATGCCGGAAACGCTTGTGAAGTTTCTTGTGCGGTAATAAAAGCGTTTATTTCTCCTCAGCGCCTTTAAAACCACGATGCTGCCGGCGGTGAACAGGCAGTAGGTGCCGATTATGACCAGTATGACGGCCACAAAGAACATTCCTATTACGGCAAGCGGGGATTCGACAGTCTGTGCGATATAGTAGCCCCAGCCGAGGGCCAGCAGGCCGATTAGCGCAAGCAGCCACTTGGTTTTCGGCTCACGCTCGCCCTGCTGTGAGCCGCGCATCAGCTCAACCGGCTTTGCCCTGCCTATCTGAACGAGGCTTGATATAAGGGCGAGCAGGTAAATGCCGCCGAAAAGCGCCAGCGTGAGGAAAAGGCCCCTAAGGCTCACAGAAAAGCCGAAGGGCACCGCGAAGTCCAGCATCCTCAATAGCAGGGCGAACATCAGCTTGCTCAGCAGCATGCCCAGCGCAAGTCCCGCTATCAGCGAAAGGAGGGCGACGTACAGCGCTTCAAAGGACATCATTTTTGCTATATGCCGCTTGCCAAGGCCGAGTATGTTATACAGCCCTATCTCCTTTTTGCGGCGCTTTAAGAGGAAGCTGTTGGTGTAGAGGAGGAAAATAACAGCGAAGATGCCGACCACTATAATACCCAGCGAGAGAATCACGGCCATCTGTCCGCCGCCGTACATATCGCTGCGCAGGTCCTCGTCAAAGGCCAGGGTGCAGAGTATGTAGAACATCATTATCGTGCCGATTGACGCGAGGATATAGGGCAGGTAGACGCGCGAATTCTTTTTCAGGTTCTGCCGGGCGAGATGGGAGTAAAGGTTTCTATTCACTCTTGATACCCCCGGTCGCAAGCGCTGTGAGCGTGTCTGAAATCTTTTGGTAGAGCGCCTCGTTCGACACGCTGCCCCGGTATATCTGGTGGTAGACCTCGCCGTCCTTGATAAACAGCACTCTGCCGGCGTGGCTTGCCGCCTTCAGACTGTGCGTGACCATCAAAACGGTCTGCCCCTCGCGGTTTATCTCGGAGAATATCTTAAGCAGCTGGTCAGTGGCCTTGGAGTCTAAGGCTCCCGTAGGCTCGTCCGCCAGTACAAGCTCAGGTCTTGTTATGAGCGCTCTCGCGACGGCTGTGCGCTGCTTTTGACCGCCGGAAATCTCGTAGGGGAACTTCTTGAGAATATCGCTGATGTCGAGCTTTTCCGCCAGGGGTTTGAGCCGCTCCTGCATCTCCTTGTGCGGCCTTCCCGCGAGGACGAGGGGCAGGAAAATGTTATCCTGAACTGAGAAGGTGTCCAGAAGGTTAAAGTCCTGGAACACGAAGCCGAGGTTGTCGCGCCTGAAGGCCGCAAGCTCGCCCTCTTTAATGCCGAGTATGCTCCTGCCGCGCAGCAGAATCTCTCCGCTGGTCGGCCTGTCGAGCGAGGCGAGGATATTAAGGAGCGTTGTCTTGCCGCTGCCCGACTCGCCCATTATGGCGACGTATTCGCCCTCCTCGACTGAAAAGCTCACGTTTGAGAGGGCCTGGACCTTGTTGCCCCCGAAGCGCGTGGTGTATATTTTCTTTAAGTTTTTGACTTCAAGTATCGTCATAGAGCCGCCTCCAAATGTTTCAACTTGCCCTGCGCCCATGGTGGGTGCTAAGAGCTGCTATACGGCTATTATAGCTAAGGGGAGAAACGCCCTGCCATAGCTTTGGCTTACATTTCCCCCCAATATCCTTACATTTTTGAAAGCTTGGTAAGATAATCAGTCAAATATAATTCTGATTCGGGTGCCCTTGCCCAGCTCGCTTTCCGCCTCGATGGAATGGCCGAGCCTTTTAAGTATCTTCACGGTGAGGTACAGCCCTATACCGGTGGATTTTTTGTCCATGCGGCCGTTGTAGCCAGTAAAGCCCCGCTCAAAAATGCGCGGCAAATCCTCTGGGGCGATTCCGACCCCGCTGTCCTCTATAATGAGGGACTTTTCCTGCGTATATATGGATATCTCGCCCCTAAGAGTGTACTTCAGGGCGTTGGATAAAAGCTGCTCAATGACAAAGCAAAGCCATTTTTCGTCCGTTACCGCGCGAAGCTCCGTCTCAGAGAGCCTAAGGGCAATGCCGCGGCTTATGAACATCTTTGCGTATTTGCGAACCGCCTGCTTTACGATTGCCCCGACGGCGTACTCAGCGAGCAGCAGGTCTGACGACATTGTTTCAAGCCTCAGGTACTGGAGCAGAGCCTCGACATACTGCTCTATCTTGAAAAGCTCCAGCGAGAGCTCGTTAACGCTCTCCGACGGCTCGGAGCGTATCAGAAGGCGCATTGCGGCTATGGGTGTTTTTATCTGGTGTGCCCAGAGTGTGTAGTATTCGCTCATTTGGCTTTTTTCGGAGTCGGCCTCGGACACAAGGCGGGCGTTTTCCTCCTGCAGCTCCTTCAAAAGGGCGCGGTAATCGCGGTCAGAAAGCGAGGGGTATTCGGGCAGAGACTCAAGCCCCAGGCTTATCCGCCCTGCCATGGCGCTTATTTCCCGATGGCGTTTCAAATAGCGGCGGAAGTCCAGCACGAACACGATTATCAGCATAAGCAACGTGAGGGCGAGCGCGTACAAAACCGGCTCAAGCGGCAGCGAATAGGCGAAAAAAACAGTGCCGAAGATAAGCCCCGCCAGAAGCAGTACCAGAAGTGAGACCAGCCGCTCCCTTATATAGAACAAAACAATTTTTCCAAGTCCTAAGCTTTCCATAGCGCCACCGTCCTTTTTGCCAGTATAGCACAGGATAAATTACAATTACAGGGGTAATACATGCAAAGTTGAAGGGGGCTCAGGGTCGCGGGGGGAGAAAAAACACCCGGCGGAGACTCCCCCGCCGGATGTTACTATTATTGGTGTTATTTCTATACAAGCGTCTCGATATAGTCTGCAACATCGCCAACGGTGCGAAACTCATTGACCTTCTCGTCGGTTATAAGGAGGTCAAACTCCTGCTCAAGAGTCATCATCAGCTCCACAACGTCGAGCGAGTCGGCGCCCAGATCCCCGACAATATCAGTGTCCTCTGTGATTCTTTCTACGTCAATGTCAAGTTGTTCTGCCAGGATGGCTCTTACCTTTTCAAGTACCATGATATTTCCTCCGCTATCTCTTTGGCCTAGAGTCCTGCCGGGGCCCTCTCGCCCTGCCATAGGCTATGACCACGCGGCGGTTAGGTTCAGTTCCGACGGAATAGGTCGTCACTCCCTCAAACTCCTGCAGGGCGGTGTGGATAACATGCCTTTCATAGGAGTTCATAGGCTCAAGAGTCATGTTCTTGCGGTATTTTAAAACTTTTCCGGCGACCTTTTTTGCGAGCGACTCAAGAGACTGCTCACGCTTGCTGCGATAGTCCTCCGCGTCTATGCTTATGCGCAGGTGCTTGCCGCCGGTAGCGCGGTTGATAGAAAAGTTTGTGAGATGCTGTATCGCGTCGAGCGTTTCACCGCGGCGCCCGATGAGGGGACCGAGGTTATCGCCGGTGAGATTGACAAGGAAGGTTGTCTCGTCCTTGGCCGTAATCTCGGCCTTGGCGTCGGAACCCATTCTGCTCAGAAGTCCCTCCAGAAAGTCCCTGATCTTGACGACAAAATCGTCCTCGGCCTCATAAGTGACTTTAATCCTTGCCGGAGAGGAACCGATACCGAGAAAACCGGGCTTTGCACGCTCAAGAATCTCAACCGAGATTTCGTCACGATCAAGTCCCAACAGGGCAAGTGCGGCTTGTATTGCCTCTTCTTCCGTTTTTCCTGTTGTTTCTATCGATTTATACATAAACTCTCCTTATTCTTTGTCGGGGTCCTCAGCGTCTTCGCCGTCGGACAGCTCTGCCTCGCCGAAGTCGTCGTCAGCCGCGTCCTCGGCAGTTTCCTCGTCGGCATCCTCAATGGTACCGGTCTCAAGGAACTTCTCAAAAGCCTCCTCGTCCCTGCGCTTTGCCTCCTCCTCGGCAAGTGCCGCAGCCTCTTCTGCGGACAGCGTTTCTTCCTCGACTACCTTCTCAGTGGCAGCTTGGGAATAGCGGTCAGGGTCGTAAGCCCGGCCTCTGGCGTAGGGGCGCTCGGGGTCAACCCACGCTTCGTCAACGTCCTTGTCGGCACGCTTCTTTTTCTCAAATTCGGAGGAGCTCTTCTCGGCCTCAAGACGTGCCGCCTTCTGAATTTTCTTCTTACTTGTGTTCTTGTTCCGGGTAGTGGCGTTTTGGGCCTTCAGGCGCTCGTATTCGGCCCTCTTGCGCTCGCGCTCCTCTTCAAGCTTGCGCTGCCTTTCAATTCGCTCGGCATCCTCGGCATCGAGTATCTTTTTAAAGTAGGTCCCGAGTATGGCGTCCTGGATTATCGTAAACACACTGTTCGCTATCCAGTATATGCCGAGACCTGCGGGCATTATGAAACCAATCCATAATGACATAATGGGAGCCATGAGCGTCATGCCCTTCATGTTGGGCGCGCCCTCGGCGGTCTCTGCCGCGCTGCCGCTGGTCTTTGTGGCAACCTTGGTAGACACCCAGGACAGGAACGCGGAAATAATCGGTATCAGGAACAGACCGAAGGTGTGCCAGTTGAAGGGAATCGAGGAATCGGTTATAAAGGAAAAGCTGGGCGTCGCGGCGAGGTTGAGTCCGAGGAAGGAGAAATCAAGCCTTATTACCTCCGGCACCGCCGCCTTGACGGCCTCAAAATTGTCAAAAATCTGCTGCGCCATGGTTATCTGACCATAAGCGCCGGTAGTAGCCTCGTAGCCCAAGCCCGTGAGGACTTCTGCGACCTTATCAATCTGCGCTTGGCCAAGGTTCATAAGGTGGGTCAGCGGCAGGCGGATAACGCTGTAAAGACCGATAAGTATCGGGAAGGGAATAAGCGACCAGAGACAGCCGCCCATCGGCTTAACTTCGTTTTCCTTGTAGAGCTTCTGAAGCTCTTCGTTGTACTTTGCCTTGTTGCCCGCATACTTTTTCTCCAGCTCCTTCATTTTGGGCTGGAGGCGGGACGTTTTCATCATGCCCTTTTTGCTCTTGGCTGAGAAGAACAACAATATGATCTTAACTATCAATGAAAAAAGTATGAGGGCAAGACCGTAGTTGTTTACAAGATTATAGAGGGTGAGCAGCAGCCAGGAAAAAGGGGCTAATAGTATGGAACCAAATGACATTGCGGCCTCCCTTGCACGCTTAATGCGTGCGTTTTAGGTTTTTTCTAGGGAACAGGATCGTATCCGCCCTTGTGAAAGGGGTGACACTTCAAAAAGCGTCTGAGGGCCAGCCATGAGCCTTTGAGCGCACCGTACTTCTCCAAAGCCTCCAGCGCATAGGCGGAGCAGGTGGGAGAAAAGCGGCAGCATGCCTGCCTTGCGGGGGAGATCCTTTTCCGGTAGAAATTTACGAGCGCTATCAAAACCTTTTTCATGTCTGCCTTCCGTCTTTCCCGGCGGGCTGAAAAAGTCCCAGACGGGACGAGAGCGCAAGGAAATCAGAGCACAGCTCCGAGAAAGGGGCATAACGGCTTTTTACCCTCGCCACCACAACAATGTCCCAGCCCCGGACAAAAAAGTCCTCGTTGATGCGGTAGCTCTCGCGAAGGCGACGGCGCAGCTTGTTGCGAACAACTGCATTGCCCACCTTTTTTCCGACCGTTATTCCCAGGCGGCTGACCCGCCTGCCGTTTCTGCGGCAGTATATGACCAGAAGCGGCGAAGAAGCGCTCTTCCCTCTGTTATATAGCCTGCGAAATTCAAAGTTGTTTTTCAGCGACTCAGTAAATTTCAAGTTCTCGACCCCGTTTTCCTAAACGGTGAGTCTGGCGCGGGACTTTGCGCGGCGGCGGGCGAGAACCTTGCGACCGCCTTTGCTGGCCATTCTCTTGCGGAAACCGTGAACCTTTGCGCGCTTACGCTTTTTAGGCTGATAAGTGCGAAGCATACGAACACCTCCTGAAATTATACTCAACAGCGGCAAAAGCCGCCGCAGTCTGCAAAAAATATATCGTTATGCTTAGAGCATAGCAACATATTCTACATTATTTCGGACATGGATGTCAATGTTTTTTTGCTCAGCGGGGCCTGTGCCCGCCCTCGTTGTTGCAAATTTCCATATAATGTAGTAAAATAATTGTGCAGAAGTCATGCTGTATGCCGCGGCGCCCCGATTACCACGGGGGCAGCCGGGGGCGATGCAACCATTATTATTGTCACTATTCATTATAAAAAACAGGCAAGTGACATATGCTTTACTTACGCCTCCACGGGAGGCCGGGAGGAACAGAAGATGAAAATACAGGAATCCGCTGAAAACTATTTGGAGACCATCCTCATGCTGCACAAGAAGCAGGCTAATGTGCGCTCGATAGACATTGCAAACGAGCTTCAATATTCAAAGGCCAGCATCAGCATAGCGATGAAGCGCCTGCGCGAGCACGGCTATATAGAGATTGACGACCTTGGCTTCATAACGCTCACAGGGAAAGGGCAGGAGATTGCAAAAAGTATGTACGAGCGGCACCGCGTGCTCTCAAACTGGCTTGTCTCCATCGGCGTGGATGAAAAGACCGCGACGGAGGATGCCTGCCGCATTGAGCATGTCATAAGTGAGGAGACCTTTGAGAAAATCAAGGACATAGCGGGCCAATAGTTTTTGAGGGGCGCAGTGTGCGTCCCTCACTGCATTTACAGGGGCAAGTGCCTTGAACCGAAATGCGAAAGTAAGGTTCTATGCCCTGAGACTGCACAATATATCTATTATATGCAGAAACAGCGCGTAATATTAGTATTGCAGCTGTCGATAATCAAAGGCTTATTAAATATGGGGGGATACTATGAGGTTAGGCAGAATACTTCCGGTGATATGCTTATTGCTGCTGCTTTCAGGCTGCGGTACAAAAGGGGTTAAGGCGCCCCTCCCTATAGATACGGACAATGGCGCGGTGGCCGAGTCACCAACGCCCGCTCCGACGGGCGCACTAACCCCCGCACCGACAGAAAGCGCCGACCCCACGCCCTTGGTGACGGAGGCGGCAAATCCGGTAACGCCTACACCAAAGACGACGGGGGAGGATATAAGCAATACCGCAGCTCCGACACCCGCCGGCATAACCGAGGGGGGGCTGCGCGCGCTCTACGAGAGCGAGGACATGCCCGTAGTGAGTATCACGCCCTACAACGGCGACTTTCTGGTGCAGTACGGCGAAGTTGCCTGGGGGTTTGACTGGGTGTACGGAAAAACCGGCGAGCGTCACAGGGTTATGTTCTGCGACGAAGGTATAAGGGATGTCGAGATTATGAAAGCCGGTGCAATCCGCGTTTTGACTGACGGGGTCTTCATTGAAACCGGCTACCGGGGATTTCCAAGAATACTAACGGGCTATGCCGCCCTTCTGCTTGATGAACATGGCAGGCCCCTGCCCTATGAAACAATAGCGGACAACTCGATTGCGCATAGATACTGGGCGGATATAAACGAGGCCAGCGCATTAGGACGTACGCGCCGGGAGGCAGTTGCAAACGCTCTTATAGATGTTACCGGGGCGCAGTTTGTGTTTGGCCCTCCGGCGGACCTTAAAGGCTTATCGAGCTTCTTTGCGGCAACCAGCACACTGCCCGCTACTGAAATATCTTTTGATGAGGAAAGCCGCGTGATGACCCTAATTTTCCGCGACACCTTACTGAGCAGCGGAGATATACCGGAGTTTTCGGATGAGC
>JAAYOL010000060.1 GCA_012520395.1 Clostridiales bacterium
GCCTTCGATGGCATCGAGAAAATAATCGAGAGCCGCCTTGACAGGAAGACCATAGGCTTCGGTGCCGAGATACAGAGTAAGACGGAGAAGGATGTAGGAGAGATCCTTAAGCACGTTCAGTCCCACGACCTTCTGAAGTTCGGAATTATTCCCGAGCTTATCGGACGTCTGCCTGTAATAACTCCCCTGCGCTCTCTTGGTAAGGAGGAACTCATAAGGATCCTCACCGAGCCTAAGAATGCACTGACAAAGCAGTATAAAACGATATTGAAGTACGACAAGGTTGAGCTTGTTTTTGAGGACGATGCTTTAGGTGCTATTGCCGACAAGGCCATAGAACTGAAAATTGGCGCCCGAGCGCTGAGAAGCGTAATGGAGAAGATTATGATGGACGTCATGTACGAAGTCCCCTCCGATCCAACAATAAAAAAAGTGATTATTACAAAAGATTGTGTAACAAAGGGAGAGAAACCGCAGATACTAAGGAAAACTGCCGCACTGCCAAAGGACGCGGGAGGCGGAGCGATACCTTCCGAAAGCGCATCCTAAACCCGGAATAAGGCTGTCCTGAATCTTCGGGACAGCCTTTTTGAACAGAGCAGCAGAATGGAAACCTTTTTTATGGAGAACAAAAGATGAATGAGAAGAAAAATTCTATCGCTGAAATAATGCCGATGCTCGCCCTTCGGGGTGTAACGGCGTTTCCGAATATGATACTGAACTTCGATGTCGAAAGGCCAATTTCTATTTCCGCTCTGGAAAAGGCGATGAGCGCGGACCGGAGAATATTCCTGCTTTCCCAGAAAAGCCCGCGTGTCGAATTGCCAAAGCAGCAGGACCTCTATACGGTTGGAACGCTCTGCGTAATAAAACAGATATTGCGCATTCCCCATGATGGTATAAGGGTTTTGGTTGAGGGCGTCTGCCGGGCCAGATTGCTGGACATATTGTCAGAAAAGCCGCATTTCACCGTAAAGCTTGAGAGGATAGCCGAAAAGAGACCGGCGAAGCTCTCGGGCAGGGTTGAGGCGATGCTACGCCAGAGCTATGGGCTTTACAGCCGTTACCTTGAGCTTACCTCCAATCCCGCACCCGAGTCTGTCGCTGCGCTCGCCCTCAGCAACGATCCGGGATATGTTTCCGATTTTATAACTCAGAATATCCACCTGCGCCACCCGGAGAAGCAGCAGCTATTGGAGGAACTCTCCCCCGCCAGGAGAATCGATAAGGTCAATAAGATACTGCTGCGAGAGCTTGAGGTGCTTGAAATCGAGCAGCAGCTCCGGCAAAAAACCCAGGAGCGTCTTATTCAGACGCAAAGGGATAATATACTGCGCGAGCAATTGAAAACCATAAAGGCCGAGCTTGGCGAAGGCGCAGACGAGATGAACGAGCTTGATGATTACCGGGAGCGGATAGCCAAGCTGGATGTCTCGGAGGAGGTGTCCCAGAAGCTCTACAAGGAGCTTGGACGCCTTTCAAAGCAATCCTATAGTTCGGCGGAGTCGGCTGTAATCCGCACTTATCTGGACACCTGCCTTGAGCTGCCGTGGTCAAAAACCACGAAGGAGCGCGCAGATGTGCAGGCTGCAAGAAAAATACTTGACAGGGACCACTACGGTCTTGATAAGGTTAAGGAGCGCATCATTGAGTTTATTGCCGTCAGGCAGCTGGCACCTGATATAAAGGGCACCATACTCTGCCTTGTAGGGCCTCCCGGCACGGGCAAGACCTCCATCGCCTCAAGCATTGCAAAGGCGTTGAATAGGAAAATGGCGAGAATTTCGCTGGGTGGTGTTCATGACGAGGCTGAAATCAGGGGTCATAGAAAAACATATGTCGGCGCCATGCCCGGTCGCATAATCGCTGCCGTTAACCAGGCGGGCACAAAAAATCCGCTGATACTGCTTGATGAGATAGATAAGCTTGGCCGTGACCACAGGGGCGACCCTTCAGCCGCGCTGCTGGAGGCCCTTGATTCAGAGCAGAACTTTAACTTCAGAGACCACTATCTTGAGCTGCCCTTCGACCTTTCCGAGGTGCTGTTTGTGACAACGGCGAACACCACGGATACTGTTTCGCGCCCGCTTCTCGACAGGATGGAGGTAATAGAGCTAACCAGCTATACCGACGAGGAGAAGCTCCAGATAGCAAAGCGCCACATTTTGCCGAAGCAGCGGCAAAAGCATGGCATAAAAGCCTCGCAGCTCAGAATAACTGACGAGGCAATCCGCGAAATAATCGCACGCTACACCCGCGAGTCAGGAGTCCGCATCATGGAGCGGAAAATTGCCGAGGTCTGCCGCAAGGCGGCCGTTAAGCTGGTGGAGGGTGAGCTCAATCGTATAAGAATCAACTCAGGCGATCTGGAGCAGTACCTGGGAGTGCCCAAGTACAAGCCCGAAGCAACGGCGCAGAAGGATGAGGTCGGCCTGGTTTGCGGCCTTGCCTGGACCGGGGTCGGCGGAGTTATTTTGAACGTCGAGGCCACTGTGCTCGATGGCAGCGGAAAGCTGGAGCTTACCGGAAACCTTGGCGAGGTCATGAAGGAATCTGCAAAAGCGGCCGTCAGCTATATAAGAAGCCGCTCGCACGAACTGAAAATTGACCCCGAATTCTACAAGAACAAGGACATCCACGTTCACTTTCCCGAGGGGGCCGTACCCAAAGACGGCCCGTCAGCCGGCATAACAATAGCAATTGCCCTCATATCGGCGCTTACGGGCAGAGCTGTGCGGCGAGATATAGCAATGACGGGGGAAATAACACTCAGAGGACGGATACTGCCCATAGGTGGCCTCAAGGAAAAGACTATGGCCGCCTTCCGGCACGGGATAAAAACAGTCATTATACCGCTGGAAAACGAACCCGATCTCGAAGAGATTGACCCGACGGTAAAAAACGCATTGAACTTTGTGGCGGCTGATCATATAGATAACATTCTTGATATTGTACTGACAGCGGGAAAAACCGAGAGTGGCAAGCAGAGCACGCCGCCCCTTATTCTGCCTCTAAAAACGGGCGATGTATCCGAAACAGACTGCTTTTCCACGCAGTGACATGGTTTCACCCTAAACTATCGCGGCATACAATATAATAGACGGCAGAAGGCGGTCCCTACGGCTGCCTTCTGCTTCTTATAAGATGAACCGAAAGGAGAAGATCATTTTGGTTTTCTATTTGATTATATGCCGCTCGCTGACCTATGCCCAGAGGACGGCGAAGGTTTTGGAACGTGCGGGAATAAGCGCCATTGTAATGCGCCCTCCGGTAAAAATTCCGGAGAAGGGTTGCGTATATTGTGTGAAAATATCAGAAAAAAGGCTGCGTGAAGCGCTTATAGCCCTCAACAATGCGGGCATGAGCCACGGCAAAATTTACATTCTCTATGCCGACGGATCAGGGGCCGAGGTAAAGCCATGATATATCTGGACAACGCGGCAACAACTCTCCATAAGCCGTACACGGTCTCAGAAGCTGCCCAAAAGGCCATACGCCGAATGACCACGCCCGGAAGGGGTGGGCACAGCGCGTCGATGCTTGCCGCTGAGACGGCATACAGATGCCGTGAACGGGCCGCAAGCCTCTTTGGAGTAAACAGTCCGGAGAGCATAGTGCTTACATTTAATGCCACACATGCTTTGAACATAGCCATTAAGAGTCTCGCCCGGGAAGGCAGCAGGGTTCTTATATCCGGGTATGAGCATAATTCAGTCGTGCGCCCGCTGAATACAATTGGAGCAAGGGTTATCGTAGCCGTATCGGAGCTATTTGAGCCAGAGGACGCGGTGCGGGCGTTTGAGCGAAGATTGGGTGGGGCGGAGCTTGTCGTAATAAACCACACATCAAATGTGTTTGGATATATTTTGCCTGTTGAGAGGATTGCGGAAATGTGCAAAGCGGCCCGTGTTCCCTTGATTATTGATGCCTCGCAGTCTGCCGGCGTCGTTGATATTGACTTCGAGCGGCTCGGAGCGGATTTCATAGCCATGCCCGGACACAAGGGTCTGTACGGTCCGCAGGGTACCGGAATACTTATAGCCAGGGGTGGAAAAACTCTGATAGAGGGCGGTACCGGGGGCAATTCACAGCTTCCTGAAATGCCGGACTTCCTCCCGGACAGATTGGAGGCGGGCACACATAATATGCCCGGCATCGCGGGTCTGGAGCAGGGGCTAAAATTCGTTGAGAAGGTAGGTACAAAAAAGATACTGGCCCATGAGAAGGCCTTGGTCCGACAGGCGGCCGATGGTCTGGGGCAGATTGCCGGAATCAGGCTCTATAAGGCGAATAATGAAGAAAATCAGACGGGTGTTCTCTCCTTCAATCTGAGAGACTTACCTAGTGAACAGGTGGCAGGTGCACTTTCGGAGAGGAATATCGCAGTCAGAGCCGGACTCCATTGCGCGCCTCTTGCCCATCGCAGTGTCGGAACGCTCTCCCAGGGTACGGTGCGCATGAGCGTATCTGTGTTCAACACAAAATTCGAGATAAACAGGATGTTGAATCATATTGAGGATATATCCAAAAAAATTAAATAATTGTTAAAAATTTAGATGTATATTTATTGTCATATTGTAGTTTATAAGATATAATATCCCTTGGGATATTATATCTTGCGCATGTGCCCTCTCCGAGGGCACGCGCTGAAAATTATAAGGCCGTGGCGCGTGATGCGCGCCACATGGCCAAATATCATAATCAGAGATTATGATATAATATCCCTTGGGATATTATATCTTGCGCATGTGTCCTCTCTGAGGGCACGCGCTGAAATTAAATGCCATGGCGTCGAAGATGTCATATGGCAAATTATATCATACACTGCGTTTATGATATAATAGTTACCACTCTGCCACAGGGGCATCAGGGCTGTCGTTTCCAATGCGCGTTCTTCCGGAAATGACGGACTTGTCTTTGCTCATGGTTGCGGGAGCGAAGCTTTTCCATAAAAAATATAAAGACAGCTTTTGCGGATTGCTTATAAAGAGAAGGGGGGCGATGGAGTGCTTAAGGGAGTATTAGAAGTTGCTTGGAACTACATACAGATGGTGAAGATTACGGATATTCTCGATATAGCCATAATCGCCTTTCTCATTTACAAAATAATTACGTTTACCGTCAAGACAAATACCGCGCGCGGCTTCAAGGGCATACTGCTCATAATTATAGCCATGTGGATGTCCAGTTTGCTCAAGCTTAACGTGATAAACTTCCTGCTCGGCAAGACGATGGAGCTTGGCATACTCGCTATAATAATCCTGTTTCAGCCGGAGCTCAGGCGTATTCTGGAGCGTGTCGGAAGCGGAAAAATGTTTAATATTTTTGGGCGCCAGCTTAAAGAATCGAGGATTGAGACAGCCATAGTGCAGACGGTTCTTGCCTGCGCAGACATGTCAAGGTCCAGGATAGGCGCTCTTATTATTTTTGAACGTGAAATCAAAATAGACGATCCAATTAAAACCGGAACAATAATAAACGCAGACACCTCCGCCGAGCTTTTGAAGAATATTTTCTATCCGAAGGCGCCCTTGCATGACGGAGCCGTTATCATCAGAAACGACCAGATAGCGGCGGCCGGCTGCATGCTTCCGTTATCGACGAACCCCAACCTCAGCCGCGACCTCGGTATGAGGCACAGGGCGGGGATAGGTATGAGCGAGGTATCGGACGCTGTTGTTGTCATAGTCTCCGAGGAGACAGGCTCTATTTCCGTTTCCGTTGACGGAATGCTAAAGCGGCATCTGGCTCTGGACACCTTTGAAAGACTCCTGAGAAATGAGCTGATGCCCGACGAAGAGCCCAAGGTAACGACCGTGGACAAGGTAAAGAATACATTGAAGGTGAAACGAAATGCTGAGGGAAAGAATAAATAGAATATTTACCAGCAAGACCTTCTATGTGGTATTTTCCATTATTGCGGCAATACTGCTGTGGTTTTATGTCTCCAGCGTCGAAAACAAGGACGACGATGTGACAATATCCAATATTCCCGTGACCTTTATCGGGCAGGAGGACCTGTTTACTACGCGAAGCCTTGTTGTAAACGACAACCGCGAGTACACAGTTACGCTCAGGTTAATGGGGAAAAGGAACACTGTTTCAAAACTCAGCAAGTCAAACATTGCTATCAATGTTGATATCTCAGACATTAAGACGTCCGGGACCTACAACAGGCTCTTCTCCGTAGTGCTGCCCTCCGATATCAACACAGCCGACGTATATATACTAAGCAGGACGCCCGAATATATAACCGTAGAAATCGACAAGTATATAACAAGATCCATAGCCATAGAGGGTGTATTTGACGGCAGTGTCAGGGACGGCTATATGGCCGAGCCCCTGGTGTTTGAACCAGAATTCATTACTGTCGGGGGCTCTGAGGATATCGTATCCCTCATAGATCACGCCTGGGTTGTAATGGAGCGCGACGACATAGCCGAAACAATCACTCAAAGCCTCGGATATGTTTTTGTCGATGAAAACGGCGATGAAATACCTCTCGAAGGGCTGGATGTAGACAGCCCGAAGGTAACGGTGACGCTGCCCATCGTCATGGTAAAAGACGTTGAGCTGACGGTCAGGCTTGTTCCCGGCGGAGGAGCGACAGAGAAGGACGTCGAACTCAATATCAGTCCCGCTATAATTACGCTCTCGGGGGATGCCGCTGTTCTGGAGGGACTAAACGAAATAGTGCTTGATATCTACGATCTCTCTGTGTTGACGGGGAGAATCAGCAAAACATATAACATACCCATACCTAACGGGCTGACCAATCTCTCGGGCGAGACAGAGGCTATGGTAAATGCCTCAATTACCGGGCTGTATACGAAAAAGCTTACTGTGTCAAACATTAAGCTTGCCAATGTCTCCTCAGGCTATAAGGCGACGGCGGTCACACAGGTTATTGAGATAACGATACGCGGCCCCTGGGATGCCGTGGACTCAGTTAAGCCTTCGGATATAACCGTTACGGCTGATTTAAGCGACCTTGGCCAAACGACAGGCCGCTATTCGGTGGCGGCGGATATTTCGATCTCCGGGAATAAAAATGTGGGCGCTGTCGGCACCTACAACGTCGTCGTAACGCTGGGGACATAGCCTAGATTCGGAAGGAGACTTGTATTGACTCAAAACGCGAGAGTTGTTAAGATACTTGACAAGGGTATTGCCGAGGTCACGGTTGAGCGCAGCTCCGCCTGCGGGAACTGCTCATCCTGCGGGGCAAGCTGTGCATTTAGGCGCTCACTGGTGATTAACGCCAATAACAGGATTTCCGCCGGGGTCGGAGACAGCGTAATAATAAGCACCAAATCGTCAAAAATATTTCTGGCGGCGTTTATTGTCTACATCGTGCCCTTTATCCTGTTTATTGCGGCCTATGGTCTGGCCTCTGCCGCAAGCCTTTCCGAGAAGGCCTCGATTCTGGTGAGCGTAGCAGCATTTTTCATCGGCATCGCGATAGCCTGGCTCTATAACCGCTTTGTAAAAAACAGGCGCAGTGTGCAATTTGATATTATCGCATTTAACAAATAGGAGATATAAATGTTTGGATATGTGCGCCCGCTTAAGGGCGAGCTGAAGGTCAAAGAACACGAGCAGTTCAAGGCAGCCTACTGCGGGCTGTGCAATACACTGAAAAAGCGCTATGGCTTTTTTTCGCGTTTTCTGCTCAACTACGACTTTACCTTTCTTGCAATGCTGCTCTCAACGGGTGAGGACTTCTGCGGATTTGAGCACAGGCGCTGCATAGCCTCGCCGTTTCGTAAAAAATGCTACTGCGTTTCAGCGCCTTCCTTCGAGCTCAGCGCCGATTTGAGCGTAGTTTTGTTCTACTGGAAGCTGAGGGATACCCTCGATGACGACGGGCCATGGGAAAGACTGAAGGCCCGCGCCGTCCTGTTGATTCTGGGGCGCGCCTTCAAAAAGGCGAGGAAACGCGCGCCTGAATTCAATGAGATGGTCAGCCGAAATCTCAGCGAGCTGAAAAATCTGGAGATGGCCGGAAGCCCCTCTGTCGACGAAACCTCGGACAAGTTTGCGCTCATTCTTGCCGCTGTCTCGGAAAACGCGCAGTCCGAAGCGGAGAAAAGGGCGCTGTTCCAGCTTCTTTACCATATAGGACGACAAATCTACATACTCGATGCGATTGACGACCTTGAACAGGACGCTGAAAAAGGTGCCTATAACGCGGTGGCGAGGCGTTTTGGTATTGAAGACGGTAAGCTCAGTGAGGAGAACAAAAGAGAGCTTGAAACTACTCTTTCGCATTCTGCGGAAATGGCCTCCTCCGCCTTTGAGCTGCTCGGGCAGGGGATGTGGACTTCAATACTGACAAATATAATATACCTCGGTATCCCACGAGTTACCTCGGAGGTGCTCGAAGGGACATGGGGAAAAAAGAAGATATAATACTGACGAACGGAGCAAACAAATGAACGATCCTTACAGCATACTGGGCGTATCACCGAACGCAAGCGATGACGAAGTAAAAAGGGCATACAGGGAGCTTGCCAGAAAATATCATCCCGACAATTATCAGGACAACCCCTTGGCGGATTTGGCACAGGAGAAGATGAAGGAAATCAACAAGGCCTATGACTTCATCACCAAGACACGCTCAGGCGGCACGGGCAACTGGGGCGGCGGGGCAAAATCATCCGGCGGCACATATAATTCAGGCGCCGGTGGGGGCGGCACAGGCACCTTCGCCGAGGTGCGTGCGGCTATAAATATGGGCGATCTGGCGAGGGCTGAGGCTATTTTGAACTCAAGCTCCAACAGGACCGCCGAGTGGCATTTTCTGATGGGCAGTGTTTACTACCGCAAGGGCTGGCTCGACGAGGCGCGCAGATATTACCAAACCGCTGTGGGAATGGACCCCAACAACCTGGAATACCGTCAGGCACTCAATTTTATGAACATGGGCGGGCGCAGCGCATACAGACCCGCAGGCTACGGCACCAATGTCGGGGGCATGTCCGGATGCGACCTTTGCTCTACCCTTATCTGTGCCGACTGCTGCTGCGAATGCATGGGCGGTGACCTGATCCCCTGCTGCTAAGGGTGTTGTATATGAGAGCCAAGACAAGGAATATTTCGATAACGTCTCTGCTTATCGCACTTACCGTGGTGCTTTTGTATATAGCCTCAATTATTCCCTCGGCGCGGATAGCGGCCGTCGCCGTTGCGGGCCTTATGACCGCGGCTGCTGTGATAGAGTGCGGCATTTTAAGCGCCGTCGCCTGCTTTGCCTGCAGCTCCATACTGGCTATGCTTCTTTTGCCTTTAAAGTCGGTCGCTCTACTATATATTCTTTTTTTTGGATACTATCCCATTATTAAGAGTCTTACTGAGAGAGTGGATAAAAGGGTGCTGGAGTGGGCCATAAAGATAGCAGTCTTTAATGCTTCGCTTACCCTAGTCTATTTTCTCTGGAAATCGGGCTTTATGACCGGCATAGATCTTGAAGCATGGATGATCTCTCTGCTGTATGCGGCGGGAAATCTTATTTTTGTGCTTTACGATATAGCTTTTTCTGCTCTTGCCGGACAGTATACTGAGCGCATACACAAGAAGCGTTGAGAGAAGGTTTGCCAAATGATAAAAAGCATGACAGGTTACGGAAGTGCAGACGGCATAGTTGAGGAGCTTGCCATCACCATTGAGCTTCGCAGCGTAAACAACAGGTTTCTGGACTGCAATGTGCGGATTCCGAGGGTCTATACCTTTGTTGAGGACGCCATGAAGGCAGAGGTGCAGAAGGTAATATCCAGAGGCAAGGTCGATATTTATGTTTCCATCGACAGTTCTAAGGCCAGCGATGTTAAGATAAGTCTCAATGAGCCGCTGGTGGAGGCCTATCTGAGCGCCTTCAATACGATGAGCGAGAAGTATGGGCTTAAAAACGACCTCAGCGTCGTTTCAATGAGCCATTTTCCGGACATACTGCTGGTAGAAAAGAAGGCGGCGGACCTTGAAGCTTTTTCGGAGGGGATTTGTGGAATCCTGAGGGCGGCGCTGAAGGAATTCGACGAAATGCGCAGCAGAGAGGGCCAGAAGCTGGAGGCAGATATACTTGCCCGCCTTGCCGAAATAGAGCGCATACTGACCATTGTTGAGGAGCGCTCGCCCAGAACGGTGGCCGAATACAGGGCGCGTCTTGAGCAGAGGATGTCTGAGGTCCTGGCCGACCGCAGTATAGACGAGGGCAGGCTTATAACCGAGGCTGCGATATTTGCCGACAAGGTAGCTATTGATGAGGAGACTGTACGTCTGCGAAGCCATATAGAGCAGCTCAGGGACATGCTTAAATCCGAGCAGCCGATGGGCAGAAAGCTGGATTTTCTTGTTCAGGAGTTTAATCGTGAGGCAAACACGATTGGCTCAAAGTGCAATGATACGGAGCTGTCACACATGGTAGTCAATCTTAAGGCTGAGATAGAGAAGATACGCGAACAGGCACAGAACATAGAATAGGGAGGTATCGGCTTTGAGGCTTGTAAATATCGGCTATGGCAATCTTGTTTTGGCGGACAGGCTTGTAGCGGTGATAGGACCGGATTCCGCTCCGATTAAAAGAGTTATACAGGACGCGAGGGATAGGGGCTCGCTTATAGACGCGACGTATGGGCGCCGCACAAGGGCGGTCTTGATTGCCGACAGCGGACATGTTATACTTTCTGCAATACAGCCGGAGACAGTCGCCAACCGACTGGGGGGCAGGGACGATACTCCGGATGCTGAGGAGGAAGAGAATGAGAGGTAGAGGCAAGCTTTTTGTAATTTCAGGCCCGTCGGGCTCGGGTAAGAGTACCCTTCTGGCAGAGGTGTTTGAAAAGCTTGATAACGAATACTTTTCGGTTTCGGCAACGACCAGAAAACCAAGACCCGGAGAAAAAAATGGTGTTAATTATTTGTTTAAGAACCGCGAAGAATTTGAGGCCATGATTGACAACGGCGAGTTTCTTGAATATACCGAGTATGCCGGTAACTATTATGGGACGCCTGCCGAGCCGATAATAAGGCATCTCAATGAGGGAAAGGACATATTCCTTGATGTAGAGGTAATCGGGGCGCTCAAGATACGCGAGAAAATGCCCGAGGCAGTCTTGATTTTTGCCGTACCGCCCACGTTTTCTGAGCTGGAGCACAGACTCAGAAAGCGAAGCACTGAATCCGAGCAAAAAATTCGCGAGCGTCTTGAGACTGCCAGAAGCGAATATAAAAAGGCCTCGGAATACGACTATATCGTTATAACCGGTAAGCCCGGTACCGCCTGCAGCGAGATTATTTCCATAGTGACTGCCGAAAAATGCAAGCTGATAGAGCGAGAATACTTATTAAGAGAGGCGTGATGTTTTTGTTATACCCATCCATGTCGGAGCTTCTGAAAAGAATAGACAGCAGATACCTTTTGGTGAACGTAGTTGCGCACCGCGCAAGAGAGATAGCGGACGAGGTAGACGAGGCCGGAGAAATTCTTGAAAAAAAACCCGTGTCACTTGCCCTGGAAGAAATTGCGGCGGGTGCTTACAGCGCCAAATTGAAAAATAGATTCTAAGGAAACGGGCGGGTGCGGAGCTGCGCCTGCCCTTTTAACGATGCGGCCTGATGTACGGAGAGGTGATAAGCTTGGGCCCTGAAATAGTCGCCAAAGTTGCAGTTTCCTCCGCTAATTATGCTATCGACAGGCCATATGACTATAAAATACCCGAGCCTCTTAAGGAAAGGGCCAAGGTAGGGGCACGTGTGACAGTGCCCTTTTCAAGGGGAAACAGGAGGGCTGAGGGGGTAATACTCGCTCTTGCCGCGAGTAAGGGAGATATCCGGCTCAAGTGCATCGATAAAGTCCTAGATGACAGCCCACCACTTACGGAGGCCCAGATAAAGCTTGCACTCTGGCTTCGCGAACGTTATTTTTGCACTGTCTACGACGCGCTGAGGGTCATGCTCCCGGCCGGTCTCTGGTTTAAAACCGAATACAGCTACAGGATTTCCGAAGGCTTAAGCAGGGAGGAGGCGGAGGCGAAGTCGAGGGACCTTCCGTATGGCCGAGAGATAATAAACGCCCTGTTTGATTCCGGAGGCGAAGCCAGACTTGAGGCTCTAAAAAGCGCGGCCGGAGGGGACGAGCTTACCGACACCCTGAAAAGGCTGGTGAAGCTGGGGATATTAACCGAGCTTGCGGAGGAAAGCCGGAGGATAAAGGACAAGACTGTCGGCGAGGCTTACCTTGCCATACCCGCAGAGGAGGCGCTGGTACTGGCAAGTCAGAAGCGAAGGCGTGCACCAATGCAGTCGGAGGTGCTCAGGCTCCTCGCGTCGATAGGCAGCGCGCTTACCAAGGAAATATCCTACTTTACAGGCGCCTCGCAACAGACCATCAGAAGTATGGAAAAAGCAGGTCTGATAAGGCTTGAGAGAACAGAGGTTTATCGCCGCCCGGAGCCGTCGGAGACAGGAAGAATAGAAGTATCCGAGCTGACTGAGCGTCAGACGGAGGTCTTTGAGGGGCTAAGGCGACTTCTGAAAACTCCGCCGGCCGCAGCGCTCCTGTACGGCGTTACGGGCAGCGGCAAAACCCTGGTATATGTAAAGCTTATATACGAGGTCATCGCAGAGGGCCGCTCGGCCCTTGTGCTTGTCCCGGAAATTGCGCTCACACCCCAGTTTTTGAGCACATTTAGCCACTGCTTCGGAGACCGCGTCGCCGTACTTCACAGCTCGCTTTCCATGGGTGAGCGATACGACGAGTGGAAGCGGATAAAGGCGGGTGACGTTAGCGTTGTTGTGGGAACGCGCTCGGCCGTCTTTGCCCCCCTCGACAACCTCGGGCTTATAGTTATTGACGAGGAACAGGAGCACACCTACAAATCAGAGAACAATCCGAGATACCACGCCAGAGATGTGGCAAAGTACCGCTGTGTTCAGAGCGGGGCGCTGCTTCTCCTCGGCTCCGCGACACCGTCGGTAGAGACCATGCACAGCGCAAAATCGGGTAAATACAGTCTGTTTACACTTGAAACCCGCTTCAATCAAAACGCGCTCCCCGAGGTAATTATAGCCGATATGAAAAAGGAGCTGCGTCAGGGCAACGGCTCAACTATCAGCTCGGTGCTCGGGGCGGAAATTGAGAAAAACCTTCAAAACGATGAGCAGACAATCCTGTTTATAAACCGGCGGGGCGCCAGTAATCTGATGGCCTGTCCTGAGTGTGGCTTTACCCATGGCTGTCCGAACTGCAGTGTATCCCTAACCTACCACTCGGCCAACAGGCGCCTGATGTGCCACTACTGCGGCTATTCCGAGCCCCGAAGTGAAGACTGCCCAGAGTGCGGCGGACTGCTTAAGCATATAGGCGCGGGCACACAGAAGGTAGAGCAGGACCTGAAGGAGCTCTTCCCCGGCATCTCGGTGCTGCGAATGGATACGGACACCGTATCCCCCGCGGCTTCTCACGATATGCTGCTCTCGCGCTTTGAGAGTGAAGGCATATCGGTGCTGGTGGGCACCCAAATGGTCACCAAGGGTCTGAACTTCGAAAACGTGACGCTTGTGGGCGTAATATCGGCCGATCAGGGCCTGTATGCCGGCGATTACAGGGCGGACGAGAGGACGTTTTCTCTTATAACCCAGGTCGTTGGTCGCTCCGGCAGGGGTGAGAAAACCGGCAGGGCAGTAATACAGACCTTTACGCCACAAAATGAGCTTATACAGCTTGCCGCCCGGCAGGACTACGCGGCCTTTTACGAGCGAGAGATTCAATTAAGGCGACTGCTCGGGGCACCGCCCATTTATGATCTCTTTGCGATAACCGTGTCCGGCCTCGATGAGGGCGCTGTGCTGCGTTGCACCACCGAAATTAGGAGCGTGCTTCGCTCAAGGCTTCGGGGCAGGGAGGATGTCCGCATACTGGGCCCTGCGCCCGCGGGCATTCTGAGAGTGAATAACCGATACCGCTACCGGGTTGTCGTCAGCGCAGAAAACACAAGGGAGATGCGGGCGATGATATCCGATATAATAATAAAATATTCACAGGATAAAAGATTCAGGGGCCTCTCCGTCTTTGCGGACACAAACCCCTCTGAATAACAGGAGGCTAAAAAATGGCACTCAGAAACATTTTAACCGACGGAGATGCTACGCTCAGGAAGAAAAGCCGAACGGTTACCGAATTTAACAAAAGGCTATGGGAGCTTTTGGACGATATGGCGGAAACGCTTTTCGAAGCCAACGGACTAGGGCTTGCGGCCCCGCAGGTGGGGGTCTTAAGACGCGTCGCCTTGGTGCTGGAACCGGGAGCGGAGGACGAAGATGACACCCTTTTCGAGCTGATTAACCCGGAAATAATAGAAATTTCAGGCGAGCAGGACGGTCTGGAAGGCTGCTTGAGCTTCCCGGGAGTCTGGGCGCTTGTCAAGCGCCCGATGCGGGTAAAGCTGCGCGCCCAGGACAGGAACGGAGAATTCTTTGAAGTAGAGGGCGAGGGTATAACCGCGCGGGCCTTCTGCCACGAGCTTGGCCATTTGGAGGGTCAGGTATTTACCGAGGTTGCCCATAAAATATTGAGCCAAGAGGAGCTTGAAAAAATTATCGAGGAGCAGAACAAAAGGGCCGGAGAGGTGGAGTCAGAATGAGACTTGTTTTTATGGGCACCCCCGACTTTGCCGAAGCATCGCTCAAAAGCATATACGACGAGGGGCATCATGAGGTCCTGGCTGTGTTCACCCAGCCCGATAGACCCAGAAACAGGGGCATGAAGCTCAGCTTCAGTCCCGTAAAGGAGCTGGCCCTCTCGAAGGGTACGCCGGTTTTTCAGCCCGAGACTTTGCGCGACGGGGAAGCGGCCGATATTATCAGGTCCCTTGCGCCGGAAATCATAGTCGTCGTTGCTTACGGCAAGATAATACCGAGGGAGATACTTGACATACCCCCAAGGGGATGCATCAATGTCCACGGCTCACTTTTGCCCAAATACCGCGGCGCAGCCCCCATACAGTGGAGTATTTTAAACGGTGACCGGGAAGCGGGCGTCACCACGATGTACCTTGATGAGAAGATGGATACGGGTGATATGATAGCAAAGCGCTCCGTGACCGTCGGCGAGTACGAGACCTCAGGCGAGCTTTTTGAGCGCCTAAAGCATCTCGGGGCCGGGCTGCTTCTGGATACGCTAAGGGATATAGAAAACGGTACGGCTGCCCGTATTAAGCAGGACGAATCCGAGGCTGTCTATGTGAGGCAGCTAACAAAAGAGGATTCGCCCATCGACTGGACGGCGCCTTCGGAGCAGATAATAAACAAAGTCAGGGGTCTGCATCCCTGGCCTATGGCAGTGGCTGAATTTGGAGGCAAGCAGCTTAAAATACACGCTGCCCTGAAAACAGGCAGGCATACGGACAGACCGGCGGGCGAGGTGGTGTCGAGCGGCAAGGAAGGGATTGAGGTCGCCTGCGGCGATGGAAAAACCGTACTGATTACCGAGCTTCAGGCCGCGGGCGGAAGGCGCATGAAGGCTTCTGATTACTTGCTCGGAAATAAGCTGTAAGGAGAAAAAAATGGCTCTTACCGCAAGAGAAGCGGCACTAAAAACCCTGGGAGCATTCCGCAAAAACGGGGCCTGGTCAGACGTTTTTCTAAACAACATAATAAAAAAGGAGGGCTTAACCGCACGCGACGCGGCACTCGCCTCCAGGATTTGCTATGGTGTTTTACAGAACAAAATCCTATGCGACTATTACATTTCTGCCTTTTCATCAATCAAGTTGAACAAAATGGAGCCGGTGGTACTAGATATTCTGGAGCTTTCTGTTTACCAGCTCCTGTTTCTAGATAAGATTCCCGCATCGGCGGCGGTGGACGAGGCTGTGACCATGGCAAAAAGATACGCAAACCCCAGGGCTGCGGGCTTTGTAAACGCTGTTCTGAGGAAAATATCCTCAAAACAGGATGCCCTCCCTGCGATAACGGGGAAAACCTTTAATGAGCGTTTGTCAATCCAATACAGTCACCCGCTTGCACTGGTCAAAAGGCTCTCAGAGTTTTTAGACGAGAGCAGCCTGGAAAAGCTCCTGTCGGCAAACAATGAGATAGTGCCCGTCACAGCACAGGTCAATACTCTAAAGGCAAGCTCTGAAGCCGTACTCACCGAACTTTCCGCAGAGGGTGCGGATGTAAGAATGCACCCCTGGCTCAGTGACTGCCTCCAAATACACGCATCGGGTAGCTTGGAGAGTTCCGCGGTTTTTAGCACCGGGCTCATAACCATTCAGGACGCGGCGGCACGACTGTCGGTAATGACAGCGGAGCCACGTGAGGGACAGAGGGTTTTAGACGCCTGCTCCGCGCCTGGCGGCAAGGCCTTTATGGCGGCCATCCTTATGGGCAATAATGGCGAGATTTTAGCTGCCGACATCAACGGGAAAAAGCTCCAGCGAATTGAGCGCGGAGCCGAAAGGCTTGGAATTGACATAATTAAAACCCTTCAGATGGACGCGACCGTAAGAAACGATGACTTAGTGGAGCGTTTTGACCTTGTGATTGCGGATGTACCCTGTTCCGGACTCGGGATCATCAGAAAAAAGCCGGAAATACGCTATAAAAGCATGGAGGAAATCGGCGCCTTACCCGCAATCCAGCTTAATATCCTTGAAAATCTGTCATACTACGTAAAAAGAGGCGGAATTCTTCTGTATTCCACCTGTACGATAATTCCGGAGGAAAACGAGGGCACTGTTTCGGCCTTCCTCTCCGGACACACTGACTTTTCGCCCGAGGCCTTTGAGCTGCCCGGCCCTGTGGGCAGACAGGAGCGCGGCATGCTCACGCTCTACCCCCATATACACGGGACGGACGGCTTTTTTATGTGCAAAATGAGAAGAGCATTTTGAGCTGACACGATTCAGATTACGTATGCGTTCAAGCCTATGAAAGGAATTGGTCATAGCAATGAACAGATCTGATATAAAATCTATGCTGCCGGATGAGCTTGAAGCGGCACTCGTCGAAATGGGTGAGCCGAGGTTTCGGGCCGGGCAGATTTTCACATGGCTGATGCGCGGCGTGACAGACTTTTCCTCAATGACCAATATCGGAAAATCCCTTCAGATGAAGCTGGACGAGCGCTACTATATAACCTCGCCGGAAATTCTTCGCAAGCAAGTCTCCGAGGAAGATGGTACCATAAAATACCTCTGGAAGCTTATGGACGGAAGCGCCGTCGAAAGTGTACTGATGCACTATAAGCACGGAAGCACGGTATGCGTCTCCTCTCAGGTCGGCTGCCGGATGGGCTGCGCCTTCTGCGCATCTGCGCAAGGGGGCTGGGTGAGAAACCTCAGCTCCTCCGAAATACTTGATCAGGTGCTTTTTACCGAGAAGGACTCCGGAACAAGGGTATCCAATATCGTAATGATGGGTATAGGTGAGCCGCTGGACAATTTTGATAATGTAATCAGATTCATTGAGCTTGTAACCCACCCGGACGGAATCAACATCGGTATGCGGCACATATCGCTCTCCACCTGCGGACTGCCCGAAAAGATTGACAAACTGGGTGATTATAATTTACAATTAACTTTATCCCTTTCACTGCACGCTCCTGACGACGAAACGCGTTTAGGACTTATGCCGGTAAACAGAAGATACCCAACTCAGGAGGTTTTGGATGCCTGTACACGGTACTACGAGAAGACCGGCAGGCGTATCTCGATAGAATACGCGCTGATAGACGGCGTTAACGATAGTAACGAGCAGGCTGAGATGCTTGCCCGCATAGCACTTTCACTTTGTGCACACATAAACCTTATTCCTTTAAATAATGTGGACGGAAGTCCGTTGAGACCCTCGCGGCGTTTAAAGCAGTTCGTTAGTCTTTTGAAAGAAAAAGGCGCAAACGTAACGGTAAGGAGAAGACTCGGGGGCGATATTGAAGCCGCCTGCGGCCAGCTTCGCAAGAAGGCTTCAGGATAACTTGGATTGGGGCTATTTATGAACGGATGGGGTATTACCGACAGAGGAACTGTAAGGTCGCAGAATCAGGATTTCTACGGCCTTGATTTCGTTGCGGGAAGGGATGTGGCCCTTTGTGTGGTTTGTGACGGAATGGGCGGGGCAAATGCCGGCAATGTAGCCAGCAGCATCGCCGTCGAAGCATTCATGGATCATATGAAGCAGGGTCTTAAGACTGCCAGCAGCATGGCGGAGCTTTCGGGCCTTGTGAGGCGCTCGGCCTCCTATGCAAATAGTATGGTGTTCGAGGTGGCAAGGTCAGAGCCCGAGTATTACGGGATGGGTACAACCCTTGTCGGCGCCCTTGTAATGGGCGAGTACGCTTCTATAATAAACGTTGGGGACAGCCGCGCCTACCATATAACCCCCGATGGGATTTTCAGGATTACCAAGGACCACTCCCTGGTAGAGGACATGATTGACCGTGGAGACCTCACCCGGGAGGAAGCGGAGAGTCATCCGGATAAAAATCTGATTACCAGGGCTCTCGGCGTTGAGCCCGGAGTGCTCTGCGACTTGTTTGAAATCCGTATCAGAAAGGGCGAGTGCCTGCTTCTGTGCACGGACGGACTGACCAATTGCATAGATGAAAAGATGATTTGGGAAACCGTCGCACTTTCGGAGGACAAGGCTAAAAGCTGCCAAAAGCTTATAGACCTTGCCATAGAGGCCGGCGCTACGGATAACGTGACCACGGTTCTGCTTGAAAAATAATCTCCGTAAAGGGAGGGATTCTAACAATGGCTTACGAAGACAGGTACTTGGGAAGGTATCTTGACAACAGATATGAAATTCTGGAAGTAATCGGGACGGGCGGAATGGCGGTCGTCTACAAGGCCATTTGCCACAGGCTCAACAGGGCCGTCGCCGTAAAAATATTAAAGGATGAGTTTTCTTCCAACGACGAGTTTCGCCGCCGCTTCCATACGGAGTCCCACGCGGTCGCGATGCTCTCCCACCCCAATATAGTCTCCGTATATGACGTCAGCCACACCGAAAATCTGGAATATATTGTAATGGAGCTCATAGACGGCATAACGCTCAAGCAGTATATGAAAAAGCGCGGAGTTCTTACTTGGAAAGAGGCCCTGCACTTTTCCCTCCAGATTACAAAGGCGCTTGAGCACGCCCATGGCCGCGGCATCATACACCGGGACATTAAGCCGCATAATATAATGGTTTTGCGGGACAGCAGCGTAAAGGTGGCCGATTTCGGCATAGCCAGATTGCAGTCCATGCAAAATGACATTTCCTTTACTAAGGACGCCATTGGTTCCGTTCACTATATCTCGCCCGAGCAGGCAAAGGGTGAGGCGGTAGATGCCAGAACGGATATTTACTCGCTCGGAATAGTAATGTATGAGATGCTCACAGGGCGTTTGCCCTTTGAAGGCGACTCTCCCGTGTCGGTTGCAATACAGCATATCAGCTCAATTCCTCTGTTGCCCGGTGAAATAAACCCGGATATACCCAAGGGACTTGAGGCAATAACAATGAAAGCCATGAATCCGAAGCTTGAGGAGAGGTACCAAACCATTAATGAGATGATGGACGACCTTGAGGAATTCCGGAAGAATCCCGAGCAGGTGAATGAGATGGCGCCCTCAATCGTGGGAAAAATAACTCCACCGATGGAGAAGGATTATGACGACGATGACGGAAAGGGGAAATTACCAAAAAATGTCCGGGAGCGGTATACTCCCTCTGCAAGGCCCGCAGGTCTGAAAGGGGAGCTGGTGAAGGAAGAGTACCTTAAAAAAAGCAAAAGCTCCAGAAGGGTGTCGATTACTCTCGGAGTTTTCCTGGTCCTCGCCTTCATTGTGGGCACCTTTATTTTTCTTTGGAATTTCTGGCTTTCAGACATTTTCTCCAAGCCGGAGACCATAGCAATGCCCGGCTTTGTCGGTACAAAGCTGGAGGAGGTGTTGATGAACCCCCACTATACGGACAGGTTCAACTTTAACACCACATATGAGGTCAGCGATGATTATGACGAGGGATATATAATTACACAGGAACCCGCTGAGGGCAGAACTCTCGTCAAGTCTAAGGACAAGATTGATGTTAAGCTTGTCATCAGCAGGGGCACAAACTATGTAAAGATGCCCAACGTCGTCGGAAAGGACTACCGTCAGGCGATAATAGAACTTGAGAAGCTAAAGCTCGTCGCCGAGAAAGAGACAATGATTTCGGATACAGTCGAAATGGGACTTGTAATAAAAACCATACCTTCGGAGGGTGAGGAACTGCTGCCGGGCAGCACGGTATATTTAACAGTCAGCGCAGGCCCTGAGATAAACTACGTGTTGGTACCAAAGGTGACCGGCTTTATGCTCAATTCGGCGATAGACGCATTGGAAGAAAAAAATCTGGCGGCGGGCTCAATAGCTCTGGTTGCCGACGATTCCGACATCGGGACTGTCTTATACCAAAGCGTTACCGAAGGTTCGGAGGTAGCCGAGCACACGAGTGTCGACCTGAGGGTTTCGGGAGGACCGAATATGGTAAACGCATCTGTGCAGACGGGGGGCTGAGCAGGATGGCACAGGAAGGCCTCATCCTTAAGGCGCTCAGCGGCTTTTACTATGTGGAAACCGAAGGCGGCCTGCTTGAGTGCCGCGCGCGCGGCAAGCTCAGGCTGGGGGAGATATCCCCGCTTGTAGGCGACCGGGTTCTTGTCACAGACATTGCAAGCGGCAAGGGCGTACTCAGCGAGATATTGCCCAGAAAAAATTTCTTTGTGCGTCCGGCCGTGGCAAACTTAGATCAGATGGTCATAATTGCCTCCGAGGCAATACCGGTAACCGACCCCTTCCTGATTGACCGTCTCATCGCCATTGCAGAGCTTCGTGACTGTGACGCGCTTATTGTAATAAACAAGTGCGACATTGAAAGCCCCAGAAGTCTTGCTTCTATGTATAAAGGCGCCGGTTACAGGACTGTGATTGTAAGCGCCGTCACCGGCGAGGGAATTGAGGAGCTGGCCGGTGAGATAAAAGGAAGGGTAAGCGTATTTACCGGCAACTCCGGCGTCGGAAAGTCGAGCATACTTAATGCTCTGGAGCCCGGACTGCGGATACCGACGGGAGAGGTCAGCAGAAAGCTTGGCCGTGGACGGCATACAACAAGACATGTTGAGCTCTTCAAGCTAAAAAACGGTGCGATAGTCGCGGACACCCCAGGCTTTGCATCCTTTGATGCGCAGGAGGAGCTTCTTGACAAGGACAGGCTGCAATTCGGATTCCGGGAGTTTTTGCCTTATGTTGAAAAATGTAGGTTTCGTGACTGCAGGCATATAAAGGAGAGCGGCTGCGCCGTGCTTTCGGCGGTCGAAGCGGGGGAGATACATCCTTCGAGGCATCTGAGCTATGTGCGTCTCTATGAGCAGGCAAGCAGAATCAAGGACTGGGAGATTAAAAAATAATGCGGCAGACAGGCCGCATTATTTTTGTTTTTATCAAAAAACGCAAATAAAATAGGATGGACAATGTACCGGACAGGCGCTTGCTGCGTATAATGTAACTAGGGAACCCTCAGGGGTCATATTAATTTTTGGACTGGCGGTGCTAAAGCTGTTATACCGGCCACTTGACGCAAAAATTAGTATTTCAAGGGCGTCTTGTTGACGGTATAACAGCTCGCCCGCCCTCCATCCAATTAACCATCTCTTCCTTGACAAAATATGAAGGGCGGCTTTTTATGAAAAGACATTGTTTCCGGAACTGTAAGAAGCTCGGCGCCTTCTTTCTGACGCTGGGCAGTTTAATAATATTGGCGCTGATCATGCCGCCGATATTCTGGTGCTTTGCCCTTGGCGCGGCACTTATATGTATCGGCATATGTATGCTCAGGCGCTGAAGGATAATGGAGGTGCTGTAATGAAATTGATGGTCTTCAAGTCTCCCCGTTTTATGTCGGGGATTTTACGAATTATTTTCAAAGTCAAGAAAAACGGGACATAATACGCCCTTGTCTCCAATATACTCTACTGGGACAAATCCAATAAGCATCAAGGAGAGGATATAAATGGAGGCAAGGCTCGACAGAAAACCAATAAGCTTTTATAAGAATCTGTTTAATACGAGCATGGCGCACGAGGAAACCATGGAGATGATAGTACCGGATGCCATGCCCGATATTCTCCGTATCGTTGACACAGACGGCATTGTAATACTGCGCAGCAAAGAGGCGGAGACCGGAAAAGCCACGGTCGGCGGAGCAATAATTGCGACGGTGCTCTATATGCCTGAGGGGGAAGACAGCATAAAAAAGCTGGAACTGAAAATACCCTTCACCTCTGCCTGCGAATCGGTAGCGATTGATAAGGGAACCAGACTCACGGCCAGTGCATCCCTCTGCTCAATTGACAGCAGGAGCTTAAACCCGAGAAAGATTCTCGTCCGCGCGGATGTGCTGACCCAGTTGTCGGGCTATAGTCCGGCCAGGGTCGAGCTGTGCACAGCACCCGAGGACAGCTCGGTGGATATAGAGGTACTTGAGGAAAAAAGGGAGATCAATATTGTTTCCGACGTGCGCGAAAAGACCTTTGTTGTATCCGATGAATTCTCGCTTCCCTCATCAAAGCCACAGGTGGATGAAATACTCAAATCCGAGGTAATGATAACGACCGACGACACGAAGACCGTCGGAACGAAGCTGATAATGAAAGGGACAGTTGGGGCATCTATACTGTATAGAACAAAGGGCGGCGACGGCCCTTACTCTGCGGATTTCTCCGCCCCGTTCTCACAAATAGCCGAAATCGAAGCAGCCGAGTCACCGGAATTTAATGTAGTTATCATGCCGACGGGAGTATACTTTGACCTGGTAGACAACGGAAACGGCGGCACGATGATAACAATGGAGCTGCACGCCGTAGCACAGATAACCGTCATGGAGAACCAAGTCATAGAATACATATCAGATCTCTACAGCACAGTATATGAAACCACGCACGAAGCCGAGAATTATTCGATAGACGCTGTTGAAAAGACCTCCGTAATGCGCGAAATGGTACGCACTACAATTGACACACCCGCACAGCCGAGAAATATTGTGTCTGTCAGGGCCTTTGCAGGCAAAGTGAATTTGATGGACACTCAGGCCGGCTGCGGGCTTGAAACAACAATCACTCTTTCCATACTTTATGTAGCGGAGGACGGGCGGCTTCTCTCTCAGAGGGAACAGATAAAAGCAGAGAGCAACTGGGAGAGCCCCTGCGAAAACGTAAAGCATGTTGCCGGGGCAGTCTGCAACGACATCTTTGCAGCCCCCGCCCCGAATGGCATTGACATCAGAATGAATGTTGATTTTACGGTCACGGCAAGCAGGGTGCAGACGATAGAAATGGTTAACAGTATCGGCTACGAGGAAGAAAACAAAAAGGACCTTTCATCCTATCCCTCAGTCACGGTCAAGCGGGCCATGCCAAACGAAAACCTCTGGAAGCTTGCCAAGCGCTACAATTCCACTCAAACGCTCATAGCGGAGGCTAACGGACTGGAGGACCCGAACCTTGAATACGGCCAGCTTCTCATAATCCCCAAGAAAAGATAAATCAGTTAAATGACTCTCAGAAATAACGATACCTGAGCAAATCTTAGGCATCTAAAAGGGCTTGTAGCCTGCCCGATTGCAGGTGGCAAGCCCTTTGTTTTTGTCTTGATACGGCCTTGTTCTGGCAGGGACAGCAATCAAACAAATGGCTTCTATCCGTTTAGCTACAAGGGTTGTCATTTGCCATTGTTCATGATAAAATAACCGATAAGCAGTTATTCTAACGCGCGGACAAATGTGCCGCGCTCTAAATATCCAGGCTGCGATGCTAAGTGTACCGCAGGCCGATATAAAACCCAGCGCATTACTTATCGGAGGAGATGAACTTATGGCAGGGCATTCCAAATGGAAAAACATACAGAAAACAAAGGGCGCCCAGGACGCAAAGCGCGGTAAAATATTTACCAAGATTGCCCGTGAGATAACGGTCGCAGTTAAAGAGGGAGGGGGCGGCGACCCGGCAAACAACTCGCGCCTCGCTGCCGCTATAACAAAAGCCAAGGCGGCGAATATGCCTAACGATAACATCAAGAGAACAATAGACAAGGCCCTTGGCAGCGGTGACAGCTCTAATTACGAGACAATTATTTACGAGGGCTACGGGCCCTGCGGAGTCGCCGTAATCGTAGAAACAATGACTGACAACAGAAACCGCACGGCCTCCGAGATGCGCCACTACTTTGACAAATACGGCGGAAATATGGGTACCTCGGGCTGTGTCGCCTGGTCCTTTGACCGCAAGGGCGTAATAATTATTGACAACGAGGACCAGAGCATTGACGAGGATCAGGTTATGATGGATGCCCTTGAGGCGGGGGCCGCCGACATTGAAAACGCCGGTGGTGCTTATGAGATTTACACAGACACCGACGAGTTCCAAAAGGTGGTTGACGCCATGGAAAAGCAGGGCTATAATTTCCTGTCCGCCCAGATTGAGATGGTGCCCCAGAACTATATAAAGCTCACGAACGAGGACGACATTAAGAATATGCAGAAGATGCTCGACATGTTCGAGGACAACGACGATGTCCAGAACGTCTGGCATAACTGGGAAGAGGAATAAAAACGAAGAATATCAATGGTTTGAGGGCATTCTGATGTGTGGATAAATGGCTTAACGATGCAATACATCCTACCATTGATGCCATATGTTTATATTCGTTTTCCTGAGTGATAATCAAGCAAATTGTACTGCATTATTAAGCCTTTTTAGTATGTATTGACACTACATATTAGGAGGGCTTTTTATGTTGTTAGAAGATAGTTTGAAGGAGTTTTTGTTTGAGTGTGAAGTAAGAAAGTGCACTTGGAAAACAATAAAGGGGTATCGAAATTGACTTGAATATTTATTGCGAAGGAAAAAAGAATGCTGAGTAGTCGCTTTAATCTGCTAAAAAGCATTCGACGATAGCGGGCAATACTCAAAAAAGTGTGTAGTAGAACAATAAATATTGGCTAGCAGGTAAAAAGGCTTATAAAGAGTGCTTCCTCCGATATAATATACATATAATATATATTTGCATAATATCGATAAGTGAGGGAAATTCAATTGCTATTATTACGCAAGTTTTTAGCCACAGTCATTTTCCTTTTTGTGGTAGCGTTCTTTGGCGTCATATTCATTAACTTATCTGTTATTGGGTCAAAAGAAAGCGTCAAAATAGTTTCATGGTATTTGCTGTTCGTTACGATCGCTGCCGTTTTGTTTTCATTAAATATAAAGTTAAATTTCCCCAGATGGATATCTATAAGCACGATAGGTTTATTTACAGCATTTGTATGCATTGCGTTCATTCTTTATAATGGTGTGCTTATGGGTGAGGGTGATTTGAGGTTTTATTTTTCAAGATATAACGCGATTCTACAGAGTAATTTTCAAACCAGCGAAAATCTATATTCTGCTGTTTTCCCCAATACAACAACATATCCAGCGATACTTGCGTTAATTTCCAAATTATTGGGATTGTCAAGCGCAAGACATTTTGTGCCCATAGGTTTGAACGTTTTAGCTGGAATAATATTCAATATTTATATATATATTTATATACCAAATAAAAGGTACGCTTATGCGGCGGCGTTGATAAGTTCATTAAACCCCTTTTGGATAATCTATACCGATACTGTTAATTCAGAATTGTTATTTGGAACGTGCATACTTATTTCCTTTGTAGAATTTGCTCGCGGTAACAGAGCGCAAACTAAAATTAGGTGGTTGCATTACGCACTGTCTGTCTTGTTTTGCGGTGTTTCGATAGTATTCCGCCCATTGGGAATAGTATTTCTTATTGCAGTAGTCATCTATCTGGCTCTTGATTGCAAAAAAGACAGACTTGTTGAGTACAGTACTGTTGCGATAGCATTTGTATTGACGTGGTGTATATTTGGATGGATCAACAATGTGATAGTAAAACAAATAACAAGTTACGATATTGGGTCGCCGTCTTTTGGATGGAATTTATATGTTGGAGCGTCTGAGAGTGGCTCTTGGAGTAAGAAAGATGGTGACGAGTTTTCAGAGGTTTTTAATAAAGCAAATAACGCAAACGATGTACAGTCTTATTTCTCCGGAAAAGCGTTTGAACGATATAAGGAGTTCGGTATAATAGGCACATTGAAGCGCGTGCCAATGAAAATTTCGAAAGCGTTTGTTTCCATAGAGTATTTGTCAAAAGAGTTGCCGGAAAGCGTAAATCGAGGATTGTATGCGGGGCTTATATCGTTATATATTATTCCCTTATATTCATTTGCGGCGCTCGGGATGGTGTTAACTCTGGTGAAAAATTTTATGAAAGGCTATTTTGACTTCAACCTAATCATAATACTGTTTTTCATTGGCGTTGCTATTGCGTTTATGTTTTTAGAGGTCGCGCCCCGATATACGGTAAGTATACACGTTTTAATGATATTGCCCGCAATAATGCTTTTTGAAAAACTTCTATATCGTAAGATTGAAAAATAAATTTGTGCCCTTTTCTTTCAATACAAGCTAAATGCCATATGTTTATATTCGTTTTCCTGAGTGATGCTCAATCCAATTGTACTGTATTATAAAGCCCTTTTAGTATGTATTGACACTACATATTAGAAGGGCTTTTTATGTTGTTAGAAGACTGGGGATGTTAATTAAGGGGAGTGGGATTGCCACATTGAATTATATCAGGGGTATGCTGGGTTAATAATTGCTTTTTATCTGAACTGTGCTATACTCTACTTGAGCTATGATTATGCTAAATTAATGAACTATGACACATATGAATTGAAATTTGATAATCTGGGAAGAGGAATGATATGACAAAAGAGCTTCTTATTGCTGAATGTGCCGCATATACGGAGAGCGCGGCTGAAAATATGGTCGCCCCCGAAATCGCGATAGAGCCCGAGCTATCAGGTGTGAGAATGTTCGACCAGCCGATTTTTGGATTCGCAGACGCATCAGACCCCATGTTTGAAAATATGCGTAGGCCCGAGGCCGTCGGAGATTGCTTTATGCTGCCGGACGAGTGGCTCAGCGGCGCAAAATCTGTGGTTTCCTTTTTCCTGCCCTTTACCGAGGAGTTAAAGAAAAGCAATACGGCTGATTTGACCGAGCCTTCGTCGCTATGGCTTCACGGAAGAATAGAGGGACAGGCATTCCTGAACAAATTAACTCTATTTATTGCAGAAAAGCTCCGGACAACGGGCCATGAAGCTGTTGTACCGAGTTTGGATAGCCGATTTAAGACCCTTCGGGGCTATAACGGCCTTGAGTTTACAAGCCGCTGGTCGGAGCGGCACGCAGCTTATGTATGCGGGCTCGGAACCTTTGGCTTATCAAAGGGTCTTATAACTGAAAAGGGGATAGCAGGGCGCTTTGGGAGCGTAATTACAACAGCTGCTTTTGAGGCGACCGAGCGCAAATATACGGAGATTTATGAGTATTGCAACATGTGTGGTGCCTGCGTACATACCTGCCCCGTCGATGATATTAGCATTGATGAGGGTAAGGATCATAA
>JAAYOL010000061.1 GCA_012520395.1 Clostridiales bacterium
AGGGTCGGGCTCAGCGCCTTCTTCCGCTGAGGGCGTGGCAGGCACAGTATCTTCCGAGCCCCCGCCCGAACCCGAACCTGTGGCGGCCTCAAAAGGGGCATAACTGTCCCCGGGGTCGTCGGCATAGGCAAAAACGGGAGACCCAAGCAGGAAAACAGCCACGATAAGTATCGTGAAAGCAGCCTTTGCTAAAGATGCGTGTGATTTTGCCGGTGCGTTTTTTCTGATCCCGTAGGACAGTTTCATATAAATCTCCGCCTTTTAATAAAGCTTATTTAGTTTTGTCGTGTCAATTATCTACTGTGTTCGCTTTGAATTTCAGCAAGAAATTTCTGTGCTTCAGCCGCCACCTCGGGGTCTTCCTCCATGCTCGCTGCCAGCTTAATATCCTCTAAACCCTTTTCGGCCTTTTCGGTCATCAGGAGGCCTATCCCCCGGTTATAGAAGCTGCTGTGGGCCATCTCTTTCTTTTCAATGGAGATTGTAAAATCCTCCGCAGCGCCCTCATAATTTCCGAGCGAGAGGCGGCAGACACCGCGATAGTAATAAATTCCCTCGCAGGAATCCTCAAGGTTTACGGAACGGTTGAAGGCCTCCTCGGCCAGAGTAAATTCCGAAAGCTGAAGGGCGGTGAGCCCGAAATAAAACTCGTTTTCAGCGGATGGATCGGTTTTCAGCACCATCGCATACTGCTCAAGGGCTTCATGATAGTTTTCGCCGGCAAAGAGCACCTTTGCGTACATGGCGCGGATTGCCGCATCGTTGGGAACCTGTTCAAGGTAGGCTCCAAGGTTTGCCGCCATGCCGGGGATATCACCGTTTTCGGCCGAGGCCTGAGCCTTCAGAAGGAAATCGTCCAATTCGGCCTGCCTTATCTGTTCCAAAAAGGACAGTGCGCGGGCTTTGGTGTCGGCATCCGAGGAGTCCTCGGAGGCCATTACAATATCGGCTATACCCTCGTCATACCTATCATCTAGAATAAGGGCGATGCCGCGATTGTAGAGGCTGCTCTGGACCATGACCCCGCGATTTATGGAATGGGTAAAATCCTCAGCCGCCCCGGAATAATTTTTGAGCGACAGGCGGCATATGCCGCGGTAATAAAACAGTCCTATGTATTCAGAGTCAATGCCAATGGCTCTTGTAATCGCCTGCTCGCCCAAGGAGAAGTCCCCCGACTGGATGGCGTAAAGACCCTGCAGATATTCGCTTTCGACCGTAGGCCCGTCAGTTTGAGTCTCTGGAAGTACAGCTTCTTCCTGGGCTTCAAGCCCGGCAACGAGCTCCTCAAGCACTTCGGCGATGTTTTCATCCTCGGGCTTAAGTTCAAGATAGCGCTCAAGGCTGGAGAGAATCCCATCGATATCACCCATCTCGGCAGAGACCTGCGCCATGACAAGATATGCTTCGGACAGGGTCGCATCAAGCTCTATGGTTTGCTCAAGTGCCGAAAGCGCGCTCTCGTGCTCCCCAAGCAGAACATGCAGGCAGCTTTTCTTGAGCCAGAGGTCAGAGTAAACATCCAAGTTTAAATTCTTAAGGGACTGGTCTGCATCCAGAAAGGCTATACATTTTTCTATGTAGGCAAGCGCCTTGGAATAGTCCTCTTTCGCAATACTTGCGCTCGCCAGCGTGTAAAGTGACTGAAAGTCATCCTCGTCCCCTCTGGCGGAAAGGTAATCAAGCATCCGCTGGTGAGTGGGTTGGCTGACATATTCGGTGTTTTCAACCAGATAATTCTGCGCAGCGTCGCTTTTTTCTCCGGCAGAGATGGTCACCCGAGAGGCCGCCAGCGTGGTCATCACCGTGCTGCCCAGTATTGTAAGGGCAAGTAATATTGCTATCGCGTGCCTTGTCTGACGGCGCATTCCCTTCCAGAAAGCTTTTAATCTCTGCATATTTTCACCTGTCAACCCTAAAAGCATACCCGTAATCTGCCTGCCAAATGTGCAAAAAAGGGCGCGTTTATCTCCTTTAAAGCATGGATTGCGGCCGCGCGGGCTTTGGAACTATCCAAGTTATATGTATCCATTTAAAGTAAATATATCACTGTCTTTTTTCAATGTAAAGATAAATATTGCGTCAATTTTAAAAATTTTTCGAGCAGAAATCCGAAGTCCTTTGTGCACTTTATGTAGCCTAATGTCAAATTCCATTTTCAGGCTATTTTTGCACTTATTCAAAAAGCATTCAGCAAGAAAATTCCGGCGGTCAAGCCCGCCTATTGCTACGTGAAAGCGAAATAACGCAAAGGAGACCGGCCGTGCCAAGCATTACGCCTGAACATGGCCGGTCTCGTTTCGCCCCGCTTAAAGCTGTCACACAATCCTCATAATCCCTGTGTGAACGCCCCTCACGGCTGTCTGCATTTTTCCTTTACACTAATGCGCAAAAGCCCTAAGTGAGCTTATCGTAACATCGCCTGTCACGGCCATGTCCTCAGCCGTGAAGGCCATTGGGAAATTATCCGAGAAAAGTATCTGGGAGGAGGGTGGGAACTCGTCATCGCCCTGCCAGAGTATGAACTGAAGCCTCAGCCCGTCGAGGAGCTCAAACTCGTAGGCTGCGTCGCCGAGCTTCAGCGGTACAGCGCCCAGTTTCTCCATCGCCCTTTTAAACTCTCCGAGCTTATTTCCAAATGTAAAGGCGAGCCGCTTTATACACCTGCCGTCGAACGGCGCTGTGTAAACCGCCCCCCAGGGCACCTCACGGAAGGTTAAAAATCCGCCCTGTGGCTCTGTGTATCTGCCCTCTATGAGGTAGCGCATTACCAGAAGCTGGGCGGCTGGCATTGCCTCCAGCGGTGAAAACAGGTCGTTTTCCTCCTCGGGCTTCACATAGAATCGGGGGAAGCCGATGCGGTAGGGTATGTGCATGAACCTCAGCAGAAATTCACTTCTCAGAGGGTCAAAGCGCACATTGCAGCGCTCCATAACCTCCCGCGGCTCAAGCGCTTCATACAGTGGGGTGTAGTGCTCCACAGGGCGCTTTTCCTTGTTGTCCTTATCGTATATCATATGTTTCTCCAGGCGGTTTTTATGTGAACAAAGTCTCGTCCGTGTGCGGAATAAAGCAGGCCGCCACGAACTCCTCCATATAACCCGGAATGACCGACAGCTCAAGATAGGTCATATTTCGGGCAATTTCGAGCGTCTGGTCATAGGCCTCGCGCGACACAAGGGACATGAAGCTGCCGGCAAGCGATGAGTTGCCGATATAACCGTATTTTTCAATCGGTATGTTCGGCAGCATTCCGATTTTCACGGCATTTTCCATGTTTATGCCGCTGCCTATGCCGCCGGCGACTATCACGCGCTCAATAATATCGACATCCATGCTCAGCGATGAGAGCATCGTGCGTATGGCTGAGAAAATTGCGCCCTTTGCACGGATGAAGTTGTCTATATCGACCTCTGTGAGGAAAATGTCACGGCCCGAGGCGGAATTCTCCTTATCAACAAGGATATACCGTCCCCTGCCCTCGCTGTCGCGGCGCACCCGCTCGCCTTCCCGTATGAACTGTCCCCTTGAGTTTATAATGCCGCAGCTGTATAGCTCACTAACGACATCAATGAGTCCCGAGCCGCAGATTCCAAGGGGCTTCTGGCCCTGCTCACCAATGACACTGAGCGTCGGTTCCATGGTCTCACTGTCTATTTTAACTTCGTCTATCGCGCCGTTGGCCGCCCTCATTCCGCAGATGATATCGCCGCCCTCAAAGGCAGGGCCTGCCGAGCAGGCACAGGACATCATGAAGTCACTGTTTCCGAGCACGAGCTCACCGTTTGTACCCAGGTCGACGAAAAGGGTCATCTCCGGGCTGTTCCACATGGCAGTGGCCAGGACGCCAGCGGTAATGTCGCCGCCGACATAGCTGCCGATGTTCGGAGTGATTATTATTCTTGCGTTGTTGTTCGCCTCTACACCAACCATGACGGCGGGGATGGGGCGGGTCTCAAAGAAGGCGGGCACATACGGCTCCATGCGGATGGGGTCGGCGTACACACCGGCAAAAAGGTGATTCATAGTCGTGTTTGAGGCGACGGACAAGCGGCAGATGGCCGAGACAGGCACATTCGCCTCCTTGCATATATGGCGTATTATAGGGTTAATTGTCTCCTCAACAACCGCCTTCTGCAGGGCTTCACGTCCGCCGGGGCGCGTGGACTCCACAATGCGGTGAATAACATCAGCGCCGTAGCGTATCTGCTGATTGGCAGCGGAAACGCCGCTGAGTATTTTGCCGTGCTCCAAATCAACCAGTACGGCTGAAACGCTGGTGGTTCCTATATCTATTGCGACACCGCAGGGAAAGCCCTCGGCGTCAATGGGAAGCACCTCATACACCGTAAGCCTGCCGCGTGTAAATTCAATAAGGCACTTGATTCTGAAATTGTTCTCGCGCAGGACCTCCGGGAGCTTTTTAAGGACGTAGAAGGGTATGCCGACATAGTCGGCCTTGTACTTGTCGTACAGATAACGTGAAAGCCTTTCGTTGTCGGGCATGGTGTCGTCAAGCGTGGGCTCCTTAAGCTCTATCCGTACGGTTTTAAAGGCCTTCGGAAAGCCTATTCCGGCCTCTGAAAGCTTCTTCTGTGTCTCTACAAGACCGCTGAAGTCCCTCTCCCTCGCTGTAAAGTCGGAGGAAAGCGAGTCCTGATAAGCTGTCGCCTCCGCGGGAACCTCGATAACTGCGTCGCCTATGACTTTGCATATGCAGGCAAGGCGCCAGCCTTCGGCGTATTCCTCGTCGGCTATGTGACGGCTTTTTTCGCACTCCAGCTCGCCCTGAACAAGCTTTACCCGGCACTTGCCGCAATTTCCAACACCGCCGCAGGGCGCGTCTATGCTCACGCCGGCGCTTCGCGCGACGTCGAGCAGGTTTTGAGCGGGCGCGGCGAGGACCGTGCGGTCCTCGCCCCCGCTCAGCTTGAAGGTAATCTTAAACATAATCCCCTCTTGCCGTAAAAAGCTGCTATGCAAGAGCTTTTTACTACTAAATAATCTACATAATCGGGTCTAGGCCAAGCGCCGGATGTCCTTTTTCCTGCAGGAAATTGAGGACGGCGTCGGATTCAACCGCTATTGTTTCGTCACAAATCATGTCGGTGAAGTTATCTATACCGTAAAGCTCCTTCGCAGTTGCGTTGAGCCTGTTAGCAACGTCATCCTTCAGTTCCTTGGGCATCCATACTATTCTGGCTATGCCACCCTCGGCCTTGATGAACTTCTTCGAGGATATGAAGTGGCGGCCGTGGCCCATAAAGCCCGGTGTCTGAACGCCGCCGCCGGTCATGGAGGCAAGCTCTCCAAAGGTCATGCCCGTGGGGGTCAGTCCCTTATATTCGCGGTTTACGACAACAACACCGTTAGCCTCGGGCAGTATTCCGCAAATGCACTCAAAGCAGCCGCAGCTTGTCATCGGATCCTGCATGAGCGAATACAGAGTGACGGTTTCCACGGCCCCGTGCGTAGCCTCACCGACTATCTTGTTTACGTTGTCATAGAGACCAAGCTTCTCATCTATGAGCCCCGTCTTCTCTATCGGCTGGCAGGGGCCGGCCGGAGTGAGCTCCTTTGTCGCCTTGGCATCGAGCCAGGAAACGGCCCCACAAAGGCCGAGACGCTCGGGCGTGACGACGCAGCAGTGCGAGGGAGCGAAGGACTGGCAGAGAATACAGGTGTAGAACTTATCAACGCTCTCGTCGGTCATGCTCGACAGACGGTCGTCGCGGGCATCGTACCTCGGCATTGCCAGGGCTTCAAGCTGCTCGGAAACCTTGGTGGCATCGGTAATAAGGGTCACCTGGCATTTGTCTACGACGCTTGAAAACTCGTCCATGACCATGCTGTATATGACCTCGGCGAAGTCCTTAAGGCGGACGCCCTTTTCATAGGCCTCCTTGCTCACACGGACGCGGATAAGGTTTCTCTGTCCGGTGTGCATGATGCCTTCCATATAGTTAAACCAGTGGTGTATCTTGCGCTCAATGACAGGCTCAAAGTCCACCTGCATCTTTGCTCCGGCGACCTCGACTATCGTGCCCAAAGCCATCTCAACCGGAGCGTCAGGGCCGATGTCGTCGCCGATAATTGTAATTTTGTGGTCCTCAACCTCATTTGCTCCGCGCATCACAACAAGCTCAAAGGCCGGCTTCTTATCCGAGCTTATCTCCGCATGCATATCGGGCCTGCGGATTATTTCGCCCTCGAAGGCCGAGGCGAAGGCGACATGGATGGGCAGCTCCTTGACCTTGACTTTGATGTTCCTAAGCTCAAGGGAACGCTTTGCAGTCAGGCTGTGGTCAGTCACCGATTCAAGTGCGCCGGCTACCTGATTCTCGCCGAGATCAATGTCCACAACGACGGGGAAGCCGAGGGCAATGGCGCCGGCACCGGCGGAAACCACGACCTCGCTAATCTCGCCATAGGTGTTTACAAATGCGGGCACTCGCTCTTTGGTATATTCGAGCAGGCCCGGAAGGTCTCCCGGCTTAATGTTGCCGAATATGAGCGCTGCGCGGATTGCCACGGTTACGGCGTGGATAACGGCCGTCACGTCATGCCCGAGGGGTATGACGCGGAAATCAAGACCAGCCTTGACCCCGCCGCCGATTACCTGTTCTATAACGTCGCCTATGAGGAAGGTCAAGATACCCTTGCTCTGGTAGTCCTTGACCGTCGCCACCACATCAGCCGGGTTATCGGCCTTGCCGATTACAACAGCCACACCGGGCATGTCGCCGGTTACCAGAGGTACACCCAGGCTTCTGATGATGGGATCGGGTACAAAGCCGATTCCACTTTCGTTTTCATAGGGGTTGCCGCCATCTACAAATTTAAGGGCCTCAAGAATCTCTGCGCCCACGGCCGTCGCCAGACCGGCGTTCAATGCCTCGCCCAAGTCCTCCTTGTTGGAGATTAGGCTTTTCAAGACACCGACGCAGGCGGGGAGGTCGGAGAGCTTTGTCACCTTAACACCTGTAGCTGCATAAATGGTGGGGAGAAAATACGCTGTGTCGGGAAACGCTACCTTGGCATCGCCGCCGAACTTGGCAATTGCGTCGTTTACGGCGCCTTCTGTCAGACCGGCCACTGCATTTGAGCCTGCATAGATCAGATCGGTGAGTACGCTCATGGATCATTCCTCCTGTATTAATTATTACGCGAGCATATGCTACATGGATAAATTAACCGTGGTAGCCGGGCCGGAAGAACCGGCTACCACGGCTTAAGCTTCTCTTTGCCGCCGTTAGGAGCTTTTCCCTGCGCGACTATATCTCGAGGTACGAATCAGCGTACAGGGTGTTGTTCTTTATGATGTCACAGGATTTGATGGTCTCCATCAGGCGCAGGTCGCAGGGGTTGACTATGGCGGAGGTGAGTCCGCACTGCATAGCCATTGCAACCATTGCCGAGTCTATTATGGGTCGGATATGCTTGGGCATGCCGTTCGAGATGTTTGAAAGGCCGCCCGTGGTGTTAAGTCCCATGTCAGAGAGCATCTTGATGCACTCAAGAACTTCCATCTGCTTCTCCTGCATGCCCTTGATGACAAGGAACAGCGGGTCAAACCAGAGGTCGGCGGGGTCCATGCCCAGCATCATGCCGCGCTCGAGCATCTCCTGGCAGTATGCCATACGCTCGTCATTGTCCGCGGGAACGCCATCCTTTGAGCACAGCGCAAAGCAGATAGCGTCGTTCGCTGCTGCAAGGTCGATGTTGCCGATGCGGTCACCGGCGTCGGCGGAGTTGACGATGGGCTTGCCCTTTGCGCGGTTGTAAACGGAGATTCCGGCCTCGATTGCCTTGGCGTTGGCTGTGTCGAGACACAGCGGCACATTGTCAAAATTCTCCTGAAGAAGCTGAACCGCCCACTTCATTAGCTCAACACCCGTGCTCTCGGCAGGGCCTATATTCACGTCAAGGTAGGTCGCGCCGGCGTCAATCTGCTCTTTCGCGCGTTTCAGGATTGGTTCGGGATTCATCTTCTCCATCGCTTCCCTGATAACGGGCGAGATACAGTGTATACGCTCGCCTATGGTAACAAAACTTGCCATATTTGTTCCTCCTGTTTGTAGCCTGAAGCACATAATCCGAACCCGCTCCGCGGGCAGATTACGCGCCAGGTTTATTTTATTCCTATTTGGGCACCAGCCCACCGTTTATATTCGCCTTACACGAAAATCCGCTCCCGCAGGGTCGAAGATTTATTAGCCCGTGGGCACCCCGGGGTTAGGGCTGCGGCCCGCGGATGGGCTTGTGTGCCCTTTAATGGCGCACCGCGGGCTAAAAAACAAGTCCGGATTACGTGCAGAGGCCGGGGCAAAGCCCCGCGTATTTTATACGTCTAACTCTCTCAGGTATTTTACCAGCTGTATTGCCTCGGGGGGACTCGGGATAATCTTCCAGCCGGGGAGCTTATCCTCAATCTCGCCCTTGAGCACGGCCACCTTGCCGGGAATGATGAGAGTGCGGTTTTTAATCTTGCCTTCAATGTCCGCTTCCTGGAAAAACTTTGCTATTGAGGAGGCGGAGAGCTTTCCGGCCGCCCAGGCTGTCAGCACCGAGTAGCCGCCGGCATCCGTAATGAGCAGGTTGACGGGCACGCCCGAGCGCTCAATTTCACCGGATACGACGAAGTATGTCAGTGCAAAGTCAACTGTTAGGGCACAGACGGAGTTCTCATCGGCACCGTTAAGCGCATAGATGCCCGGCTCGACCTTCATGGGCTTCTGCGGATTTGTGAAGATGTTCTGGCGCAGGCCGTAAAGCGGCAGCGCGTCGGCATAGCGCATGCCCTCCATGACTATGACCGATCCGTATTTTACGGTAAAGAGCGATGCAAGCGCGCTCTGCATATCGCGGTCTCCCGCTGCTATGCGGGCAGTATTGACTATGGACGGATAGCCGAAGGTGCGGTCGCCATCCTTGATGGACGCCCTGCGTACCTGGACGGTGGCGGCAAAGGTGTCTTTGATGTTGCCCATGGTCACATCAAGTACAAGGTTCTTGTTTCCGGCCTTTTCAAGCTTCTCAACTGTATCGTGAAGCTCGTTTAAGTCTGCGCCTGTTACGCCGAGGACAATGCCGTGCTTGGAGGCAAGGGCGTTCATGGCCTCAAAGTTTGAGGCGTTGGCGCCGGAAAGAACGGGCTTGCCTGCGCCGGCGATTTCAAGGGCCTTTTCTGCGATATCCGCGTCGGAGCAACTGATTATGAGCGCTCTGTCCATATCGTTTGCTCTTTTTACAAGGTCGAGGAATTTCGCGCTGTCGGATGCGTAGTCGACGAAAATGGCGTCAACGCGCATACGCTCGCCTATGCGCTCGTAGTCGATTTTGGCGATATCCGCAAAGGCGGTCTCGTTCTGCTCGTCGGAATAGCCGTCGGAAACGGCAACGGCGTAGAGGCTTTTGCTGACAAAGGTCTTGTCGTGGCGGTAGAGCACGGTCTCGCCGCCGAGCGTGTGCTCGTTTTCGCCTGCGCCTATCTTGATTGTTTTCATCGGGGGAGCTGTGGCCTCGTCAAGCTTTGCCCTGACCTCGTCGGAAATGTGCGGGCATTTGTCGAGGGGTATTGCGCCCTGGGCGACCTTCATAGCGAAGGCCATGCAGGTCGGGTTTCCACAGTCTTTGCAGTTTGTTTTGGGAGTTATTTTAAATATATCAAGTCCTGTAAGTGCCATTTTTCTGTACCTCCAAAATTACATCAGGGCCGCGACCATCGCGGAAATCGTTGCGACGGAAGCGGGATGCTTAAGAATGACGGCGTCGGAACCGCAAGCCAGACAGGCCGCGGCAGTGACTATCTCCATTTCGATGCCGCGCTGCTCCTGGCAGCCCCACTCGGGCATGTCTTCCTCAGACGCGAGCGCTTCCTTGACTACCCATGTCTCGGAGGCGATGGGGGTCACGACGGGCATCTGGAGCATGGCATCATTCTGTGCCAGTGCCGCCTGCTTAACTCTGTCTATGGTTGAGGCGACGTACTCAAAGCCGTAGCCGGCCGCCGCGCTGCCAAGGTTCATGATTATGTTCTCCTTAGCAACTCCGAGCTGAGTGAGGAGCACGTTCAGCTGCTTTGCAAGGTTAATGTCGACAGAGGACTCAGCGCCGACCTTCTGTGAATATGCAAGGCCGACGGAGGCGCCGACCGTCTTGTAGTTTTCCTCTTTTGCCGAGAGGAACAGTACGTTTTTGCCGGAGAGGGCCTCGGCTATCTTTTCAAATATCTGCGCATCCTTCTGGGAGCTCTTACAGCCTGCTATCACCAGAGGAATGTCTATGGCCTCGGATACTTCCTTCGCAATTTTCACGCACTCCTCAACGGATCTGTCCCCTTCGCCGGGCTCGGCGCCTACAAAGCGAAGGCAGACAAAGTCAGCACCGGGCATTGCCGCCGCTTTTTTTGCTTGCTCGCCGATGGTTTTGCAGTCACCGTAGTAATCAACAATGCCCTTGGGCTCGCCTTCAAGCCCCAGATCGGTGATTTCGACACCGACTTTAGGAGCATTTGCAATTGGTGCGTCAAAGGAATAAAGCGGAGATACCGTAGCTCCGCCGAGGGTGATTTTATTGTCACTGACGCCTAATTCCACGGTATTTATTGCAGATTTGTATACCTGCGGTTTTTGAACAAATGCCATGATAGATCCCTTTCTTTTCTATAGAAATTTGTGTAATAAAATAATTATCTCGCAGCGTCCGCTGCTCTATATTCCCAGACTATCGACCAGCTTGCCTATCGCCAGTTTGATAGGTGAGCTGTCATCGATGTCGATTATGGGCTTGCCCAGACAGTCAAAGTCATATACGGCGTTGTCCTGCGGCATTACTCCGAGCAGCTTGAGTCCTGTTTCCTCAACTGCCTCACGGGTGCCCTCGTCGAGCACGCCGTTCGGGGCGCGGTTGACCACAAGCCCCATCTGCTTCGGATTGACCTTGAGCTCCGTGGCGAGATTTGCTATCCTCGCCGCCGCCTGTATACCCCTTCTTGAACAGTCGCTGACCAGAATCAGCACGTCAACATGGGGCAGAACACCGCGGCTTATATGCTCCATCCCAGCCTCGTTGTCTACTATCACATATTTGTAGTTTGCCGCGTGCTTGGCAATTTGGGCTTTTAAAACGCCGTTGACATAGCAATAGCAGCCCTCGCCCTGGGTGCGGCCCATGACTATCATGTCAAAGTCGTCCTCCTCAACGAGAGCGGAGTTGAACTTATATTGCGCGTATTCGGGCTTTGTCATGTTGGGGGGGATTGGATTTGGGTCCATCAACTCCGAGTGCACGATTTCCTCACGAATGGCGCCGAGAGTTGTGTCAACCTCGACCCCCAAGACCTCGTTTAGATTCGAGTTGGCATCGGCGTCCACCACCAAAAGAGGGATCTTTTTCAGCTTAATCAGCCTGTCTATTATAAGACCGCAGATTGTGGTCTTGCCAACGCCGCCCTTTCCGGCGACAGCTATGGTAAAACTCATGCCGCACCCTCCTTTCCGGCTAAAATCACAATCCCGGAGCTGAGCTCGGCCGAGACTATGCGCCCTTCGTAAATGGTCTCGTTGCCCATAATATCAAACAGCCTGATTGTGTCGCCGTCCATCTCTATCTTTGTGATATTGCGGCATAGGATTTTGCCGCTGTCCACTTTTTCATCGTATACTGTTGCAAGACACATAATATTCTCCATTCTGTCGCCGGTATCTCAGCACAGACAGTTGAAAATCCCACATTGGCGACATAATGGAGATTTCAGCATGTGCTGCTTTTGTCTCTTTAGCGGCGGCGCGCCGATTTGAGCGTGTTTTTGCGCTATACGGTCAATACGCGCGCCCGAGTTCGGAAACTCGCGGCTACGCGGTCAGAGTCTCCGAAGCGCCGCTTCGCTGTGCGTCTGTATTATATAACTTATAACTTAAGGCAGATTCGCCACAATTATTCTCCCATGGCCAAAAGAGCCTTTTCAACCAACGCATTGCCCTTATTGTAGTGCGAGATTGCCTGGTCCATAATCTCCGCGGCAGCCTCCATGTCAAGGTCCCTCAGGCGGTCGGATATGCCGATGAGTTCCTCAGCGTGGTGCTCGTTGTGCGAGAGCATATAGCCTAAAAGCGCCTTGACCTCTTCCTGCTCACCCGCCGCGGTGCCCGAATGACTGTGGTCATGCACATGGCCGTGCCCGTGCGTATGCCCATGGCTGTGGTGGTCGTGATAATCATGCATATCTTTTTCCTCACCTTTCCGAGCGATTTGTTTTCTGGTTAATCGGATTTCTTCACAGGTTCAGACCCTCTAGAATTCCATTTTGTCCATAAATACGTCATTGAATTCGGGAACGCCGGCCAGCTCAAGATATTGTGTCTGTTTCCCGATGAGGGACGAGTGCAGGTACTCGTCCTTTGACAGGGCGACCATCTTTGCCCCCTGCCCGGCGGCGTTTCCTATCGGAATTATCTTGTCCTGCAATTGCCTTGGTATGAGCCCGATTCCGCAGGCGCTTTTAGGTGCCATATAGTTGCCAAAGGCCCCGGCAAGCATGACGCGGTCAATGTCATCTGTTCCTACGCCCAAGCGCCTCATAAGAAGCTCTATACCCGAGGCTATGGCGGCCTTTGCAAGCTGCACCTCACGGACATCCTTCTGCGTCAGACACAGGTCGTCAGTCAGCCAAAAGACCCGCATTCCGTCCTTTACCCCGATGTGGGCCGCAAGCTTTACAGCCGCCTCGTCCGTGAGCTCGTCACCACTGACAATTTTACCCGTCTCATCTATTATACCATACTTGACAAGCTCCGCCATTACATCTATGAGTCCCGAGCCGCAGATGCCTATCGCCTTCACATCACCGATGACCGACAGATTGCGTATCCCCCCTGTGAAGTCGGCGTGGTCTATTGCTCCTTTTGCCCCGCGCATTCCTATACTGATAAGTGCGCCCTCAAAAGCGGGGCCCGCCGCTGTCGAGCAGGCAAAGAGCTTCTCCTTGTTCCCCAACACCATCTCTCCGTTTGTGCCGATATCGATGAGCAGCGTCACAGGCTCCTCCCTGTCGATACCCGAGGACAATATGGCGCCCACGGTGTCCGCGCCCACAAAGCCAGATATGTTCGGCAAAACGAGAAGCTGTGCGTTTTCGTTTACATCCAGACCGTAGTCCACCGCCCTTAGGCGCTGTGGCTCAACCACGGCCGGTTTATATGGGGCAAGCACCAGAGATTTGGTCGGAATGCCGAGCAAAAGGTGGTGCATGCAGGTGTTTCCGACGACAGTAATGAGGTATAGCTGCTCCTTTTCTACACCCGCCTGGCCGAGCGCCTCGGCCACGAGCTCGGAAAGAGCTTCTCTTATGGCGTTTGCGAGTATTTCCCCGCCATGCTTAATAGCGTAATTTGCCCTTGATATTACGTCCGCCCCGAACTTGGACTGCGGATTGAGCACACTCACCGTCGCGAGCGTTTCGCCCGTTTCGAGATTTAGCAGAAAGCCTACGACCGTTGTGGTGCCTATGTCGAAGGCCATCGCGCAAAGCGGCTTATGCCTGTCCGAGCTGCCTAGTATTTCATCCTCGAAGGAGACAGTTCCCTCGGCATCTCTCGTCACTACGGAGCCGACCTCGAACCTCGAGTCGATGCCGGTCTCAAGTATTCTGTGCCCCTCGGCCGCGGCAAGTCTGACTACCAGTCCGTCGCTGACGGCTGTCTGACAGGCCAGGACGAACTCCTCCTTACCCTCTCTTGTGACAAAAACACCGCAGCCTCCGCAAACTCCCTGACCCCCGCAGGGCGCATCTATATATAGCCCAGCATCAATGGCCGCCTCGAGTACCGTCATGCCCGGCTTTGCCGAGTACACGATGCCGGAGGGCAAAAATGTAATTTTACAGCTTTCCATGTCTATAACCCCTTTCTGTCAGTCGCCAATCAAAAAGCAGCCTACAAAGGTCTGCGTTCCCTTTCCGTGGTAGTATTCAACATGGTTTTTTTTGCAGACATCGCTCACCATCAATCCCAGGGATTCCATGGACGAGATGCGCCGCTTCTCGTTTACGCAGGGATTTGGATATGAGCAGGTCTGACAGACCCTGCAGGCCCCGGCGCCCAGGGCAAGCACGGAGTATCTCCCGGAGAGCTCGTTGGCGAGCTTCTCCATCGACTGCCTGTGTCTCTTTTCAAGCTCCATAGTCGTCTCGAAGTCGAATTCATCCTCAAGCTCGCCATAGGTCTGCACAATAATACCCTGCTTGTAATCAGAGATGAGCTTCCTGAAATCATCCAGTGTACCGCAGGCGGGCGGACAGGTCCAGTTTTTCCCGTATTGCCCGCATTTATTTTCAGCACAGGCGGCACGAACATCCTCCCGTAGCTCAAGCGTAGCTAAATCAAGCGGCGCTGCGTCCGAGAATCCGGCCTTTAACGCCTTTTCTATAATTTTCTTAATATCAGTCATGCAACCCTCCGGGTACACGAACCCAA
>JAAYOL010000062.1 GCA_012520395.1 Clostridiales bacterium
GAGCCCCTGCCCTATGAAAGAGAGAAGGGAAATTCCAGCAGGGAAAAATACTGGGCGGATATAAAGGAGCCAAGCGCGTTTGGCCGAATCGCGCGCCGCGAGGTGGTCACGAATGCCCTTGTTGACGCGACCGGGGCGCAGTTTGTGTTTGGTCCTCCGGCGGACCTTAAAGGCTTATCGAGCTTCTTTGCGGCGACCACGACACCGCCCGCTACTGAAATAAGCTTTGACGAGGAAGCAAGGGGCATGACCCTTATTTTTCGCGACACGTTGTTGAGCAGCGGAGATATACCGGAGTTTTCGGATGAGCAGGAGGAAAGGCTGTATCTGGATTGGCTTCGGGCTACCGAAATAACACTCCCCACAGAATTTCCAGCGGGTGAGCTTTACGGCTCAAACCCCTATATCAGCCGAGCAACCATCGAGGAAAGCGGCGATGACACAGTAGTAAAGCTGTATCTGACGGAGAAGGCCGAAGAATACACTGTTGAGATAAGCAAAACCGGCCCCGGGGACAACGGCCCCTATATCCGCCTCATCCTGCGCGGAGAAAGATGGTGACATTAGCTTAAAATATCGGGCGCATAGTCCGCTTCAACGGCCATCACAGGGAGGTCGAGTTTCCATAAACTCGACCTCCCTGCGGTGTTTTACACAGGTGCGTGGGCCCAGCTTTTGGTAGGGTCGGCTGAAGACTTTGCCCTAAGGCAATCTTTTTGGGACAACATTTTATTTGAAATCCGCTGTCTTATTTGATAAAATGGGAAGAAATATAAAAATACAGAGAGGCTACGGGAATTATTAAATGAGAATAAAGCGATGGAACGTCATTGGCTGCGCAAAGGAGGAGGTCAAGAACCTCATCGCCCACGGCTTTTCACCGCTGCTGGCGGGCGTACTATGCTCGCGCGGGCTTTGTACGCCCGAGGCGGCGGGAGAGTTCCTCCAGAGCGGGACGGAGGCCCTTCTGGACCCCTATTTGATGAAGGATATGGGCAAGGCGGTAGAGAGACTCCGCCACGCAATAGAAAATAGAGAAAAGATAGCGATTTACGGCGATTACGATGTGGACGGCGTCACATCAACCTGTATTCTGTACGAATACCTGAGCGAGAGGGGAGTGCCCTGTATTGTGCATATCCCCGACAGGCTTGACGAGGGATATGGCGTCAATGAAAATGCGATAAGGAGCATAGCGGAACAGGGCGCAACCCTTATCATCACAGTGGACTGCGGCATAACCGCCTTAAGGGAGGTGGAGCTTGCAAGGGAGCTGGGCATGGACGTGATAATTACCGACCACCATGAGTGCGCCGGTGAAATCCCGGAGGCAGTCGCCGTGATTGACCCGAAGCGCCCGGACTGCAATTACCCCTTCCCGCATCTGGCGGGTGTCGGAGTGGCCTTCAAGCTGCTCTCGGCCCTGGAGGGCAAGGCCGGCAGCGAAAGGCTCATAAATACATACGGAGACCTTGTTGCCCTCGGCACTCTGGCGGATGTCATGCCCGTAATGGGTGAAAACCGCGTGCTGATAAGACGCGGGATGGAGGTTATACACAGCGCAAGCCGAAAGGGTCTGGCGAGCCTTGTGGAGGCCGCGGGCGGTGAAATAGAGAAGCTCGCCGCCGACAAGATAGGCTATATGATAGCGCCCCGGCTCAATGCCGCCGGCCGTATGGGGAAGGCAAGGAGCGCCTTTACGCTCCTGTGTGCAAAAAGCAGAGAGAAGGCGGAGAGCCTGGCCAAGGAGCTGTGCGACCTCAACCGCGACAGGCAGCAGCTTGAGGCCGGGATACTGGCCGACGCCCTTTCCATGCTCTCCGAGCATCCAACAGGCATGCCGATTATACTTGGCTCCGAGTCCTGGCATCAGGGCGTTGCCGGAATAGTCGCCTCGCGCATAAGCGAAAGATACTTCGTGCCGACGGTCATCGTCTGCTTCGACGATGCCGTGGGGCGCGGCTCCTGCCGCAGCTTCGGGGGCTTTGACCTGTTTTCGGCGCTTGACGCGTCAAAGGAGTATCTGGAGGGCTTCGGCGGGCACACGCTCGCGGCGGGCCTGACGATAAGGCGCGAAAATTTTGAGGCCTTCAGACGGCATTTCTGGCAATACTATGTTCAGAACACCGACATCGGAGTTATCCCCACCATGGACATTAACTTCGAGATAGATGACCCGAGGGTTCTGAGCATAAAAAATGTCGAGGACCTCTCGGTGCTTGAGCCCTGGGGCAACGGAAACCCCCAGCCGCTTTTCTGCATAAGGGACATCATTATAGAGCAGATAACCCCGATAGGCGGGGGCAAGCACTTAAAGCTACGGCTGTCAAAAAACGGCTGCGTTCTCGACTGCGTGTTCTTTGCTAAGACGCTCTTTGACCTTGCCCTCCGGCAGGGCGACTGCGCCGACGTGGCCTTTTTCCCGCAGATAAACGAGTTTCGCGGCAGCCGCAACGTACAGCTTTTGCTGCGCGAGGCCAAGCCCTCGGACAGCCTGATTGCCCGGCGTGACCGGGAGATGGAGCTTGTGCGCACTCTTGACACGCATCTTTCCAGAGATGAGAAAAAGAGCTTCCTGCCGGACAGGCGCAACTTCGCCGATATCTGGCATACTATAGAGGGGCTCTCTGATGAGCTGTCCCGCTTCGGCGGCGAGATTCGCAGTGTTCTGTACGGCATAGGCGCGCTCCACCCCTCCATGTCCGTACTGAAGATATACGCCTGTCTGCGCATATTCGCAGAGCTGGGGCTCATTTCGCTTGTTGAGAACGGGGAGGAGATGGAAATTACCGTCCATGCCGGCAACAGGCGCACCGATTTAAACTCATCAAGACTACTCAGAAAGCTAAGGCCATAGTGCATGGCCGCGATTTTATTAACATATAAGGAGGTGGCACAATGACCGTTATGGAAGAATACAAGCGACTTGAAAAAAAGGTACTGGAATATAACCCTTCTCTGGACGTCCAGCGGCTGCGTGCCGCCTATGAATTCGCCGAGCAGGCTCACGGCGCGCAGAAGAGGAAGGACGGCTCACCCTACATCACTCACCCCATAGCGGCTGCCGAGATAACCGCCGAAATGGGGCTTGACGAGGACTCCGTCATAGCCTCTCTCCTGCACGACGTGATTGAGGACACGCCCGTACTCTACGACGAGATAGTAAAAAAGTTCGGCACCTCTGTTGCAAACCTTGTCGACGGCGTGACGAAGCTCACTCGTGTCGTATATACGACCAAGGAAGAGGAGCAGATGGAGAATCTGCGCAAGATGCTCATGGCCATGGCCAAGGACATCCGCGTCATCCTCATAAAGATAGCCGACCGGCTGCACAACATGCGCACACTCGAGTACCAGACGGAGAACAAGCAGCGTGAAACCTCGCTTGAGACCATGGAAATCTACGCTCCCATAGCACACCGCCTTGGTATGCAGAAGATTAAATGGGAGCTTGAGGACATCTCCATCCTCTATCTCGACCCCATAGGCTATAAGGAGATAACCGACGCGCTTGAGGACCGCCGCGACATGCTTGAGAGCTTCATGGACAACATACAGGAGCGCATAAGCGAGCGGCTGACAGAAAACGGAGTGGAAAGCCGAGTCTACGGCCGCATCAAGCATATATACAGCATTTACAGAAAAATGTATAGCCAGAACAAGGAGCTCAGCGAGGTTTTTGACCTGTGCGCCTTTCGCGTCATAGTCGATTCAATAACCGACTGCTACAATGTTCTCGGGCATATACACGACCTTTTCAAGCCCGTGCTCGGCAGGTTCAAGGACTATATCGGCACGCCGAAGCCCAATATGTACCAGAGCCTGCACACCACCGTAATCGACACCGAGGGCATACCCTTCGAGGTACAGATACGCACATGGGAGATGCACCGCACTGCGGAGTACGGCATAGCCGCGCACTGGAAGTATAAGGAGGGCGTTGGCAAGCACAGGGACGAGGAGAAGTTTGCCTGGGTCAGGAGTCTTCTTGAGGCGCAGCAGGACACGGACGCCACCGAGTTTGTGCATGAGCTGAAGATAGACATGTTCTCGGACGAGGTTTTTGTGTTCACGCCCAGGGGGGATGTCATTAACCTGCCGGCTGGCGCCACGCCCATAGACTTCGCCTACAAAATACACTCGGCGGTCGGCAACCGCATGACGGGCGCCAAGGTCAACGGGCGCATAGCCACCTATGATACGGAGCTTGAAAACGGCGACATTGTGGAGATAATAACCTCCAAATCCTCCAAGGGGCCGAGCCGTGACTGGCTGAAAATTGCAAAGAGCAGCGAGGCCAGGAGCAAGATAAAGCAGTGGCTCAAAAAGGAAAAGCGCGAGGAGAACATCATCCACGGCAAGGCCGCCTTCGAAGCGGAGATGAGGCGCGTAAACCTCTCGATGTCCGCTATCGAAAACGAGGAGGTGCAGCCGGCCATACTCAAGAAGCTTGCCGTCACCTCAATGGACGACTTGTACGCCTCCATAGGCTTTGGCGGCATGACGGCGACAAGGGCGGTCAACCGCGTGCGCGACGAGCTTATAAGGGCGGCCAAGCCCTCCCTCGACAAGACCATACTTGAGAAGATAAACAGTCACAGTCCGGACTACATCCAGAAGCAGGGCAAGGCCTCAAACGGCATAATAGTAGAGGGCGTTGACAACTGCCTTGTCAAGTTCTCACGCTGCTGCACCCCGGTTCCGGGCGACGACATAATAGGCTTTATTACCAAGGGTTACGGCGTTTCCGTCCACAGGGCCGACTGTCCGAACTATCTCAACTCCATGCTAAGGCCCGAGGAGGCCGGGCGCTGGATACGCGTATCCTGGGCGGCTACGGGCAAGGAGAACTATGAGACATCCCTGGTCATTACGGCCAATGACCGCGACCACCTCGTCATAGATATAGCCACGACCCTGGCCACCATAAATGCAAAGATGCGCGCCCTGTCCGTGCGTGAGATAGAGGGCGGCAAGGCGCTGGCACAGATTTCCCTGGAGGTCGGTGGGCGAGACGAGCTTAAATATGCGATGAATAAGCTATCCGCAATCCCCGGCGTCACAGATGTCCGCAGGAGCGGGGCATAAAGGAGTTAAACCATGAGGGCGGTAGTTACAAGAGTTAAGGCGGCCTCCGTCGAAATAGACGGCAGGGTGCAGGGCAGTATAGAAACCGGCTTTCTCGTGCTGCTGGGAATCAAGGCCGGCGACACGCAGAATCAGGCGCAAAAGCTTGCCGATAAAATTACGAGCCTGCGTGTATTTGAAGACGCTGCGGGTAAAATGAATCTCGGACTGGAGGAGGCGGGGGGCAAGATGCTCGTCATATCCCAGTTCACGCTCTACGGGAACTGCAAAAGAGGGCGCCGCCCCGACTTTCTCTCGGCGGCGAGGCCGGAGGAGGCAATCCCGCTCTACGAGCTTTTCGTTAGCCGCTGCCGCGAGCTTGGCTTCGAGGTGGAAACAGGCGTGTTCGGGGCGGATATGCAGGTATTTTCGCAAAACGACGGCCCTGTAACGCTCATACTCGATACCGAAACGCTTTAATTTGAGACACGGTGCGAAGTACTCGCACAGTAAATATAATTGGCGCCGCCGCTCGCCTATAAGCGGCAGCCGCCGCACAGCCGAAGCTCTGATTCAGGCAGTGTCGCGGAGTATGGAGGTAAATATGCTTATCAAGACCTTTGTGGTGGGACAGCTGCAGACCAACTGCTATATTGTTACCGACGAGAAAACGCTCGACTGCGCTGTTATAGACCCGGGCGCACAGGCCTCGGTAATACTCGACTACCTTGAGTCCAACAAGCTCAAGGCGAGGGCGATATTCATCACGCACGGGCATTTTGACCACACCACCGCGGCCGAGACCGTCATGAAGGCCACCGGCGCGGATATGTATATTCACCGCCTTGAATGTGCCGACAAGCGCAACGCCCAAATGAAGTATGTGCCGCCCAAGGGGGTTAAGCACTACGCCGAGGGCGATGAGATAAGAGTATCCGGCCTTGTTTTCAAGGTTCTGGAGACCCCGGGCCACTCGCCCGGCTCCGTCACGCTGATGTGCGAGGATGCACTTTTCACAGGCGACACACTCTTCCGCGACAGCTGCGGCAGGACCGACTTTGAAGGCGGGAGCATGAGCGTCATGCTGAAATCGCTGAAAAGGCTCTATGAGCTAGAGGGCGATTTTGAGGTCTATCCGGGCCATGCCGACCACACCAGCCTCTCGCGGGAGCGCTCTGTCAACTATTATATGCTAAGGGCGATTGAGCAATAGCGCCCGTACGTAAAACCTAAAGCGCAGGGGAGGGAATAGTCACAAATGAAGCTCTGTCTTAAAGGGCATGATTATAAATATGCCGTCGAGCAGATTTTTCTGATATTCTTCCCCTCGGAGAAACCCCGCTATGAGAATCAGCCGACCGAGGATGAGGACTATTCGCTCATTTCGCTTGAAAGCGAGAAGGGCCTTTACACGGCAGCCGTGACCATTTCACTAAGCGGCGTGATAACCAAGGCCAAGGCGCAGGCATCGCCCGGCCCCGAGGACACGCTCAAATTCCACCGCGAAATACAAAAGTGCATAAAAAGGGCCTACTACCTGGCGGCCAGGGAGGCGACCGGAAGGGAGGCCCCCTGGGGGGCGATGACGGGCATCAGGCCGGTTAAAATCCCGGTCAGGCTCATGAATGAGGGCTTTTCGCCGGCTCAGGCCGAAAAGATACTCAGGGATGAATACTTTGTCTCGCCCGAAAAAGCGGCCCTCGCCGTCGAGACAGCGGGGATGTCCATCAGGGCGCAAAAATCTCTCGGTAAAGGCGACATCTCCCTCTATGTCGGCATCCCCTTCTGCCCGACAAGGTGCAGCTACTGCTCCTTTGTCAGCAGCTCCGTTGAGAAATCACTCCGGCTTATCGAGCCGTATCTGGAGGCGCTTTTCATGGAAATCGAGGCCGCGGCCCGGCTTGTGCGTGAGACGGGGCTTCGGATTGTGTCGGTCTACGTCGGCGGCGGCACGCCGACGACGCTCACGGCAGCCCAGCTTGAGGCCCTGCTCTTTAAGCTCACGCATGAGTTCGATTTTTCATCTGTCCGCGAATTTACCGTCGAGGCCGGGCGCGCCGACACGATAGACGAGCGGAAACTGCGCGCCATAAAGCTGGGCGGGGCTGAGAGGATAAGCATAAACCCACAGACAATGGACGATGAGGTTTTGCGCGCCGCCGGCAGAAGCCATACGGCGGCCGAGGTCGAAAGGGCCTTCAATATCGCCCGGCAAATCGGCTTTGATGTGATAAACGCAGACCTGATTGCAGGGCTACCTGCCGA
>JAAYOL010000063.1 GCA_012520395.1 Clostridiales bacterium
CGCCGGCGCGGTTGATACGGAAGCCGGAAGAGAGCTTCTCCAGGCTCTTGGCAACAGCGCTCTGATTGGCCGAAAGGCTTCTATAAGCGTTGGTTGCCATTGTGTTGGTTCTTACTACCATACCCATTGTTTTTACCTCCATGTTTTTTCGGGAAAATCCTTTTTCCCTTTTTTATTTTTTCTCCCACAGCGGCCGCAGTGGGAGAGTTGAAGGGTTTTTTCGGGCCCTATATAACCCTTCAACATTGTTATCCAACTTTTTCTGCGCTTTTAAATAGTAGCAAAAAAGTTTTTTTGACAGGCCTCGACATAAAATGAGGCGGCTATTGCTTGCCCCTCATGACGCTGCCCCAGATTTCATTGACATACTCAATGGACTCAAAGTATTCCTGGGCGATTATATGGGTGGGGACATTGAGCTTCTCAGCAAACCTGCCCATCTTGGTCCAGTGCCCCTTCTCATAGGCCACGCAGAGACCCAGAAGATCTCCGCACTGACCCGGAACGCCCGTCAGGCCGTCCTTTATCTCATCGGAAAGCGGGAGCTGCCTTACTGCCTCCTCCTGCGGGACATCGAGGAGAACCCCAAGCGTGGAGAACATTCCCAGCAGGTATGCTTCATCCGACGAGGCGGGGAAGTCGGGGATAAAGCCCGATAGCTTCTGGCAGAATATGGCGCGCAGGAAGGAAATCTTGAGAAGCTCCTCCGAAAGGCCGGCGTCCGGCACGAAGCTGAGGAGATAAATCCACTGCTTTAGCTGGTCTATGCCGAGGATGGTCAGGGCCTGCCTGACCTCTTTAATACGGTTTGGCAGCGCAAAGTAGGCGGAGTTGACCATCTTGAGCAACGAATATGTGAGCGTGACATCCATGGAGACCAGGCGCTCAATTTTATCGAATTCCGGCTGTGGGCGGGTGATTTCGGACAGCACCTGAAAGAATACGGACTGGAGCTTTTCCATCTTATACGCCTTGGTCCTCAGCATATCGGCCACGCTCTCGCCCTGAATATAATCAAAGCCGAGGACCAGTGCCTTGCCCCTTGCTTCAGGGCTGTTTACGTTATATGCAATGGTCTTCTTTTTCAGCTTCTGAGCGAGGCTTATTATGTTCTTAATCTCCCGCGAATCGTTATTAAGCTGCTGGAAATCCACCTTAAGGTAGTCGATATGCGGCAGAATATCAAGGCTTCGGTTATTGAATGTAAAGCCCACCAGGGCCATCCTGTAGCCCCTTTTCTTGTACTGGTGCAGGATTTCAAGCGTTTCAGGGTGAATGAGCACGTTATCTTCAATCTGAACAATCAATTTTTTCACGTCGAAGATGTTGGGAATATTCCGCAATAAAAGGTTTGGGGTAAAGGTGAGCAGGATGTCCTTCCCTCCCAGAAAGCTTGAGCCATCAAGCTGGCTTAAAAATGACACAATAGAAGATGCCGCGCCCTCGTCGTCCTGATTATTCTGATTATAAAGAGAACCGCTGTCTTGCCTGTATATTAGCTCATAGGCCATTGTCTTTTGCATCTTATTGCTGATTATAGGCTGGTAAGCAATATAGTTGTCCATGCGGTATACCCCCAAAATATAATTGTTTGCCGAGCTTTTCTGATTAAGTATCTGCTGACAATGCGCTTTTTTTAGGATGACGGTGTAAAGCTAGCTCTCGTGCCGGGTTTTTCCTCCGAGCAGGGGGTGTGTCTCCCCTTGCCCCGATTTCGAGGCGGCGAGCAATATCTGATGGTAGACAGAGGCGATGACCTGATAGAGCTCCTGCGGAATATTGGCACCGACTTCCAGCATGCAGAGCATGGACGAGGTGCTGTCGTCTCTGTAAACAGGGATGCCGTGCTGCTCGGCTATGTCTATAATCTGCTCTGCAATCGGTCCGTAGCCGGATGCCAGAACAACCGGAGCTACATCCTGCTCCGGATCGTATTTTAGCGCAGCCGCTTTCTTTTTAGATTTTGACATCAAGACCCACCCGCTTATATGGTAAAGATTTGAAAACGTCCATCAAAGACCTTGTCCTATCCAAAGACCGCAGTGCCGTCTTGCCGACACGATACTCAGTCCGGCTTAATATGCCGGGTAAGGCATCAATTACAGCCTTATAGCTCTCCCCACACTCAGGGGGCGTGTACAGGGTAAAGTCGATAGTCTTGTCACGCACATAAAACTCCGCCTCAAATCTCCCGATTGTTTCAACGTCTATTACCATCAGGAAGTGCAGAGCCTGACCTCCGCCGCCGGCGGAGCCGGAATCCGCGGGCTCCTGATTAATCCAGACCTCCGCAAATGCGCGCAGTCCCCCGTCGGAAAACGGCAGTATAAAATGCAGCAGCGGTGTGAAGTTGCAGGGCGAGGACAGTAGGCTATGGAGTATCGCCTTTGTTTTCGCCTCCTCCGACTCGCTCTCACCGCTTTTCAGCGCCTGGTTCGAAATAATCTTTATAAGGGCGTCCATGACCTTTGATTCTAACGGCGCAGGCTCCAAAGCATGGTCTGACAGGTGCTTTTCGCGAAAATCCTCAATTATCTGGACAAATTTCGAGCGCAAGGGCTCCGGAAGCTGCCTTTTCAGCCTGTATATGGACTCATCAAAATAGTCGGCGTTGTCGTTAAAGCGCGAAAGGTTATAAACTATAATCGACACTATTTTACCAAATTTTTGAGAAAAGTAAAAGCTTTCTTCAAGTTCCCTCATTAATTGGAGCGTTTCGGCCTTGAGCGCCTGAAAATTCTCCTTCCCCTCCGCCGCGTCAAACTTTTTTATCAGATTTTCAAGGCGCGCGGCCAAGGCATGCGCCATGGGGAGATTGTTCTTCAGGAAGGTAAGATTGTTTGAAACGGCGTCCATTATATCGTTTTGCGCCTTGATGTTGTTCATTGCCTTGAGAAAGCCAGCGATTGCGCCCTGAAGCTCCGTCTGCTCCTGCTCGGCCGGGGAGGAGATCAGTGCCCTGAGAAAATCAAACAGCTCGCCTTTAAACTGTGTGGACTCCCGCTCCTGCCTGAGCATTTCCGGAGCAAGCTCATCAGGCTGCAAAACCAGCTCACGGAACACCTGTTGAATCTCATTTGTAACGGTCTTGTTGTTCGCCGGGAGCAGCCGAAATATCTCCTCGAGCAAGAAAATGTTTTTCAGATATGTAACCGTAACCGCCGGATCCTTCAGAAGATTGAGCAGGAGCTTCGAACCGTCGCCGCCTTCAAGCGTCGTCGTGTTGTGCTTTAAAATCTCGCTCTGGTTGTGCGGTCTTATTACCTTTGTCGTATCCTGGATATTAAATGGCGTGGCAGGATCTACGGGCTGTCTGGGGGACACCGGCTGATTTTTGTTAATAAGTGGAGTGGTTATCTTTAAAATGTCAGACACAGGTTCGCCCCCTTTGAATTTGAAATAATTATCTAGGTAGAATTACCCTTGTTTTAAGTTATCGCACGAATTTGTAAAAAATTAAGTGCAAATGATTTAAAAATACTTTATTTTAGGCTTACAATTTAACAAAATAATAGGATAACTTAATATGGGATTATCACTATTACATACAGAGAAGGTGGCGTTATGAGCTATATTGACCCCGGAATGAGGGATATGCTTGACACTTTTGTTCACGAAACCGAGACAATGCTTGAAGAGCTTGACGAGATTCTACTCGAATCGGAGAGGGCAAGGAGCATCTCCGCTGATAATATTGGCGGTATCTTCAGAATCACGCATACGATAAAAGGTTCCGCAGCCATGATGGGAATAGACGGTATTTCAAATCTCTCCCACGCGGTTGAAGACGTTTTTTATATTTTGAGGAACGCACCTTCAAAGCTGGACCTGGTGTTTGACACAATATTTGACCTGGTTTTCCAGACTTCCGACTTCCTGAAGAGGGAGCTTGAAAAGCTGCAAGTACAGGGGAACGATTACATACCTGACGACCCTTCCGGGCTGATTAAAAAGCTCCATCTCCAGGCGGCCATACTCAGCGGCGAGAGCGCTCCGCAAGAATCTGAAAAGGCCGCGGCTGAAAAAGAGCCGGACTGCGGCGAAGCCGGGCAAAGCTGCCGTTATAAAATACATATATTTTTCAACGACGACTCTCAAATGGAGAACCTCAGGGCGTTTATGCTCTTATCACAGCTTGAAGGCTGCTGCGATTACCTCGGCTCCGACCCTGAGCACCCTGAAGCAGACTCGTCGCTTAGCGAGGAGATAGCCAAAAACGGGTTTATAATTTACTGTACCCCGGCAAGCTCAATTGACGAGGTTAAGCAGACCATAGAGAACAGCCTGAACGTCAAGAGCTACGAGATTGTGGATTTACTGCCGGACAATCCGGATGATAAGAGCCTCCGCTCTGAGGAGCAGGCAGATGCTACATCATCCAAGGCCACCCAGAGTCCGGGCACCGGGGGCCCCATAAAAGCGCCGGCGAGGGGTGCCAAACAAAGTCTTATAAGCGTCAACCAGGCAAAGCTTGACCAGCTAATGGATCTTGTGGGCGAGATTGTCACTGCCGAATCGATGGTTGGCAGTAATCCCGACCTGCGCGGCCTGAAGCTGGACAACTTCACAAAATCCTTCCGCGAGCTTCGAAAGCTCACCAACGAGCTTCAGGATATAGTAATGGCAATGAGGATGGTTCCGCTTCAGACGACATTCCACAAAATGGACCGTATTGTCCGCGATATGTCAAAAAAGCTAGGCAAAAAAACTGAGCTTGTAACCGAGGGTGGGGACACCGAGGTTGACAAAACCATCAACGACGCCATGGTCGATCCCTTCATGCACATGATACGAAACTCAATGGATCATGGCATTGAGCCGCCCGAGGAAAGGCTTGCCCACGGAAAGCCCGAGCTTGGACGCATCACGCTCTCCGCGCGGAACGTGGGCGGGGAGATACTCATTGAGGTCGCAGACGACGGCTGTGGGCTTGACGCAGAGAAGCTGCTGGAAAAGGCCGAGAGGAACGGCCTGCTTACCAAACCGGCGAGTGCATACACAGACAGGGAGGCCTATAATCTTATTTTGGCACCCGGATTTTCAACCAATGCGGAGGTAACCGAGTTTTCCGGCCGGGGAGTGGGTATGGACGTGGTCCGCAAAAATGTTGAGCAGATTGGGGGAACAATTTCAATCAACAGCGTAAAGGGGCAGGGTACAACCTTCACAATAAAAATTCCGCTCACCCTGGCGATTGTCAACGGTATGAACATCTCCGTAGGCGGCACTGTATTTACGCTCCCCATCGCCTCCATCAACCAGTCCTTCAAGGTCAATGACCCCGGGCAGATAATCCGCAACACCAATGGCACAGAGATGATTATTATCCGCGGTGAATGTTATCCCATAGTCCGTCTGAACCGTTACTTCGGAATAGACGGGGGAATTGAAGACATCACCGACGGAATCATGATACAGGTCAACAACAATGACTCCAAGGCCTGCATATTTGCCGACGAGCTCATAGGAGAATTTCAGGTGGTCGTCAAGCCCTTCCCCAGCTTTTTCAGCAAGTACGACCTCAAGAAACGGGGCCTTTCCGGCTGCAGCATACTCGGCGACGGCAGCATCAGTCTGATTTTAGATTCCAACAATCTTATTTGTGATCTTTAAGGAGGATATCTAATGAACGAGAATATAAATTCCGGCACCGGCCTTACCAACGATTTGAAGGATCGCTATCTGCTCTTCAACATCGAAGATACAAAGTACGGCTTTTCGCTGGAATACGTGCTTGAAATAATCAATGTTCCTTCCTTAACACCCGTGCCCGGTGTTGCGCACTACATCAAGGGCATTATTAACCTGAGGGGAAAGATAATACCCATCATCGACGTGCGCTTAAAGCTGGGGCTTCCGGAGCGCGAGCATGACGACAAAACCTGCATCATTGTGCTCAACATACACGATATGCAGGCGGGCGTGATAGTCGACAGTGTTTCTGAGGTCGTCAACGCGGAGAATTCACAACTCTCCGTCCCTGCCGACTTTGGAGAAGCCTCGTCAAGATACCTGTCTTCAATACTTGAAATCGATAACAAAATCGTGTTAAATATTGACTGTGAGAAATTCTTCAGTGCAGATCTTGAGAGCCAATTTTGACCTCGGGAGATAGATATATAATGGATTTAGATATTTTCAACAACTCGACAACCCAGCTTAGCGACAAGGAATTCATGGATTTAAAGTCCTTTGTATATAATACATACGGTATAGACCTGAGCCGCAAGCGTCAACTCATTGAGGCCAGGCTATCCAACACCTTGAGAGCTAAGGGCATATCCTCCTTCGACCAGTACCTGAGAGTCCTTAAATCTGACAATACCGGCGAAGAAATCACCACCTTTTTAAACAAGATAACGACAAACTATTCCTATTTTGCCAGGGAGGCCGATCATTTTGACTTTCTCGCTAAAACGGTGCTCCCCCAGCTTGCAAAGCGCCCTAAGCGTGAGCTCCGAATCTGGAGTGCAGGCTGCTCCTCCGGGCAGGAGCCCTATACTCTGGCTATGGTGATAGACCAGTATTTCGGCGACCAAAAAGGGCTCTGGGATACGGCCATACTGGCAACTGACATTTCCACAAATGTGCTTGGAAAGGCGCAGCTGGGGATTTATCCCTTAAAGGACATAGAGAATCTCCCCGCCACTTGGAAAAGTAAATATTTCACCAAGGTCGGAGAGGACTCCTATCAGGTCGTTCCTAAAATCCGCAAGGAGGTCATTTACAGGCTGTTCAACCTTATGGACCCCATCAACTTTAAGAAACCATTTGACGTAATTTTCTGTCGAAACGTCATGATATATTTCGATAAGACAACTACGAACCAGCTTATTGAGCGCTTTTACAATGCAACGGCAGAGGGAGGCTATCTCTTTATCGGCCACTCGGAAACAATTGACAGAACCAAATCTAAATACAAATACGTTCAGCCATCTGTTTATCAAAAAACTTCCGGATGAGAATAAAGCTCTGGCTTTACGAATGCAAATGCGCACCGCATACCCCCGGAATTCTATCACAAGCGCAAAATGACCGCTCTTTTCAGGACATTTTGTGCCCCTAGATAAGGAAAGGAATGGTCATACTTATGCCCATACGCGTACTTGTCGTTGACGACTCTGTGCTGTTCCGCACGAAAATGCAGCTGAGTCTCAGCGATGATAAGGATATTACCGTAATAGGAGGCGCCGCAAACGCTTCCGAGGCGATGCAAAAGATTCTGGACCTCAACCCGGACGTAGTCACATTGGATGTCGAAATGCCCGGAATGAGCGGCATTGATTTTCTGAAAGAGCTCCTGCCCCGAAGGTCTGTGCCCGTAGTCGTTGTCAGCTCGCTTCCAATCAATGCCCTCGACGCGCTGGACGCGGGCGCCGTCGATTTCGTCAGGAAGCCCGTTGCCGGCATCGCGGGCTCACTTGATAAATTCCTGCAGGAGATGCGGGAAAAAATCAGGATAGCCTCCAAGGCAAAGGTCAGACCTACCCTCACAACAAACACGGTGGCAGCCATACTTTCCAATTCGCCCCCAATAATTAAGGCAAGGAAGGATACGGTCATCGCCATCGGCGCCTCGACGGGCGGTACAGAGGCAATCATTAAGGTTGTCAAGGATTTGCCCCCCTCCACCCCGGGCATTCTTATTGTACAGCATATGCCCGCAAATTTTACAGGGCTATACGCGCAAAGGCTTGATAAAATCTGTAAGATGGAGGTCAAGGAGGCAAAAGACTACGACAGACTAAGCGCCGGACGAATTATTTTGGCCGCCGGTGAATACCATATGACACTTAAAAAGGATAAAGAGGGCTATTATATCAGAAGCCGCCCGGGCGAGAGGGTCAGCGGCCACTGCCCTTCTGTCGATGTGCTCTTTGACTCGGTAGCTGACACTGCCGGCAAGAATTCCATCGGCGTGCTCCTCACAGGCATGGGCGCCGACGGGGCGAAGGGTCTGTTGAAGATGCGAGAGCTCGGCTGCCACACGATAGGACAGGATAGGGAAAGCTGCGTCGTTTACGGTATGCCGATGGAAGCTAAGAAGCTCGGCGCGGTCGTGAAGGA
>JAAYOL010000064.1 GCA_012520395.1 Clostridiales bacterium
AGCGGGTCAGCTCCCGTATTACTCCCCCGTCGCCCGCCCCGATAACCAGCACCTTTTTCACATTCGGGTGCACCGCCATCGGAACGTGCGTTATCATCTCATGGTAGATAAACTCATCCTTCTCCGTCAGCATCATAATCCCATCAAGGGTTAGAAAGCGACCGAACTCGCGGGACTCGAAAACGTCTATGCGCTGAAACTCACTCTGGCAGCTGTAAATCTGCCTGTCTACCTTAATGGAAAACTGAGCCCCCTCAGAATGGTGCTCCGTAAACCATAGCTCCACCGTCACCCCTCCTTCAATACGTTGAGAAACCGGATATCCGGATCCTCGGGTCCTGTCATCGAGCAGCCCTTGTCTTTGGCGTATATTATATAATCAATGATTTTCTGAGTTATCCGTTCACCCGGGGCCACTACGGGTATGCCGGGCGGATAGGCCATGACAAACTCGCAGCACACCCTGCCGGGTGTTTCATTTAGCGGCAGGGATTCCTTTTCGGCATAAAAGGCCTCCTGCGGGCTTTTGACCACCTGGGGGTCTATGTACTCCTGATTCATAAGCCCCGCGCGGCTACGCTGGTAGCGCCGTCTAATCTCGGACAGGGCGCCTACAAGCCGCTCGACATCCCTCAGCCTGTCTCCTATGGAGATATAGGCCAGAATGTTGCCTAAATCTCCAAACTCTATCTGTATGTCATATTCGTCACGCAGGATATCGTAGACCTCAATCCCGGCCAGACCTATATCCAGCGTATGCACGCTCAGCTTGGTATCGTCAAAATCGTAAATGCTGTCTCCGTTTGCAAGTTCCTTTGAATAGGCGTAGTAGCCGCCTATCGAGTTTATCTCGTCACGGGCATAGCCCGCCAAAGCACTTACCCGCCGAAAAACCTCCGCTCCGCGAAGGGCGAGGTTTCGCCTTGAGATGTCAAGGCTGGACATCAGAAGATAGCTTCCGCTGGTGGTCTGCGTAAGGTTGATTATCTGCCTTGTGTAACCCGGGTTTACATTCGGCCCTGTGAGAAGAATACTGCTCTGCGTTAGGCTGCCGCCCGACTTGTGCATGCTAACTGCCGCCATATCCGCTCCTGCAGCCATGGCCGATACGGGCATATCCTCCCCAAAATAAAAATGCGTACCGTGCGCCTCATCTACGAGGACAAGCATACCCTTTTCGTGGGCCATGCCCACAATTCCTCTTAAATCCGAGCAGATGCCGTAATAGGTTGGGTTGTTCACAAGCACGGCAACGGCGTCGGGATTATTATCTATGGCCCTTTTCACTTCGCTGAGCCGCATGCCCAGCGATATACCGAGCCGTGTGTCGAGTTGGGGGTTGACATATACCGGAACCGCACCGTTCAATACGAGGGCGTTTATTACACTCCTGTGGACGTTGCGGGGTAGAATTATCTTATCGCCCTTCTTACAGGCTGTCAGCACCATGCTCTGTACCGAGCTGGTTGTGCCCCCGACCATCAGATAGGCGTTTGCAGCGCCGAAGGCCTCGGCCGCCAGCTTTTCAGCCTCACGAATAACGGACACGGGATGGCAGAGGTTATCGAGCGGCTTCATGCTGTTTACGTCCATGGAGACACACTTTTCCCCCAAAAAGGACGCAAGCTCCGGATTACCCTTCCCTCTTTTGTGCCCGGGCACATCGAAGGGAACCACCCTCATCGTTCTAAAGTGCTCAAGCGCCTCGTATATCGGCGCTTTTGACTGGTCAAGGCGCCATGCGCTCAATATACATTCCTCCCGCTGAAAATTTCAATCATCTCCTGCCGCAGACTGTTGATAATCGAAAGGCGCTCCTTGGGCGGCAGCTCATAAGCATCCTTATTGAACAGGTAGTTTTGGAGGTCAATCTCCTTTATGAGCATTTTAGTATGATATAGGTTTACATCATATACATTTATGTCTACTGCATCGTACCTGCGCAGAATTTCTTCATCTATATAATCCTGAATCGAAGTAATTCGGTGATCCATAAACAGCTTCTGCCCCAGCACGTTTCGGGTGAAGCCGCGAACCCGGTAGTCCATGGTTATAATATCACTGTCAAAGCTGCCTATAAGGAAATCGAGTATGCACAGCGGCGTAATGGCTCCGCAGGTTGCAACGTCTATATCGACTCTGAAGGTTGCAAGGCAGGTGTCGGGATGGTATTCCGGATAGGTATGGACTGTGACATGGCTCTTATCGAGGTGGGCAATAATGGTATCCCCCGCCGTAACCAGGCTCTCCTCGGCAATAAGCAGGGTTACGCTCGCGCCCTGCGGGTCGTAATCCTGACTCGATATACTGAGAACCTGCGCGCCTATCATCTCCGCTACCTGAACCAGAATGCCTTTAAGACGCTCAGAGTTATACTGTTCGTCTATATAGGCGATATAATCCTTCTGTTCTCGGGCGGTCTTCGCGTAACAGACGTCGTAGATATTAAAGCTCAGAGATTTAGTTAGGTTGTTGAATCCATAGAGCTTTAGCTTTTCTTCCTTTATTATTTCTTTCATAATATCGCCTACTTTCCATGAGGGCTGTTGCTAAACAGACCCATAAAAATAAAAAACGAGCGTATGTGGGGCTGCCACACACACTCGCGTTAAAATGTCAAAATCCGTCATCAATAGGGGTAAAGCGGAAATGCCGCCATATTATTACAGAACCCGTCCGTACACCCTTCCTATCGGTCGGCTAGTATTACACCCTAATTAATTATTGTCGGGACAGAGTCTATATAGCAAATACTTACTTTTACTACTCTTATTGACGTTTCACAAGTTGTAGTGCGACACGCACATGGTTATAAAGTAACCAACTTATAAAATTTGAGCTCTTAACTCGATCAATAAGGCAACTAAAGTTGCCAATTCGGCATTTGACCCGGCTGTCCGCATGGCCTTAACCCAATAGGGTGGTCAAAAAGATTTGCTTGAGACCACTGTCTCGCTTTCCGCCTGTCATTCTAACATATTTAGCGGAAATGTCAATAATAATTACAAAACGCTTATTAGCTATTTCGACCCTTCCAAAAGGTATATATGCTGCCACTAAATATCACAATCAAAAGCAGGCCCCAAATGATCTTTGTTGTACTTTGTGATGCTATCTGAAGTACAAAACCAACTATCCCCCAAATCAAAGCTAAAACCAGCAAAAGTACACTTTCAGCCATGCGTGCCACTTTTTGACTTCGAGCCAAAGTTCCGATTAGGAAAACTCCGATAAAAGACGCTGCTATAAAGCCATTCATGGCACATTGGAAACTTTGTTGTACTGCATAGGTATCCCATGCAGCGGAGCTGAAAATTCTGTCTTTGACATTGGCAAAATCCTTATATTCTTGAATATTCAACCACAAGCTTATAATCTGCAAAATTCCAGCAATAAGAACGAGCCATTTTTGCCACGGGCGTTTCCAATATGTAAAGTTTTCTGATGTCTCTGTATGCATTATGATTTAGTCACCCTCCTTTTAGGCCATACCTTAATTCGATTTATATGTATTTGCTGCCCGAGCGTAAACTTTTCACACTATCATTTCAAATAGTTTTCCTTGGTAGATTTATGTTAGTTTACTATATTAGAGCAACAACTTCAACCAGCAAATTGTAAACGGTAGAAAGGGGAGGCAACATGAAAACAAACCCCGATCACCGTCCTTACGCAAGGATACTCCGGATAAATCGGGGGTTGCAAATCATTTATGACGGAGTAAATCTGCGCCTTGCCGGCTCTCATAATATGGTCAGCGCTCGGATACTAATTGTCCTTTGCTTTTCCGTGTCTTGCCTTACCCTTTATTTCAGGAACGGGCCTTACTCTGTTTTTTTGCTGGTGTATCCCCCGTCCTCCCTCGGTACCGTGTCTCTCCTCAGGGTCGGGTCTTCTCATTCCGGCCTTTGCCACTGCTTTTCTCCCTCCTTGTAATCATTACACTTCTGAATAAACATCTTAATCTGCTCTTCTTCGAAATCACTGTGCACCCCGGTCCTCCCAAGACGGTCACAGAGGCCAAGAAGCGCTATCTCGGCCACGTCACTATTCCCACGTATTCCGGCAATATCCTTAAAAGGCATATCCTTCACCACATAGAGAATCTGCATATGATAGCGCACAAGCGAAACCACTCTGTTGATAAAGTCCTCATCCTCTTCGAATACGGAGAGGAATTCCCTCGAAAGCGCCGCGCCTTTTACGTCATGGTTATAGGCTGTTATTCTGCCCTTCCTTTCCCTGGTGGTTGAAGGTTTTCCAATATCATGGAGCAGCGCCGCCCACATAAATGCCCGTGGGTGGGCGCTCTGATCCCTTCGCTTTGCAGCCTCGTTTATTACAAGCATAGTGTGGTTCCAGACGTTTCCTTCCGGATGATGGACCGGGGACTGCTCTGTTTTTTTGAGGTCTAGCAGCATATTAAAGGGAAAGGCCTTGAATTCCGGCAGCATGCTGATGCTGTTTAAAAACTCCGCAGGAGCCTCGTCGCGCAAAAGACGGAGGTCTATTTCCGAATATAGCTTTTTGACGGTTTCTTTTTCTAATATCATTGACTATCCCCCATATTGGTATCAGTTATATTTTTGTTACATCATACCACGAATTAATCATATAAAATATACCCAGCCCACCGCAAAAACCCCAGTTTTCGATAAATTTTAGAAACAGGCATTTTGTGATGCAAAAATTTTTTAAAAAAAATGTTGACATTGGGTATCGCCCGTGTTAGAATAAACCAACTAAAATTTTTCCAACGGAAAGGACATCTCCGATGAATCTGTCTGTCAGTGTAGTCATCATACTTACCGTTATTATTATTCTTAATAACGGAAGTTTTGGTTGCCTGCAAGAAGATTAAGTCGGAACTAACGATTAAATCAAAGCCTTGTCGCGTAACCGCTACAAGGCTAAATTTATTTAGGAGACCAATAAAATGTTGAAAGCTGTCCCGTTTATAGCTAGCATAATTATCGTACTTGTACTCGTTATCGTACTTATTATCGATAGCGCTAATAAGGTTTTGCCAAAAACGGGAGACTGCTTGACTAAACGAGTAAAGTAAGGGCCTAAGGCGAAACCGCCGGGGCCCTTTTTTGATACCCTTTATTATTAAAGATTGGCCAGGTCCAGTCACAAGGAGGAAAGTATGAGCAGAAGAATTAAAATTTTCGACACGACCCTGCGCGATGGCGAGCAAGCACCAGGTTGCAGCATGAATCTCAAAGAGAAGCTGGAGGTGGCGCGCCGACTTGAAAAGCTAAAGGTCGATGTAATAGAAGCTGGCTTTGCCATTTCCTCACCCGGGGATTTCGAGTCTGTGAAGGCCGTGGCCGAGAAGGTAAAGGACTGCACAGTGGCCTCTCTGGCCAGATGCGCAACAGCCGACATAGACGCCGCCTACGAGGCCCTCAAATCCGCCGCAGACCCCCGCATACACGTTTTTCTGGCCACCTCCCCCGTCCATATGCAGTATAAGCTGCGTATGTCGCCTGAGCAGGTGCTGGAGACCATTGAAAAAATGGTCAAATACGCAAGGAGCAAGTGCTCCAACATTGAATTTTCGGCAGAGGACGCCATGCGCAGTGAGCCCGAGTTTCTCGCCCGGGCGGTCGACACAGCGATAAGAAGCGGAGCGTCGGTAATCAACATCCCCGACACAGTCGGCTACGCGACACCCGCTGAGATGCGCGCAATGCTCGAGTACCTGCACGAAAAGGTTCCGAACGCCGACACCGTTGAGTTTTCGGTACACTGCCACAATGACCTAGGCATGGCGACGGCAAACTCCCTCGCGGGCGTCATGGGAGGCGCCGGACAGATTGAGTGCACCATAAACGGACTTGGCGAAAGGGCCGGAAATGCCCCGCTTGAGGAAATCGTAATGGCGATTAACACAAGGCGCGAGCTCTACGACGCTGAAACCCGGATAGATACAACAAAAATATACAAGGCGAGCAGGCTGGTATATAATATCATCGGCAGAACCGCCCCCATAAACAAGCCCATCGTCGGCACCAACGCCTTCGCGCATGAGGCGGGCATACACCAGCACGGGATATTGGCCAACAGAAGCACCTATGAGATAATGACCCCTGAATCCATCGGCATCAAGGCAAACCAGATGGTATTGGGCAAGCACTCGGGAAGGCATGCCTTTGAGACCAGGCTGATTGAACTTGGCTTTGAGCTGTCTCCATCAGAGCTTGAAAGCTGTTTCTTAGAGTTTAAAAAGCTCTGCGACAAAAAAAAGGAGATTTCTGACAGCGACCTGGAGGCTCTGGCCCGCAACAGACAGCCCGACGAAGTTGAAGGCTACAGTCTTGAGCGCTTTTCGGTCCAGTCGGGCAACGTCTCCACCGCGACCGCCGTTATCGTCCTCAGAAAGGGCGAGGAGCTTTTGGAGGAGGTATCGCTCGGTGACGGGCCCATTGACGCGGCCTACAAGGCAATCGATAAAATCATCACGCCCCCTGAGCACAGCCTTGAAAACTATAGCATTCATTCGATTTCCGAGGGTAAGGACAGCCTCGGTGAGGTCGTAGTAATGCTGAAGATGACCGACCGTTTGTTTTCCGGCAAGGGCCTTTCCACAGATATAATCGAGGCCAGCATACTTGCCTATATCAACGCGGTAAACAAGATAATGCGGCAAATTAATTGAGGTGAATCAAATGCAAATGACAGGAGCAAAAATCATAGTCGAGACACTGATTGAGCAGGGTATCGACACCATATTCGGCTACCCAGGCGGCTCTGTGCTCAATATCTATGACGAACTTTTTAAGGCGAGCGACAGAATTAAGCATTACCTCACCTGCCACGAGCAGGGCGCGTCCCATGCGGCCGACGCCTATTCCAGAGTTAGCGGAAAGCCCGGGGTCGTAATCGCGACCTCAGGCCCCGGAGCGACAAACCTTGTGACGGGTATTGCAAACGCCTACCTTGACTCCTCCCCCATTGTTGCAATAACCGGAAACGTCGCTCAGGCGCTTATAGGCAAGGACAGCTTTCAGGAGGTCTACATCGCCGGAGTGACAATGCCCATAACCAAGCACAACTACATTGTGAAGGACATAGGCAAGCTCGCTGATACCATAAGGGAGGCAATAAGCATCGCCACTACCGGAAGGCCAGGCCCCGTTCTCATCGATGTGCCCAAGGATATTCAGCTTGCGAAATGCGATTTTGTGCCAAAGGCCGCCCCAGCCCCAAAGGGGCCGGGAAAGGTATCTGACGAAGCTGTTGAGGACGCGATAGAGCTTATCAACAACTCAAAACGCCCCTTTATATATGCCGGAGGCGGCGTGGTGATTTCCGAAGCCTCAAAGGAACTTCTAGACTTTGCCGAGCGCGTTGACGCGCCAATCGGCCTTAGCATGATGGGACTTTCTGCAATACCCGCCAGCCATCCGAGAAACCTCGGCATGACGGGCATGCACGGCAAGTTCGCAGCTTCCAAGGCCATGTCCGAGTCTGACCTGATAATCGCCATCGGGACCAGATTTTCGGACAGGGCGACCGGCAGCAAGCTTGAATTTACCAAGGGTAAAAGGTTCATCCATATTGACATTGACCCCGCCGAAATTGGAAAGAACATCCCCGCCTATGTCTCTGTAATCGGCAATGTAAAGGATGTGCTGACAAGACTCAACACCCTGCTCCCCTCCTTTGAGCGCCCGGAATGGCACAGGGAGGTAGCCGAGATAAAAGAGAGCCCCGAAAACAATGGCGATGTGCCTTCAGACCACCTGACCCCGAGAGCGCTGATTAAGGAGGTCAGAAAGCACATGCCGGAGGACGGCGTCGTAGCTACGGACGTCGGACAGCATCAGATGTGGGTCAGCCTGTATTACAGCTTCACAGCACCCAGAACCTTTATAACCTCGGGCGGCCTTGGCACTATGGGTTTTGGAATGGGGGCGGCCATAGGCTCCTGCATCGGAAGGGGCAGGAAGAAAACCGTACTCTTCACCGGCGACGGCAGCTTCCATATGAACTTAAACGAGCTGGCGACGGCAGTGACCAATAATCTCCCGCTCGTCATAGTCGTTATGAACAACGGTGTTCTGGGTATGGTCAGGCAGTGGCAGACTCTCTTTTTCGATAAGCGCTACTCAAATACCACCCTTAACAGGAAGACAGATTTTGTAAAGCTGGCCGAGGCCTTTGGGGCCACGGGTTACCGTATATCCTGCGCTGATGACCTCAGCTCCGTCATGAAAAAGGCCTTTGAGACGGAGGGTCCCGTACTGGTTGATGCGGTTATCGGCTGCGACGAAAAGGTTCTGCCTATGATACCCCCCGGCGGAACTATCAACGACATTATTTTGGAGGGCTGACAAAATGGATACGAAGTTTATATTGTCCATCCTTGTGAACAACGAGGCCGGTGTCCTCACCAGAGTAGCAAGCCTTTTTTCCCGCAGGGGCTTCAATATCGACAGCCTGTCCGTCGGGGAGACCGAGTCGAGTAAAGTTTCGCGAATCACTATATCGGCCAAGGGCGACGATTATGTCAAGGAGCAGATAGTAAAGCAGCTTATGAAGCTGCACGACGTAATCACAGTTGAGCTGATGGACCTTGAAAACACCGTTATGCGCGAGCTTTTGCTCGTAAAGGTCGCCTCCGAAAGGGGCGAGCTGAACGAAATCATGCAGGCAATGTCCATATTCAGAGCCAAGGTAATCGACCTCTCCCCCGGTTCGGTCACGCTGGAGCTCACAGGGCAGGGCTCTAAGATTGACGCGTTTATCGAATTTTTAATACCTTACGGCATAACCGAGCTTTGCAGAACCGGCATCACAGCTATCGGCAGAGGAGATTATATTCTAAAAAATAATTTAAAGGAGAATGACTGAAATGGCCAAAATGTACTATGAAAAGGATTGCAACCTAAATCTGCTTAAGGAAAAGACGGTGGCCGTCGTAGGCTACGGAAGCCAGGGCCACGCCCACGCACTCAACCTGCAAGACAGCGGAGTTTCAGTAATCGTCGGATTATACGAAGGCTCCTCCTCATGGGAGAAGGCCGAGGCCGCCGGTCTCAAGGTCATGACAACGGCAGAGGCAGTCAAGGCCTCCGACATGGTCATGATCCTTGTAAACGATGAAAAGCAGGCACAGCTCTACCGGAGCGACATAGCACCCAACCTCAAAAAGGGCGCGACACTCGCCTTTGCCCACGGCTTTAACATTCATTACGGCCAAATTGTCCCGCCCTCTGATGTAGACGTTGTAATGATTGCCCCCAAGGGCCCCGGTCACACGGTGAGGAGACAGTATCAGGAGGGCCGCGGCGTTCCCTGCTTAATTGCCGTTCACAACGACGCAAGCGGCAAGGCGAAGGAGACAGCCCTCGCCTATGCCCAGGGCATAGGCGGTGCGCGCGCCGGCATCCTTGAGACCACCTTTAAAGAGGAGACCGAGACTGATCTCTTTGGCGAGCAGGCAGTGCTTTGCGGCGGTGTATCCGCACTTATCAAGGCCGGCTTTGAAACCCTTGTGGAGGCCGGATACCAGCCGGAGAGCGCTTATTTCGAGTGCCTGCACGAGATGAAGCTCATCATTGACCTCGTTGTGGAGGGTGGGCTTTCCTTTATGCGTTACTCGATTAGCGACACTGCCGAGTACGGCGACTATGTCTCCGGTTCGCGCATCATCACTGAAGATACCAAGAAGGAAATGAAGAAAATACTTACCGAGGTCCAGGACGGAACCTTTGCCCGCAACTGGATCCTTGAAAACCAGGCCAACCGCCCGCACTTTAACGCTATGAGAAGAATGCAGGCGGAGCACCAGATTGAAACGGTCGGCAAGGAGCTCAGGGAGAAGATGAGCTGGCAGAAAAAGTGAGGCGGCCGATGAGAAGTAACAGTATACTGGAGGGTGCCGAGCGCGCGCCCCACAGATCGCTTCTAAAGAGCATGGGCTATACGGGCGAGCAGCTTACAAAGCCGCTAATCGGGATAGTCAACTCCTTCAACGAGGTCGTACCCGGACATATCAATCTCAATCAGATTGCCCGGGCGGTAAAGGACGGGGTCTTATCAGCCGGCGGAACGCCGATTGAGTTCAACACCATAGGCATCTGCGACGGCATTGCGATGGGTCACGAGGGAATGAAGTATTCCCTCGCCAGCCGCGAGCTGATTGCAGACAGCGTAGAGTGCATGGCCATGGCGCACAGCTTCGACGGCCTTGTCTTCATCCCGAACTGCGACAAGATTGTCCCCGGGATGCTGATGGCTGCGGCAAGGCTCAACATACCCTCAATCTTCGTATCGGGCGGCCCCATGCTGTCGCTACCCGACGAGAGCGGCAGTGCCATGGATTTAAACACCGTGTTCGAGGCAGTGGGCTCCTTCAAGGCCGGAAAAATGACAGAAGCGCAGCTTTTATATTATGAAGATAACGCCTGTCCCGGCTGCGGCTCCTGCTCGGGAATGTTCACCGCAAACTCCATGAACTGCTTAACCGAGGCTCTTGGAATGTCACTGTGCGGCAGCGGGACCATCCCCGCCGTCTACGCCGCCCGCCTCAGGCTTGCCAAGGCAACGGGTGCACAGATAATCGAGCTTGTGAAGTCTGATATTAAGCCGCTCGACATCATGACGGAGAAGGCGTTTATGAATGCGCTGACCGTAGACATGGCCCTCGGCTGCTCTACAAACTCAGTTTTGCACCTGACTGCGATAGCGCATGAGGCGGGGGTGAAAATTGACCTCGGCCTTGTCAATGAAATAAGCGAAAAGACACCCAACCTCTGCAAGCTCGCACCCGCCGGCCCCTACCATGTGCAGGATTTAAACTCGGCAGGTGGAGTTTATGCGGTTATGAGCGAGCTGAGCAAACTAAAGGCGATTGACACCGCTCTTATAACAGTCTCGGGTAAATCTGTGGCCGAGAATATAAGAGATGTACGAGTGCTCAATCCCGAGGTAATCAGAAGCGTAGATAAGCCGTATTCGAAAACCGGGGGCATTGCCGTTCTCTTCGGCTCTTTAGCTCCGGACGGCGCGGTTGTAAAGCGCAGCGCGGTAGCGCCCGAGATGCTCCATCACAAGGGCCCGGCGAGGGTGTTCGAATCGGAGGAGCAGGCAATAGAGACAATCTATTCCGGCTCCATAAAGCCGGGTGATGTCGTGGTCATTAGAAATGAGGGCCCGGCGGGCGGCCCCGGTATGCGTGAAATGCTCCTGCCCACCTCCGCCATTGCGGGTATGGGGCTTGACAAGGAGGTTGCACTCATCACTGATGGCAGGTTCTCAGGGGCCACCAGGGGCGCGGCAATCGGCCATGTATCCCCCGAGGCGCAGAGGGGCGGCACCATCGCCTACGTCTGCGAGGGCGACATTATTGAGATTAACATCCCTGAATACCGTATCGAGCTTCTGGTAAGCGATGAGGAGCTTGAGAACAGAAAACGGACCATGGAAGTACAAAAACAGCCCGAGAGAAAGGGTTACCTCAGGCGCTATTCCAATCTGGTATCCTCCGCCGACAAGGGCGCGGTGTTTATGGGCTGAGCATTCTTTCTATCTATTATTGAAACGAGGTGAGTCGCGTGAAACGACTTGAAATATTTGATTCTATCCTGCGGGACGGCGCTCAGAGCGAGGGCATTTCCTTTTCAGTTCAGGATAAACTCAAAATCGTACGCACACTGGACGAATTTGGTGTTGCATACATTGAAGCGGGAAACCCCTCCTCCAACCCCAAGGATATTGAATTTTTTCAAAAAGCCTCGCAGCTCAAGCTTAAAACAGCGAAGCTCTGCGCCTTTGGGAGCACCAGAAGGAAGAATATGCGCGCCGATGATGACGAAAACGTTTTGTCCCTGCTTGGCGCAAATACGCCCGCTGTGGCGATTTTTGGAAAGTCCTGGGATTTGCACGCCACCGAGATTCTGAAGGTCAGCCTTGAGGAAAACCTCAGGATGGTCAGCGAGACCGTTGCCTTCCTCAAGAGCAATGGCAAGGAGCTCATCTTTGATGCTGAACACTTTTTCGACGGCTATAAGGCAAATCCCGGCTACGCCCTTGAGGTTTTGGGGGCCGCGGCGGACAGCGGTGCTGACGTGCTGTGTCTCTGTGACACGAATGGCGGCGCCTTTCCTGAAGAAATATATACGATTACCAAGGAAATCTGTGAAAAATTCCCATCCATGCGCATAGGAATACATTGTCACAACGACGTAGGCTGCGCGGTGGCAAACTCCATGATGGCAGTTTCGGCCGGCGCTGTGCAGGTTCAGGGCACCTTTATAGGCTTCGGAGAGCGCTGCGGCAACGCTGACCTGAGCGTCCTCATCCCCAACCTCCAGCTAAAGCTGGGCTATCATTGCATTGAGGGCGATATGCGCCGGCTATCGGATATGGTCGCCAAGGTGGCCGATATTTCTAACCTCTCCGTGGGAAAAAACAGGCCCTATGTGGGCGAGAGCGCCTTTGCGCACAAGGGCGGTATGCACATCGACGGGGTAACCAAGCTCTCCCGCTCCTTTGAGCATATAAACCCAAAGCTGGTCGGCAACAGGCGGCGATTTTTATTGTCCGAGGTGTCGGGCCGCACCACCCTGCTTGCAAAGATTAGGGACATTGCCCCCCAGCTCACCAAAGATTCCCCCGAGGTAGTCGAAATCATGAAGCAGCTCAAGCAGGCCGAGCATGAAGGCTATCAGTATGAGTCAGCCGACGCGAGCCTGGAGCTTTTCGTGCTTAAGGTGCTGGGCAAATACAAGCCCCATTTTTCGCTTGTAATGTATAAGACCACGGGCGAATACCCGGCCCCAAATTCCGAGCAAACCTCGTCTGCAATGATAAATATACATGTGGACGGCAAGCATGAAACCTCGGCCTCGCTCGGAAACGGCCCCGTCCACGCGCTGGACTCAGCACTCCGGAAAGCGCTGCTGGTGTTCTACCCGCAGCTACACAAGATGCAACTGATAGACTATAAGGTCAGGGTGCTGGAGGCCGACCACGCGACCAGCGCGAGGGTCAGGGTTCTGATCGAATCCAGCGATGGAGAACATGTGTGGACAACGGTAGGAGTCTCTACGGACATAATCCAGGCAAGCTGGATAGCCCTTGCTGATTCATTTGAATATATGCTTGCCAAAACATTGACAGAGGAGGATTCAACATGGGAATGACAATGTCTCAGAAAATACTGGCCGAACACTGTGGCCTTCCTAGCCTAAGAGCCGGAGACATAGTAATGGCACAGCTCGACATGGTGCTCGGCAACGACATCACCTCACCGGTCGCGGTCAAGGAATACGCAAGGCTTGGCTCTCCCTGCGTGTTCGACTGCAATAAAATTGCCCTTGTTATGGATCACTTCACGCCGAACAAGGACATCAAGGCCGCCGAGCAGTGTAAAACTGTCAGAGAGTTTGCGAGGGAAAACGAAATAGTAAACTTCTTTGATGTGGGCGAGGTGGGCGTAGAGCACGCGCTTTTGCCGGAAAAGGGCCTTGTTGGCAGCGGCGACCTCGTAATCGGCGCCGATTCCCACACCTGCACCTATGGCGCACTCGGCGCCTTCTCAACCGGTGTCGGTTCTACCGACATGGCCTATGCCATGGCCACGGGCAAGGCCTGGTTCAAGGTTCCGTCAGCCATAAAATTCGTACTGAAAAACAAGCCGCAGAAATGGGTATCCGGCAAGGATATTATACTGCACATAATTGGTAAAATCGGTGTAAACGGCGCACAGTATAAGTCAATGGAGTTCACCGGCGACGGTATAGAGCACCTGAGCATGGATGACAGGCTCTGCATGGCGAACATGGCCATCGAGGCCGGTGCTAAGAACGGTATCTTTGAGGTAGACGAGAAAACCGTCGAATATGAAAAGGCAAACGGCCGCAATAATACAAGGGTATTTAAGGCCGATTCCGACGCCGAGTACGACGAGGTTATAGAGATAGACTTATCCACAATCAGGCCAACTGTGGCCTTCCCCCACCTGCCGGAAAACACAAGAACCATAGACGAGGTGGGCGAGGTTGAAATTGACCAGGTGGTCATCGGTTCCTGCACAAACGGCAGGCTCGAAGATCTCGAAGTCGCCGCCGCCATCCTTGAAGGCAAGCGGGTACACAGGGACTGCCGTGTGCTCATAATCCCCGCAACTCAGAAAATCTATCTGGATGCTATGGAAAAGGGTCTCTTGAAAACCTTCATAGAGTCCGGCTGCGCGGTCTCCACCCCGACTTGCGGCCCCTGTCTGGGCGGACACATGGGCATACTCGCAAAGGGCGAGCGCGCCGTGGCCACGACTAACAGAAACTTTGTCGGGCGCATGGGACATACGGAGAGCGAGGTCTACCTCGCAAGCCCGGCGGTCGCCGCGGCTTCGGCTATCGCGGGGAAAATTGCTTCCCCCGGGGAAGTTTAGTTAAGGGGGGCGAAATCTATGAATGCAAAAGGAAAAGTAATAAAATACGGCAACAACATCGACACAGACGTTATAATCCCGGCAAGACACCTGAACACCACAGACGAAAAAGTCCTGGCCTCACACTGTATGGAAGACCTTGATAAGAGCTTTCCGGGCAGGGTCGGGGAAGGCTGTACCATAATTGTGGCCGGCAAGAACTTCGGCTGCGGCTCGTCGAGGGAGCACGCCCCACTCGCCATCAAGGCCTCCGGAATAGCCTGCGTTATTGCCTCGGACTTTGCCAGGATATTTTACCGCAACTCAATAAACATAGGGCTGCCCATAGTTGAGTGCCCTGAGGCGGCGGCGTCTATTGAGGACGGCGACGAGGTTGAGGTTTTCTTTGACAGCGGCGTAATAAAAAACCTGACAAAGTCGGCGGAATATAAAATGACACCCTTCCCGCCCTTCCTGCAGGCCATTATCTCGGCGGGCGGCCTCATTGCCGCGGCGGAGAAGAACCTCCTGGGGGACTGATTATGGACTATAAAATAGCACTGGTTAAGGGTGACGGAATTGGCCCGGAAATCGTGGACAGCGCGGTAAAGGTGCTGGGCCGTGTCGGGGAGAAGTTCGGACACAGCTTTAATTATACGGACATCTTAGCCGGCGGTGGCGCGATAGACGCAACAGGCGAGCCTCTCCCGAAGGAGAGCATAGACCTCTGCCTTGAAAGCGATGCTGTTATCCTCGGTGCCGTCGGCGGCCCGAAGTGGGACACGCTTCCCGGGCATCTTCGCCCCGAGAGGGCGCTGCTCGGTCTTCGCAGCGCAATGGGTCTCTATGCCAATATACGCCCCGCGGTTTTGTACGAGGCGCTTTTATCCGAGTGTCCGCTAAAGGACAGCATAGCCTGTGAGGGCATTGACATGGTAATTGTCCGGGAGCTCACCGGCGGGATATACTTCGGCGAGAGGGGCCGGGGCGAGGGTCCGATGGGCCCGGAGGCATACGACACCGAGCGTTATTCTGTGACCGAAATTGCCCGCATCGGGCGCATAGCCTTTGAAACGGCGATGAAGCGCAAAAAGAGGCTTGTGAGCGTAGATAAGGCCAATGTGCTTGAGAGCTCAAGGCTCTGGCGTGAGACAATGCACATGCTTTCAGCAGACTATCCCGAGGTTGAGTATTCGGATATGCTGGTGGACAACGCGGCGATGCAGCTTATAAGAAAGCCCTTACAGTTCGACGTGATTGTGACGAGCAATATGTTTGGTGACATTCTCTCGGACGAGGCCTCGATGCTCACCGGCTCAATCGGCCTTCTCCCCTCCGCCTCAATCGGCTCCGGCAAGCTAGGGATGTACGAGCCCATCCACGGCTCCGCACCCGACATAGCGGGGAAAAATGCAGCTAACCCCATCGCAACCGTTTTGTCTGCCGCCATGATGCTCAGGTACTCCCTCGGACTTGAAGAGGAGGCAGTTTGCATCGAGAGGGCGGTCTCAAGAGTGCTCAAGGACGGGCACCGCACCGCCGACATAATGGGCGATAGCAAGGCCGCCCCACTGTCGACTACCGAAATGACTGAAAAAATAATTGAGAACATATGAAAGCAGGGAGCGTTGGCTCCCTGCTTTCATATGTTCCGGTCAGACCATCTCGGAATAGCTACCCAGATATTTAAATTTTTCACAGAGACTGTCCATCTCACCGATAAGCTGAGTGAACTTATCCGAATATACGGGTGTCTCCAGGTCGAAGTAGAACATGAATTCGAAGTCGCGGTCAGGAATCGGACGGCTCTCCAGCTTAACAAGGTTTATGCCCATTGCGTAAAACCTCGAAAGAACCTTATATAGCGAGCCGGGCTTATGAGATACCACCATCATAATACTCGTTTTATCCGCGCCAGCATAGATTTCAAGCTTCTTGGAGATGCAGATAAACCTCGTGTAATTGTTGCCCGTATCCTGTACGGAAGCGCACAGGCAATCAAGCCCGTAAATCTCCGCACTGGAGCGTGAGGAGAGTGCGGCAATGTCGCTTCTTTCTGACTGCGCGACCATTTTCGCCGCAGTCGCTGTGTTTTCGCAGACCGTTACCTTTACGTTTTTAAGGCCACTCAGGAAACCCGCGCACTGGTTTATGGCCTGCTCGTGAGAGAAGATTTCCTTTATGTCCGAAAGCTTTGTTCCCTTTTTTGCCAGGAGATTGTGGTCAACTTTGAGCCTTACGCTCCTGACTATGCTGAAATCATAGCGCATCATGAGGTCGTATATCTTATTAACGGAGCCGGCCGTGCTGTTTTCTATCGGCAGTACGCCATAGCGGCAGAGCCCCTTGTCAATGGCGGAAAAAACCCCTTCAAAGCTGCTGAAGTACATGATGTTCGGAACTGTAAACAGCTTTTCGCAGGCAAGCTGCGAGTAAGCGCCCTCCACGCCCTGACAGGCGATTAGCGCGTTCTCGGGAAAGCACTTATCCGTTTCCTCTATCGCGCTTTCAATTTGCCGCATCAGCTCTGTCGAAGGATTAATTATCTTCTTTTGATGCAGGCGGCTGAGCTCAAACATCAGAGAAAACAGCACGTTCGTGTATGAGCGCATTTCCTCATCCGTTCTTTCGTAGAGGTCGGCAAGCTTGGCGCGCTCCCTCGCCGCGTCAAAGATTGGGATACCGTTTTGCATTTTGTACTTAGCAATTCCCGAGCATATTTCCATGCGTCGTGTAAAGAGCCTCAATAGCTCGCTGTCCACTTCGTCTATCTGTTTGCGATAATCCTGCAAATCCATTTCAGTAACCTCCCTTATACATTTTACTCTCCAGCAGGGCGTCCATGACTGCTATTGCCGCGGCGGCCTCAACACAGGGTACGGCGCGCGGAACGATGCAGGGGTCATGCCTGCCCTTGACTTTCAGCTTCCTGTTTTCCATTTTTGAAAGGCTCACGCTGTCCTGCTCTATTGAAATAGAAGGCGTGGGCTTAATCGCCGCACGGAATATCAGGGGCATACCCGAACTTATGCCGCCCAGTATTCCGCCGTGGTTATTTGTTTTGGTTTTCACCGTTTCACCGTCTGTATAAAACGCGTCGTTGTTCTCAGAGCCACGCAGCGCGGCGCAGGCAAAGCCGTTTCCGAATTCTATACCCTTAACCGCGGGTATGCCGAACACTATCGAGGCTATGCGGTTTTCCATTCCGTCGAACATCGGGTCACCCAGACCCGCAGGTAAACCCAATATGGCACATTCTATGATTCCACCGACTGAGTCGCCCTCAGCTTTCGCTTTTTCGATGAGCTTTAGCATCTCCTTCCCGCTCTCGGCATTGAGTACGGGGAAGGCATTGGCCGAAAGGGCCTTAAAATCTTCGGTACTTACATTCGCCATATCGAACAGGGCATCAGAAACTCCCCCTATCGAGGCTATGTGCGCAGCTATCTCAATCCCCTGCTTTTTCAGAAGCTGGACACAGATACCGCCGGCTATGCACAGGGGAGCTGTGAGCCTTCCCGAAAAATGCCCCCCTCCCCTGACATCCTGCGCACCCTTAAACTTCATCTGTGCCGCAAAATCGGCGTGCGAAGGGCGCGGCAGGTCGAAAAGCCCGCTGTAATCCGAGGAGCGTGTATCCGTATTGCGGATGAGCGCTGTGAGCGGCGCTCCGCAGGTAACACCACCGACCAGTCCTGAGAGAAACTCGGGGACATCAGGCTCTCTCCTGCTGGTAGAATAGGAGTTTTGGCCGGGTGCGCGCCTTGAAAGAAAGAATCCAAGCTCCTCCATATCTATCCTGTGCCCGGGCGGAAGGCCTTCAATACACACGCCAATACCCTCGGAGTGAGACTGCCCGAATATGCTTACTCTGATGTTTTTTCCGTAAGACGACGACATTTTATTGATCATTCCTTTCGCTTTATCTCAAGGCACAAGATGGCTTGACCGCGCCTGAATCAGCTTTACTTATCTCAAGCTTTAGCCCTCATTTGCTCTGCCGCCGAGTGACCTAAAATCCCTGAAGAAGTTAGGGTAAGATTTGTTTACAGCCTCTGCATTCTTAATGGTCACAGGCTTAACACAGGCTGCCGCGGCGATTGCAGCCATCATGGCGATACGGTGGTCTCCGCAGGAATCGACAACGCCGCCTGTGAGCCTTGGGCGACCCTTAATTAAAAGGCCGTCCTCCGTTTCGGTAATATCAGCACCGAGCGCGGAAAGTGTCCCCGCGACTGTCTGAAGTCTGTCACTCTCCTTTATCCTGAGGCGAGAGGCGTTTTTTATCACCGTAGTGCCCCCAGCTATTGCCGCAACGGCGGATAGCGCGGGTACGAGGTCGGGAATGTCCCTGGCGTCGATTTCAAGCCCCTTAAGAACTGAGGGTTTGACCGTTACGGAGTCTCCGCGGCACTTGACCTCTGCCCCGAACTTCGCGACTATGTCCAAAACCTCCCTGTCCCCCTGGATGGAGGCGGTATTCAGACCCCGGCACTCTATCCCGCTGCCCCCCAGCGCCCCGGCGCAGAGCCAGAACGCGGCGTTCGACCAATCGCCCTCCACCTCGGCCTTGCCGGGAGATTTATAGCCAGTGCCGCCCTTTATATTCAGGCGGTTTCCGCAAAACTCAATTTGGATTCCAAATTCTTCGAGGGCCGCGAGGGTCATATAAATATAGTCCTTTGACTCAATATTGCCCGTAATCTCAATTTGGCTATCACCCTGAAGAAGCGGAAGTGCGAAAAGCAGCCCGCTGACGTACTGTGAAGATACGTCGCCCGGCAGGATATAATGCCCCGGGCGAAGCTGGCCGGACGCGCAGAGCTTATCACCTCCCTGCCCCGACAGGTTGCAGCCGTGCTTTTTGAGTTCATCCTCAAGGTGCGACATGGGGCGGCTAGGGAGCCTACCGGCTAATTTAAAGCTGGAATCCGTACCCAGAGCGCAGGCGACAGGCAGCATAAAGCGTAGTGTTGAGCCGCTCTCACCGCAGTCAAGGAGACGCCGCTTCAAAGCGCCCTGCTCCGGTATCGGTGTAACCTCAAAGCCTTCCTCGCTTCTGTCTATTCCTGCGCCCAAAGCTATCAGAGAGCGCACCGTAGCATCGATATCCTCCGAGGTGCCCGTACATTTGACAAAGGTTTTTCTATCCGAGAGCGCCGAGCAGATGAGAAGTCTGTGCGCAAAGGATTTAGATGGTATAGCCCTCACCCGTCCGCTTAGGCTTTCGGGCATAATCGTTATATCCATACAATCCCCCTTCAGGCTTTAAGGCCGAGAGTAATGAATTCTTTTAGCTCATCGAGACTTGCTTTGCGAAGCTCGCACCTGCCAATTTCTCTCGGTACGACGAGCGTAATCGCCTCGCCCCCCATTTTCTTATCTGAGAGTGCCGCTTTGTATATTTCCTCCGCGGAAAAAGTAGTATCCGTGGGAAGAGCGTGGCGCTTTATCATTTCAATAATACTCCCTGCACAGTCGGCGCTGCATATCCCGAGACGCTCGCTTGCCCGCGCCATCATCGCCATACCGATGGCAACAGCGTAGCCGTGCGGAATTTTGTACTGGCTCAAAAGCTCTATCGCGTGTCCAAAGGTGTGGCCGAAGTTCAGTATCTGCCGCAGACCACCCTCACGCTCGTCTGCCGAGACCACATCCCGCTTTATCTCGACGCAGCGCGTGATTATCTCCTGAATCCGGTTTTTTACGGGCTCCCTGAGTTTCTCAAAAAGCGTAGCGTCTGAAATTACACCATATTTTATTATCTCGGCACAGCCGCTGCGGAAAACCTCTTTGTCAAGCGTAGAGAGCGTCAGGTAGTCGCAGAGCACAAGGTCAGGCTGATAGAAGGCGCCTGCGAGGTTCTTGCCGGCCTTCAGGTCGATGCCCGTCTTGCCTCCCACCGAGGAATCCACGGCGGCGAGTAGGGTCGTCGGTATCTGCACAAGGCTTGTTCCACGCATATATGAGGCCGCTGCAAAGCCTGCCAGGTCTCCCACCACTCCTCCGCCGAGGGCAAGCACTACATCCTTTCGTGTAAAGCCGTTTTCGGCTAAAAAGTCCAGTATATTCAGATAATTATCGGCGTTCTTCGAGCTTTCGCCGTTCGAAAATACGAATTTGGACACCTTAAAACCTGCACACAGGAGCGATTTTTCCACGGTCCCGGCATAAAGTCCGTCCACAATATCGTCTGTGATTATTGCCGCCTTTGAGCCGCCGACAGCTTTTCTTATATGCTCCCCGGCTTCCTCAAGCAGTCCGGCACTGATGAGTATATCATAGCTTTTCGAGGCATTAACTCTCACCTTTTCCAAACGCGGTCCACCTCCCCCTTGCGTACTTTGCCCTCTCTGAGCAGCTCCTTGAGTGTCTCCCCGTCCCCCTCATGCAAAGCGTCGCGGTACTTTGTCAAGGATTGTATAAGGTGGTCCAGCTCATTTATAACATTCTCCCTGTTTTCAAGGAACAGCTCGCTCCACATGGTCTCGTTCAGGTAGGCCACCCTCGTCAGGTCCTTGTAGCTGCCCGCCGAAAAGCCCTTGTGCGCTCTGGCTGTCGGGCTCTTTATATAGGCGTTCGAGACTATGTGCGCCAACTGGGAGGTGAAGGCTATCATCTCATCATGCTTTTCGGCGCTTGTCACCGTTATCCTGCCGAAGCCGCAGGGCTCAAGACGCTTCTTCACCCTGTCTATGAGCGCCATGTCGTCAAAGCGAGGCGGCACGAGTATCATAGAGGCTTTATTAAACATACTTGCGCTGCTGTACTTAAAGCCGGAATACTGCTTCCCCGCCATGGGGTGACCGCCGACAAAGGTAAACCCGCTCTTTTCCGCAATAGCGAAACAGGCCGCGCAAACCTCCCTTTTTGTTCCGCAGCAGTCTATAACAATGGCCTGCGGTGAAACAAAGGCTGCGTTCTTTTCAAGGAATTCTACCGCGTCCTTTGGGTACAGCGCGATTATAATAAGGTCGCATTCTCTGATGTTTTCTTCGCTCAGCTCATCGTCCACAGCACCCGAGAGCCGGGCAAAGCCCAGTATGGTACGATCTGAGTCCATCGCATACACGGTATGACCGCCGTTTTTATAGGCCTTGGCAAAGGAGCCGCCGATGAGCCCGAGGCCAGCCACCGCCACTTTCACTCTCTCACCACCTCAAGTATCTTCCTGATCTTTTGGGCAACGTCCTTAAATTGCTCGGGAGTCAGTGACTGCGGACCGTCACAGAGTGCCTTTGAGGGGTTGTTGTGCACCTCTATCATTATGCCGTCCGCTCCGGCGGCGGCAGCTGCCATCGCCATGGGCTTGACGAGCCTTACCATACCGGTGGCGTGGCTCGGGTCAACTACTATGGGCAGATGGGTCAGCTCGCGCAGCATCGGTACCGCCGACAGGTCCAGAGTGTTACGGGTGTAGGTCTCAAAGGTCCTTATGCCGCGCTCACAGAGTATGACCCGCTCGTTGCCGCCAGCCATGATATACTCAGCGCTCATCAGAAGCTCCTTAAGCGTGCTGGCAAGCCCCCGCTTGAGCAGTATGGGCTTGTTGGTCCGTCCAAGCTCCTTGAGAAGCTCAAAGTTCTGCATATTGCGCGCGCCGACCTGTATGATGTCCACATGCTCGAACAGCGGCAGGTGGTTTGCGTTCATTATCTCGGTAATTATCGGCATCCCTGTCTTTTCCTTGGCTATGAGCAAAAGCTCTATGCCGTCTGCCTTGAGGCCCTGGAAATCATAGGGCGATGTGCGCGGCTTAAACGCCCCGCCGCGCAGTATCGAAGCGCCGGCGGCCTTGACCCCCTCGGCAACCTCCAAAATCTGCTCCTGAGACTCCACGGAGCAGGGCCCGGCTATAAGCTGGAAGTTTCCCCCGCCTATTTTCAAATCGCCTACTTCGATTACAGAGTCTTCGGGATGGAATTTTCGATTGGCACTTTTAAAGGGGTCAGATATCCTCTTGACCGACTCCACTATATCAAGGTCTTCTAGCAGCTCTATGTCTATTTTGCTTGTGTCACCGATAAGTCCAAGCACCGTATAATACTCCCCTTCAGATATGTGAACGTCAATCCCCTGTTCCCTGAACCAGTGGCAAAGGTTTTCAATCTGCTTTTTTGATACTCCCTGTTTTAGCACCGCTATCATCTAAATTCTTCCTCCTTTTACAAATACAGAAAGGCCCCGCAGTGATTTCACCGCGAGGCCCCATGCAACATAGTAATTGTCTTTACGCTACTATTGCATTTTTTGCAGCAGAAATCACTTTTACTTTTCCACAAATAAAGTAAAAGAAAAAATAAAAAAAGTATGCTGCTGCAAAAAGTGTTGATTTCATTATAGTCCTCCGAAGAGTATTTGCTATATTATAGTACCGGACGGTGCGTTTGTCAACACCTTTTTCTTTATTAATTTAAATCGTGCTATTTTTTATTGCCGCAAAGGAGAATTCAGCCGTAACGCAGAGCTTTCCGTTTACAAAGCCCTTACCGGAGGCCCAGTAGAAAGGCTCCTTTGACTTTATAATCGAACATTCTGTTTTAAAAACGTCGCCCGGCCTAACGGGGGCTTTGAACTTTGCCTTCTCTATGCCGGTGAGATAGGTTTCTATATCCCCGCTGAGCTCCCCGGCGAGAAGCACGCAGGTGGACTGGGCCAGAATCTCACAGAGTATAACGCCCGGCACCACGGGGTTGTCGGGGAAATGCCCATCCAAAAACCATTCGCTGCCGCTTATGGTCTTTTCTCCGCAGGCAAGGCCATCCCTTATCTCGGCGCTGTCAACAAGGAGCATGCTGTCCCTGTGGGGCAGAATTTTTTGAAGCTCTTCCCTGTTCATTATTTCTCCCCCTTACAGTTTTTAAACGCAAGACAGGCGTTGTGCCCGCCGAAACCAAGGGAGGAGGACAGGGCAAGCTCGATATCGGCCTTTACCGCCGTATTCGGCGTGTAGTTAAGGTCGCACTCCTCGTCCGCCTCGAGCAGGTTGATTGTCGGGGGGATTATTCCGTTTTTGAGCGTGAGAATCGCAGCTATGGCCTCGGCTGCTCCAGCCGCGCCGAGCATGTGGCCGGTCATGGATTTAGTGGAGCTTATATGGATTTGCTTTGCCCTCTCCTCTCCGAAGGCCAGCTTGATGGCCGCAGTCTCCGTCTTGTCGTTGAGCTTGGTGCCCGTGCCGTGGGCGTTAATATAAATTTTAGAGGGGTCTATTTCACCCGCATCTTTAATTGCATCCGAAATCATTTTTGAACTTGCACTGACCTGTGGGCTCGGCGCCGTCACATGGTAGGCGTCGCAGGTGGAGCCGTAGCCGCAGACCTCCGCATAAATATTTGCCCCTCGCGAAAGGGCGTGTTCGTATTCCTCCAGAATCAGCGCACCCGCGCCCTCTCCGATAACAAAGCCGCTGCGCCTTTTGTCAAAGGGCAGGGACGCCGCGTCCCTGTCGGCAGAATCTGTCAGGGCGGTAGCGTTTCCGAAGCCTGCCAGAGCAAGGGGCGTAATTGCAGCCTCGCTGCCGCCGCAGATAATTGCTTTGGCATACCCGTGCTTTATTGCCCTGTAAGCCTCGCCTATGGAGCTAGTTCCGCTCGCGCAGGCGGTCACAGGACAGATGCAGGGGCCGGTAGCCCCGTACTTAATGGCAATGTTGCCCGCCGCTATATTTCCTATCATCTTTGAGATGAAGTGCGGGGAAACCTTCCTCGGCCCGCCCGAAAGCAGGGCCTCATGCTCCTGACTTAAGGTAATGAAGCCGCCTATTCCGGAGCCGAAGTAGACGCCCAGTTCATCGCTTTTGATATTGCCCTCAAGCCCGCTGTCCTCCATGGCCTCAATGGCGGCGGAGAGCGCGTACTGGACGAAGATGTCCGTCTTCCTCGCGGTGTTTTTGTCCATGAAGCTCAGCGGGTCAAAACCCTTGACCTCGGCCGCGAGCCTGTGCTTAAAACCGCCTACATCAAAATGTGTAATAAAATCTATACCGTTTTTTCCATTAATAAGACCGTCCCAGAAGGATTTAACGTCATTTCCCAGGGGAGTTACGGCCCCCAATCCTGTTACGACTACTCTTTTCATAAATACCTCATTTTGCGGGCGGAAGTATAACGTATTTGCCGCACTGCCCGCGCGGAGCGGCATCTTTCAGTTACATCGCAAGTCCCCCGTCGATACGGATGACCTCACCTGTTATATAATCCGAGCCTGGTGAAGCGAGGAAGAGCGCAAGATTTGCGACCTCCTCAGGCAGACCCATTCTCCCAAGGGGGATGCTGCCCACAAGTTGATTTTCCTCCGAAAAAGCGGCTGTCATGTCCGTTTTGATAAAGCCCGGAGCAATCGCATTGCAGCAGACACCCCTGGAGGCGAGTTCCTTGGCGACCGTCTTTGTAAGCCCGATTACCCCCGCCTTTGAGGATGAGTAATTTGCCTGCCCCGCGTTGCCAATAAGACCGGAAACCGAGCTGATATTAATGATTTTGCCGGCCCTGTTTTTCGCCATAATGGGATAGACCTGCTTGATGGTGTTGAAAAAACCCTTTAGGTTTACATCCAGAACCTCGTCAAAGTCCTGCTCGCGCATGGAAAGCAGCAGCTTATCCCTTGTAATGCCTGCGTTGTTTACAAGAATATCAACCGTACCGAAGTCGGCAATTATCCGCTTAAAGGTTTCGCTGACCTCTTTAAAGTCGGCGACGTTGCATTTGTAAGCCTCAGCCTTCACTCCAGATGACAGGAGCTGTAACTTAAGCTCCTGCGCTTTTTCGGCACTGCCCGAATAGAGGAAGGCAACGGACGCGCCGTTTTCCGCAAACTTCTCGCATATTGCACGGCCTATTCCCCGGCTTCCCCCGGTGATTACCGCTACCTTTTCATTAAGCACTTTTAAGCTCCTTTAACACCGTCATGGCACCTTCCATGTTGTCCACAGAGAAGGCGCTGACCTGCGGGGCGATACGCTTTATCAGCTTTTGCAGGACGTTGCCCGCCCCTGTCTCAATAAAGGTATCAAAGCCGCTGGACACCATGTTTGTTATAATGAGATCCCATTTTACGGGATGATTTATCTGATTCACAAGGAGGCTTTTCACATCCCCTTCATAGGGTCTTGCAGTGACGTTAGAATAGGCGGGCAGTGAGGGTTTGCTAACCCTTACCGTCTTGAGGTACTTCTCAAAGGTCCTTGACGCCTCGTTCATCAGCGGCGAGTGGAAGCCGCCGCCGACGGAGAGCATCATAGTCTTTCCGCCCGCCTCGGCCACGTCCAGTTTAAACAGCTCAAGCTCATCCTTGAGACCCGCTACGACAAGCTGTCCGGGCGAGTTGTAGTTTACGGGAAAGACGTTTTTGTACTTGCGGCAGATGCTCTCGACCACGCTGTTTTCCAGTCTTAGCACCGCCATCATGGATGCTGTGACCTTTTGTGCGACATCGTTCATAATTTCGCCGCGGTGGCAGGCTATTTTGAAGCCCTCAAAGTAGGAAAAAGCCTTCGAAAACGACAGTGCGGGTATCTCCCCAAGGGAAAAGCCGGCGACAGCTTCGGGAACTATTCCGTTTTCCGTCAGAGTAATGGCCGCGGCAAGGCTCGCCAGATACAGGCAGGGCTGTGTGTTTTTCGTGCTCCTCAGTGTCTCGGGATCGCCTGCAAAGCACTGCTCTAGAGTACCCTCCCTGTATTCTTCCGCTCTGTCAAAAAGCTCCTTTACAGTTTTGCTCTGCTCGTAGAAGCTCTTGCCCATGCCGGGATATTGAGCGCCCTGACCAGAAAAGACGAATGCTATTTTACCCATGAGTTTGCCCCCTTCAATAATGCTTCGGCCTCGTCGAATATCTCTTTGATTATCTCAGCGGCGGTCTGCTCCTTGTTGACAAGCCCCGAAATCTGGCCGGCCAGGAAGCAGCCGTTTTGCTTATCGCCCTCGACCGCAGCCAGGCGCAGAGCACCTACTCCAAGCAGCGCTATTTTTTCCGCCGTTGCATCGGGTGCGTATTCTTCCTTTGAAAAGTTTCTGGTGAAGTTATTCTTAATACTTCGACAGGTGTTCCATCCGAAGCGTTTCCCTGTGACTACCGTGGAGATGTCGTTTGCCTTTAGGACCATCTCCTTGTAGTTCTGGTGGACGGAGCATTCCTTAGCAACAAGGAACCGCGTGCCTAGCTGAACACCCGCGGCACCCAGCATGAAGCTAGCGGCTACCCCTCTGCCATCGGCGATGCCGCCTGCGGCAATAACGGGGATACTCACTGCGTCGCAGACCTGCGGGACTATTGCCATCGTGGTAAGCTCGCCGATGTGTCCGCCCGACTCCTCTCCCTCTGCGATGACCGCCGCCGCGCCGCTTCTTTCGACCCTCTTTGCCATTGCGACCGAGGCGACGACTGGAATGACGGTTATACCGGCCTCAAGCCAGCTCTGCATATACTTCGAGGGGTTACCTGCACCGGTCGTTACAACCGGAACCCTTTCACTCACGACAATTTCGGCCACCTCATCGGCATATGGGCTCATCAGCATGATATTAACACCGAAGGGCTTATCCGTGAGGCTTCGTGCAATGTCTATCTGCCCCTTCAGGTAATCGGCACCTGCGTTCATCGCGGAAATAATTCCGAGACCGCCGCCGTTAGACACCGCGGCGGCAAGTTTACCGTCGGCTATCCATGCCATGCCGCCCTGGAATATGGGGTACTTAATTTTCAGCATATCGCAAATGGGAGATTTAATCATCGAAACTGTTCCTTTCTTGCTGGTTTCCGGGGAGCGGGATTTTTTACTTGATCTTCGACTCCACTGCTTTTATTAGGTCGGAGACCGCCACCATGGATGCGTCAATCTCAAGCTCGATGTTAAATTCATCCTCAATGCTCATCACAAGCTCCGTAACGTCGAGAGAGTCAATGCCGAGGTCAGAGAACTTCGTCTCCTCCGTTATCGTCCCGGGCTCGCAGTCGATTTTATCTGCAATTAACTCTCTTATTTTTTCCAGTACCATAATTATCTCTCCTTAATATTTAATTACTGCCACTTTATGATGCAGGAAGCGTTTGAAAGCCCGCCCCCAAATGCAGTTAGAATTATGAGGTCTCCGCGCTTTAATCCCCCCGCTCTGCTCAGCTCGTCGAGGGCTATGGGGATGCTGGCGGAGGAGGTGTTGCCGTAGTCCTGAATATTGACGTAGAACTTTTCTGCCGGAATTTTTAGCCTTGCGGCCGCTAAATCTATTATCCTCTTGTTGGCCTGATGCGGAACAATCATGGCGATATCGTCTGCTGTCAGGTTATTATCGCTGAGGAGCTTTCTGATATCGCTGCACATGGCGTTAACGGCATACTTAAAGGTCTCCTGCCCCTCCATGAAGATATATGGCTCCTGCGGTTTTTGAGTGGAATAGGGGGATTTACCGATAAAGTGGGGAATCTTTATCACTTCGTCGCCGCCCTTGGTAGTGAGAACCGAGTCAATATAACCTTCCCCCGCCTCAAGCACAACCGCCCCGGCACCATCACCGAATATAACGCAGGTCCCCCGGTCCTTCCAGTCGACTATCTTGCTCATCTGCTCAGTGCCAATGATAAGGGCCTTTTTTACCCTTCCGCGCTCAAAAAAACCGGCGGCAGTATCGAGCATAAAGATAAAGGCGGAACAGGCGGCGTTAATATCAAACGCGAAGCAGTCTGCACCTATTCTTCTTTGAACCATACAGGATACCGACGGGGAAACCATGTCGCCGCTTACAGTGGCGGCTATTATGACGTCCAGCTCCTCCGGGGCGCAGCCGCTGTTTTCAAGGGCGTTTAACGCCGCCTTGCAAGCCAGGTCCGTTGCTGTTTCATCGGTACAAATATGCCTTCTCTCCACACCTACCCGCTGCCTTATCCATTCGTCAGAGGTATCCACCAACGCGGACAGGTCGTCGTTAGTAACAATTTTCGGGGGAACATACATCCCCGTGCCAATTATAGAAAAACTCATTTTAGCCTCCGTTTTCAGCCTTCAAAACTGTTAGTACCGTATATTTGGATTTGGTTACAAAAAAAGAAAAGATTTTTTGCAAAATCTTTCCGCCATTGTAACCTTTTATTAATATGTTGTACTAACAAGTGTGCTATAATATTTGAAATCAAATATTATAGCTTGTCTGAGTAAATCCAGGGCAGCGGGCTAATAATTGGGTAAACTATAATATATCTCCCCGGTAGAAGGTGATGCGTTGAAGGAATTCGAACAGCTATACAGAGAGTATTATCCGAGAATATTTTCGTTTATCTATAAGCTCTGCAGGGACTTCTCCCTCTCCGAGGAGCTGACACAGGAGACGTTTTTGCAGGCCTTCAAGGGATTTCATAAATTTAGGGGAAATTGTGAGGTGTTTACCTGGCTGGCCGCCATCGCAAAGCACACGTTTTATAAGCATCTGCGAAAAAACAAGCTCGGACTGGACGCGATAAGCCTTGACTACCTGACCGACACCTATTGCGCGAACACGCTCGGAGACCCGGAAAACGAACTCAAAAAGAAGGTTGTTGCCGAGGCGGTGCGTTCAATCGTAAACGGGATACCCGAAAAATACCGCGACGTTGTAATACTGAGAATCTACGGAGAGATGTCCTTTTTGCAGGTCTCACAGGCACTTAACATAAGCGAGAGCTCGGCAAAGGTCATCTTCTTCAGGGCGAAGAAAATGCTGATGGAGGAGATAAAGAATGAATTTGGACTGTGACATTGTAATGGACTGTGTGTCCATATATAAGGACGGCCTTGCAAGCGAGGGCACTGCCAGGGCGGTGAATCAGCATTTAAAAAACTGCGCGGAGTGCCGCAAGTTTTACAGGCATTATGACTCAATCAACGCTATCTCAACGAAAAATCAAAGGGCCTGCACAGGCAGCTCCGACGAAAAATTTGCCGAGCTGTCGAAGGCCCTAAAAGTGCGCAGGAATATATTCGCCGCCCTCTTTGTAGCCTTTACGCTTGTAACCACGATTTCGGTAATCTTCGGAATAATTATGGGCAGAAAAAGAGACATCAGTAAATGATGCCTTCGTGACGATGGATATATCTCTTTCCCCCTTGCAGCTCCCGG
>JAAYOL010000008.1 GCA_012520395.1 Clostridiales bacterium
CCCTCAACGGACAGTATGGCCGGCATGCTGTCCGGCGGGAACATTCAGAAAATTATTGCTGCACGAGAGTTTTCCAGCGATTCCAAGGTTATTATCGCCAACCAACCTACCAGGGGTATTGACGTGGGATCAACGGAGTTCATCCATGCGCAGCTGATTAAGATGACCCGCGAAAGAGGTGCTTCGGTGCTGCTGATTTCCGCGGATTTGAGAGAGCTGCTCAAACTCAGCGACAGTATTTTGGTTATGTATAACGGCGAGATTACCGCTTATTTTGAGGACTCCTCGACATTGGCCGACGTGGAGCTGGGCGAATATATGCTGGGCGTCAAGAAAATGTCCGCAGAGGAGATCGGGAGGGCCTTGAAACAATGAAACGATCAAAATTTATTGTAAAGTACTTTGACCTGATTCGAATTATCAGCGCTGTCATTATCGGGTTTTTGTTGGCCCTTGTGTTTCTATACTTTATCAGTGACAATCCGCTCAACGCGATCAGAGCCTTTATTCTCGGCCCCTTTGAGAGCAAGCGTAGGTTCTTTAATGTGATTGAGCTGGCAATCCCGCTACTGTTCACCTCTCTTGGCATGTGCTTTATGTTGAAGGTGGGAGAGTTTAACCTGATTGTCGAGGGAGGCTTCATGCTGTCCGGTGCCGTTGTGGCCTGGCTAGCTTCGACAGTCCTTCCCGCGGGGCTTCCGCCTGTGGTTTATCCCGCATTGCTCATTGTAGTGGGCGCTGTTGTAGGTGCAATCTGCGGCTTGATTCCCGCGATGCTCAATATTAAGTGGAGAGCAAACGTCGTTGTCATCACTATCATGCTCAACTATGTGTTGACGTATGCCTCAACCTATATTCTGCGCTATTGGATGCGGGATCCCTCCGTCACCTACCTGGGCTCCCACAGGATTGCAAAAAACGCAAAGCTCCACGGACTGCTTCGTGGCACAGACCTACACACAGGGCTTTTCATTGCACTTGCGGCCGTTCTATTCACATGGTGGTTTTTTTACCGCTCTACAAAGGGGTTTGAAATACGGGTAACAGGCAATAACCGTAACTTTGCAAAGTATGTAGGGATTCGTGTAACCTCGGCCATGTTGCTGGCCCAGATAATTGGCGGTGCTCTGGCAGGTATGGGCGGTGCTGTGGAAATCCTGGGTAAGTACGACCGGTTTTTATGGGTTAGCCAAACAGGCTATGGTTTCAGCGGTCTGATGATTTCGGTTCTGGCCCTCAACCAGCCCGCCGCGATACCCTTCGTGGCCCTGCTGTTTGCATACCTGCAGATTGGCGCCAACATCGTGGGAACCACAACAGACGTCCCCTCAGAATTTGTTATGGTCATTCAGGCTATTATCATTCTTCTTGTGGCAGCTACTCTGTTTATGGATTTCCTGCGTAGACGTGCTGTAATTAAGATTTCAAAAGCAGAAGAGGAGGGAAAATAAATGCTAGAACAGTTTTTCACCTTAGAGTATCTGACGTCCTTCCTGATATCTGTAATAAGAATGTCCACACCCCTTATTTTCTGCGCGCTAGGCGCATTGATTGCAAACCACGCGGGTATCATAAACATGGCGTTGGAGGGGACTATGCTCATGGCCTCCCTGGTTGCTGTTGTGATTAGCGCCCTCACTACGAGTGTCCTTGGTGGAATTTTGGGTGCAATCCTGGGCGGCCTATTCATCTCCTTGCTGTTTGCATACCTCCATCTTAACAAGCAGTCGGATTTGATTATCACCGGCATTGCCCTGAACACCTTTGCCTCCGGCGCCACGGTCTACCTACTGTTTCTGCTGACCGGGGACAAGGGAACTTCCAGACTTCTGCAAAGCCTCAGCGTTCCCAACTGGAATATCCCTCTGATTAAGGATATCCCCTTTTTGGGTAAGGTCCTCTCGGGCCATAACGCTCTGACCTATGTAGCCTTTCTGGCAGTTCTGGTCACTTTTATTCTTGTATTCAAGAGCCGACTGGGCCTGCGGCTTCGCGCGGTGGGATTCAATCCCAACGCGGCATCCTCCGTGGGCATCAGCGTAAAGAAGGTCAAGTTCCAAGCCTTCCTGCTGTCCGGGCTTTTCGCATCCCTGGGAGGGGCGTTTATGTCCATGGGATATCTGTCTTACTTCGCAAGGGATATGATGGCAGGACGGGGCTTTATCGGAATCGCCGCGGCAACCCTAGCTGGCGGGCAAAGCCTAGGGGCTCTGCTTGCATCTCTGGGCTTCGGCGCGGCAAACGCTACATCCATTACCCTTGCAACCCTGAACCTAAATGCTGACCTGGTTGCCATGATTCCGTATCTTGCAACCGTGATAGGACTTGTAATCGTGTCTGCCCGAAAGTTGGCAAAGGCAAAGAAAAAGGGCCAGGGAATAGACTTTTAATTGATAATTGATAAAGGAGAATTACATGGAATTTAATATTAAAGATTGTATAAAAAAATATTCCCACTCCGGCTTTATCGTCAAGAATCTCGACCGCTCTTTGGAGTTTTATAGGGATATTCTGGGGATGGAGCTCAAGATGCGCTGGATTGAGACGCCCGAGCAGTGTGATGTTGGCATGGGCGTTCCCGGCTGTACCTTGGAGCTTGCACAGCTGGTAGGCTACGGCGGCGAAATAGAGTTGATTCAGTTTCTAACCGCCGAGGGCACAGACGCCCCCATCGCTCCTAACCACATCAGCATCGGCCATCCTTCCTTTGAGGTCAACGACCTTGCCTCTTTGGTTGAGTATCTCGAGAGCAAGGGCGTTAAGATGGCAAGTGAGCGCATGATTGTTCCGGAGCTGAATATTACGTGGATTCACGCCCTGGACCCCGACGGTATCAGAATTGAGCTGATGCAGTTTTTGAATCAACAATAACGCAAGGGAGGTAATCTTCATGGGAGAATTACAGGCCCATATTCGTATAAGCTCGGACGTTAATGTAAAGTATGCGTTACTGCCCGGAGACCCAAAGCGCATAGACGCCGTTGCCGAGCACTTGACCGATGTTGTAAGCCTCGCGGACAATCGGGAATTCAGAAGTATTCGAGGCAACTATAAGGGCGTGCCAATTCTTGCCATATCAACCGGTATAGGTGGGCCTTCCACCGCAATCGCCATTGAGGAGCTGTCCAACTGCGGCATCAAGTATGCCATCAGAATCGGAAGCTGCGGCGCCCTCCAGCCTAATATAGGAATTGGCGAACTGGTCATTGCCAGCGCCGCCGTGCGGGACGACGGCGTCTCAAGGACCTATATCGGTGAGAGCTTCCCTGCTGTCGCCGACCCAGGCCTGCTGTTTTTGTGTAAGAAAGCCGCGGAACAATGCGGCTTCCCGCACCATACCGGTATCGTTAGGAGTCATGACAGTTTTTATACCGACCGGGAGGATGAAATTTGCACCTATTGGTCGGAGAGGGGTGTGTTAGGAGCAGACATGGAGACGGCAGCCCTGTTTGTCATCGGCGGTCTCAGAGGCATGAAAACCGTCTCGATACTGAATAATGTGGTCACTTTCGGCGACGATGCTGCAGAGGGTGTTGCCAGCTATGTGTCGGGCGAAAATCTGGCGGCCGAGGGTGAGCGCAGGGAAATTATAACAGCGCTGGAAGCGTTTCAGCAGGCGGAGGCAAGAGATGGATTATTCTAAACAGCGGCTCAAGGTTGTGGAAATACTGCAGATCAATCGGGATGTCCGTTGCTACCGCTTTGCTCCGGCAGATGAGGGTTCTCGGTTAGAGGGCTTCAAAGCCGGCCAGTTTATCAACTTGTTCTTTGAGATTGACGGTTCCACAGCAAGCAGACCCTATTCCATCGCCTCCTCGCCCAAGGAGGCGGAGGCGGGTTATTACGACCTCTACATACACGGTGGAGGGGAGTTCACAGCCAAATGGCTGTTCGAGCATGTGGCCGTGGGCGATGTGTTTGAGGCCTCAAAGCCAATCGGGGATTTTTGCATTGACAGCGCAAGCACAGGGCCGATTATCGGCATCTCAGGAGGCATGAGCGTCACACCTCTGCGCTCCATGGCTCGGGCAGTGGCAGATGGTTCTGTCCAGGCGCGGCTCAGCCTTTTCTGCGGATGGGATCGGCCGGAGGAAGTGCTGTTTTATGAGGAGTTCCTCCAGCTAAGCCGAGACTGTGACCGCATTAATGCGGTATTTGCCGTAGCGGACGTGCCGGTAGAGGGCATGGAGCATGGCTATATTACAAGAGACATTATCTGCAACAACGCAGACACGAGGGATGCAGAATATTTTCTCTGCGGACCCAAGGTGATGTATGACTTTCTAGAGCGCGAACTTGCGCCCTTGAACATTCCTCCCGAGAAGTACCATATAGAAGTGCCTGGGGAAGTTAAGCAGCGTCCTGCCAGCGGCTTGAGGGATAAGTTTTTTAACTTAACGCTGGCAATCGGGGAGAAGGTTCATCGGATTAAGATATCCTCAGAGGAAACCATCCTTGTGGGTATGGAGCGGGCCGGCATTAAACCCGAGTCCCGGTGCAGAAGCGGCAGCTGCGGCTATTGCAGAGCAATCCTTCAGGACGGTACGGTGGTAGCGGACCCCGATCGAGAGACGCGGGATACAACGGAAATTGTGCAGGGCATTATTCGCACATGCTGCACCTTCGCTCTGTCTGACCTTTCTCTGAAAATCGACATTGATGGGCGCTGAATGAAAACGTCATCGTCTGCGAGGGAAGACTCACGGTTGTGCCCAAGTCCGGTGTGGCAGTGAATATGGAAAGAATAGAATCAAAAGCGAGAAGCGCAAAAATATGCTCCCCTTTATGTGTGCAGTGGGAAAACGTACCCGCTGAAAACATAAAGGGGAGCAGTATTATGCCGAGAAACCCGAAGACCCCCCAGAAGCAAGGAGCAGAAGTCCCGTGCGAGAGTTTCCTCTCTGAATGGGGGGTCATATAGACCATCTAGCTTGATATAAAAATTAATTTAAACAAACATAATCTGATTCTTGCCCAACTTCATAATAAGACTCGCTTGAGTAATAGCTTCTTTGCACCACTCAACAACTTCCAAAGTGCTTAAATCCAAGTTTTTTCTGATGCGCAATGCTCCTAGCTCTGTCGTGTGTAGTTTATCTAAATTATCTTTTAAGCAATTCATAAGCTTTCTCCTATGCCATTTTTTCCGCCTCAATATTTACACAAAGAAGAGAGGTAGTGTCTACATGGGACTCAACCTTAAGGCCGAAAACACCTAAATATGCATCCTCTTATGGAGTTCACTCTTAATATAATCGCCTTGAAATATAAAAATAGCCATTAGAAAAATTAAACTCACCGCCGCACATGTGATTGAGGGGTATGGTGTATTTACCCATTTAAACAGGATAAAAAGTATCGGAATAATACCGAATATTCCAGCCAGCAGGGCATATGAAATGTAGTCCCTCACGCTTAGCTTTGTTATTTTTGCCGTTACATACATAACGACCTCGGCAGTAAGATACAGTATTGGTATCAAATAATCCAACGACCAGCCTTTCCAGCCTGTCTGCCAGTCCCAAAAGACAGCTATCAGAGGGATAAATGTTACCTGCCACAGAATTACCTTAGGTATGCTCTTGCCCTTCTGAATAATTATGGCAAGGCTTAACCACGCGCTGCCTATACCGAAAATAACGAATATCGGCCAATTTAGGCTTGTCGGGAATACCAATCTGATTGTATAGCTGATCACAATTGCCGATAAGGAAATGAAAATCATGATTCGCATAGCCATATAACTCTTGTAATATGGCGGTACTGCGGGAAATATTTCTTCCGTTCCGCTCTTATTATCTATTGTTATTACCGTGTTCCCGCACAGAACACATCGCTCCTTCATTCCCCTGATACTCACCCTGCATGTATTGCAATATTTCATATCCTTGGCTCACTTTCAAAGATTTGAGGTGATTTCTATATCTATACCCGCTTTAGAAAGCATCTGGAAAAAAGTCCTCTGTATCTCCATTTCTTTAAATGGTGAACTAATGCTGATTACCAATCTGTCATTATAGGAACACATAGTTAGCTGAGGTTTTCTTACACTTGTGCAGACGCTGAATTGACGGATAAATTCGCAAAATTCCGGCGGCAGCTCAATTCTACCGATGTTGGATATGTTAGAAGTCGTATATTTGTCATATGTTTTTACTGCAGTTCTTATGAAAAAATCTTTCATGGGTAGGGGCAATAATCTTGCAAAGGGATTTCGTTCAGCAGTCATAGCCTTGTATAATTGGAGATTAAGCTTCTCAACGTTCAAGTTGCTTTTAAAACCATCAGCAATGGTTTTGATAATAAGCTTCAAATCATCCGGATTTTTCGCGAAATTATAACCGATATGGATAGTACCGAAGAAGTTTCTGCCGGTATGTGATTCGAAAAATTGTCGCAAATTTACGGGTACCGTCAACACTATTGGTTGGTCTTTTTTTCGCCCGGACATTGTTTTATAGATTGAATAAATATAGAGCGAGGTAATATACACCGTCAGAGTGGTATTATACTTATGGGCCTCGTTTAATACAGCTTTAACCGACATGGAGCCTTCAATAAGCGATAGCCTGTATTCGTCCGTTCTCGTCCCATGTATTTTGTATGCATTGACCTTAATTTGCCTTTTTTCTTTCTTAGCCATTTCACGAAAAGTTTTTCTGTCGATATAATGCCTATTATAGCTGTCATCCATTAGCTCACTGATTGAGGAAGCGTCACTGCTTAACACCACATTGGCAAAGCGTTCTTTATAAAGAAGGGTCAGGTAGTTAAACATCAGGGTTCTTAGAAATTTAATCGCGCCGGCACCATCGGAAAGGACATGGAACATTTCAAGGTTGACCCTGCATTTATAATAGGACACACGAAACAACAAATTAGTCCTGAGCCCTGTATATATCGGTGCACAAATTGGTTGCGATTCCTTTTCGACTTTAGGAACTAAATCACTCGATTCAAGATAATACCAGAACAGGCCCCTGCGCAAAACATATTTATAAAGCGGAAAATTATCCATAGTGATATCTAAGGCCCTTTGCAAGGCCCCTTCTTCTATTGCCTCGAAAAGTTCGCAGCTCAGCCGAAACACCTTGGGGTCTTTCGGGCTCCATGTGGCAGGAAAAATCTTCGAGAAATTGTCAAGCCTGGACCACTTGATTTCCTGATGCATCATATCTTGTTCACACCCTGATCCTATCTATCCTTAAGAAAGTCGTTGATAATCTCATAACACCTTGTAGTTGCTTTTGACTTTAAGCGTAAACTCATAAAGCCGTGCAAAGAGTCCTTCATCCGATAGATTGTGACATCGTTATTAAACTCCCTGAGTTTAAATCCATATGCCTCTCCTTCATCTCTCAGCGGGTCATACTCTGCGGTAATTATTAGTGTTTTTGGCTGATTTGATAGGTCATTGGCCAATATCGGCGCGACATAAGGGCTGAATTTATCCTCTTCGTTTTGAACATACATGTCCAAGTATGCCTGTATTCGTTTCGACGTTAATATATATCCTGTTCCGTTATCACTCACAGACTTAAACGGCGAGCCTTCACTATGGTCAAAATAAGTTGCGGGGTATAGTAAAATCTGTTTGCATGCCATCAGCTCGCCCCTGTCCCTAGCGAGCAGTGATACTGCCGCCGCAAGATTAGCGCCCGCGCTGTCCCCGATTATAGCAATATCTTCAAACTGACAATTAATAAGGCAGGGGTCTTTGAGAAGTTCACTGGTTACATAATAGCAGTCATCAAGTCCCGCCGGGAAAGGGTTTTCGGGGGCCAACCTGTAGTTTACGGCTATTACGGTATGCTTGGTTTGTTCAGCCATATCAGAACAAAATTTTGTGTAGGTATCAATATTCCCCGCAACCCATCCTCCGCCGTGAAAGAAAATTAATACTTTAGAAACCGGGCTCTTTCTGGGATAGAATATCCGCAGGGGGATTTCCCGGCCGTCTACAATCACCTTGTGATCCAGCGAATTATATGGTGCTCTAAAATTTGGACTAAAAACGTTTAATACTGTTCTGTAGAGTTTATAGTTTCTATTAATAAATATATAAACATTGGTAAGCACTCTTAAGGCAACTCTTTTTGAGCGTTTCATAAACCAGTCCCTTCCGTAATAACGCAGATGTGTAGCGTCAAACGCTTGATATATTTTTTATTATACTCTTATATTATATTGTAAATAAGCTGTAATACAACTACAAAATCGACAAATTATTACATGCGCCTTGAATCCTGTGTGTATGTCACTGCAAACTACTCATTATTTATATAGAAACACAGCTGCGTCCGTTTAACGGATGCAGCTGTGTTGATTCCGGATCTTTCGAATATTTGCCAAACTCATAATCATATTCTGAGGATTCCTTTTATTGGACTTCGCTACTACACGAACTCTCCGCTTTTTTGCTGAATATCATAACTGCACCATTAACAATCAAATAAATCGCGACGGCAGTAGATCCCGCTATGTCCATGATATATGAGGTAGTAGAACCGGGAGAAACAGCAACAGCTAATAGTGCAGCCGTAACACAGGTGTCAACCACTGCCTTTGCACTGTAAAGTCTACTCTGTGCTGCAAGGATTGAGTTAGGATTTACTTTGTTTAACCTTCGGTAGCGTATCCAGAACCATGTGTTTGTCATAACGCCTAATATGGATATTATAAGGCCTGGTATTACATTGCCCTTCTCTTCTACGGAATAAAATAACGCCACTATAAGCATCGCTATGCCGCTAAGACACATTGCAATACCGACGCAATAATTTGCAACCCGCTCAAGGCGAAGTCTGTCATTGGCATCGTATTCTGTGCCTTTATGTGTTATCCGATATACAGACCAGGATACAATTATTGCAACGAGTTCCGCAGTTCGGCGTATAAAATCGGCAAGCTGTGTCGAGGACTTGCCTAATAAAAGACCGATTCCCACAACAATGGGTCCGGGGGAGCTTAGAACAACAGACGCAAGAAGCGTGCGTTCAACTGATTTGTTTTTCATGGCTACGCACCCCAGAAATGCAATAACGGCAAAATCACGGCCGCAGCTGCAAACGGACATGTAATTGTATCCATACCATTGCGGGTATAAAGCTCAACAACGGTGCTGACTGCTGCTGTCAGCACGGCTATAATCAAGTTGGTGTACCACGCAATATTTGCGTTGATTAAAAGAACAATGAAGACTAAAATAAAAGACACCGTAAACATGGCAAATGATCCTTCGACACTTTTACGCCCTTCTATGAGCTTGCCTTC
>JAAYOL010000065.1 GCA_012520395.1 Clostridiales bacterium
CGGGGCTTACCCCGGATATGCGCGAGGCCTGACCGATATTCAAGGGCCGTATCTTGTCGAGCTTTTGCCGGGCCTCAATGCGCAGGCCGGCAAGTGACATGTAGTCGATATCCTCCGGCAGAAGCCGCTTCTCCATGCGCCTGAAATCCTCCACCTGTCTCTGCTGCTTTTCAATATAGCCGGAATACTTTAAAACTATTTCGACCTGTTCCCGGACTGCCCTCGGCAGCTCCGGACGCTCTGTATCAAAGGGCTCTAAATCCTTGTACCCGACCTGGGGACGGCGCAGCAGGCCGGCCAGACTGACGCCCGACTGGGGGGCTGTGGTGCCGAGCTTTTCGAGAGTGTGTTTAAGCTGCTCTGTCGGCGCCAGATGCGTCCTTTCAAGACGTGCAACCTCCTCGTCCACGGACCTGTATTTATCCAGAACAGCCTGGTAGCGCTCCTCGGAAACCAGTCCTATTCGCCGCCCGATATGCGAAAGACGAATGTCTGCGTTGTCCTGACGGTGCAGGAGGCGGTATTCGCTTCTGGAGGTCATCATGCGATAGGGCTCGTTTGTGCCCTTGGTGACAAGGTCGTCTATGAGGGTGCCGATATAGCCCTCTTCGCGCCCGATTACCATGGGGGGCTCGCCCTTTATCTTCAGAGCGGCGTTCACTCCGGCGACAAAGCCCTGAACCGCGGCCTCCTCATAGCCGGAGGAGCCGTTGAACTGTCCAGCCCCGTAGAGCCCCGAAATCTTCTTACTCTCAAGCGTTGCGTAAAGCTCTGTCGGGTCAATGCAGTCGTACTCAATGGCGTAGCCTGGGCGCATCATTTCGGCCCGCTCTAGTCCTGCAACAGTGTGCATCATCTTTACCTGCACCTGCTCAGGCAGGGAGGAGGAAAGGCCCTGGGCATAGACCTCTTCCGTGTCCAGACCCATAGGCTCTATAAAGATTTGGTGGCGCGGCTTATCCGCAAAGCGCACTATCTTGTCCTCAATCGAGGGGCAGTAGCGTGCTCCGACGCCCTCTATAATGCCCGAGTAAAGCGGGCTGAGGTGCAGGTTCTCCCGTATTATTCTGTGCGTTTCCTCGTTTGTGTATGTGAGATAGCACACAGCCTTATTATAGAGCTCTCCTGTATTCTCAAATGAAAAGGCCACGGGCTCAGCGTCGCCCGGCTGGATCTCCATTTTGCTGAAATCCACGCTTCTCGCGTTAATTCTGGGTGGTGTTCCGGTTTTAAAGCGCCTTAGCGACAGCCCCAGCTCCCTAAGGCAGCTCGTAAGCCTTTTCGCCGCAAACAACCCGTCCGGCCCGCTTTCCTGAGAGACCTCTCCGACGATTATGCGGCTGCTCAGATAGGTGCCAGTGCAGACAATGGCGGCCTTGACACGCCAGGTCGCGCCCGTCTGTGTCCTGACAAAGCTCACATGCCCGGCCTCGGTACCGATTTCCACTATTTCCGACTGGATAAGGCGCAGATGCTCCTGCCTTTCCAGCGTTTGCTTCACAATCATCTGATACTTGCGCCTGTCCGCCTGAGCGCGCAGGGAGTGGACAGCAGGGCCCTTGCCCAGATTGAGCATTCGGTACTGTATGCATGCCTTGTCCGCCACCCTCGCCATCTCGCCGCCGAGCGCGTCGAGCTCGCGCACAAGGTGTCCCTTGCCGGTGCCGCCGATTGAGGGATTGCAGGGGAGGTTGCCAACGGCATCGAGGTTTATGGAAAAGCAGACTGTCTCCAGCCCAAGGCGTGCTGACGCCAGCGCGGCCTCTATACCCGCATGGCCCGCGCCTATGACTGCAATATCACAAACACCTGCTTCGTAGTTCATAAAGTGCTCCGTTTCTCATTAGGGATCAATAAATTTTAATTGATTTCGCCGAAAAATGCAATAGTGGAGTCCCTTTTATTGACTTTGAGCGGGAATAGTATATAATTCAATGTTGTAAATGCTTGCATATCAGGAGGAAGAAATGCTTAATAATACACAAAAGTCAATGGACAAGATAGTCTCGCTGTGTAAGGGCAGGGGCTTTGTCTATTCCGGAAGCGAGATATACGGCGGGCTGGCAAATACCTGGGATTACGGCCCTCTTGGTGTCGAGCTTAAAAATAACGTCAAAAAGGCGTGGTGGAAGAAGTTCGTACAGGAGAACCCCTACAATGTGGGGCTCGATTCCGCCATACTCATGAACCGGCAGGTCTGGGTGGCCTCGGGACACGCCACGACTTTCAACGACCCCCTTATAGACTGCAAGGCCTGCAAGATGCGCCACCGCGCGGACAAGCTGGCAGAAGACTACAATAACGAAAACGGCATAACCGACGTTGTAATTGAGGCGATGGACAATGACGCGCTTATGGCCTATATCCGGGAGAAAAAGATGAGCTGCCCCGGCTGCGGTAAGAGCGATTTCACAGACATCCGCAAGTTCAACCTCATGTTTAAGACCCATCAGGGCGTAACCGAGGATAACGCTACTGAGCTGTATCTGCGTCCGGAAACAGCCCAGGGAATTTTCGTAAACTTCAAGAACATTCAGCGCACCACCCGCAAAAAGATACCCTTTGGTGTTTGCCAGATAGGCAAATCCTTCAGAAACGAGATAACTCCGGGCAACTTTATCTTTCGTACCCGCGAGTTTGAGCAGCTGGAGCTTGAGTTCTTCTGCAAACCCGGCACCGACCTTGAGTGGTTTGAGTACTGGCGCACCTTCTGCCACAACTGGCTGCTATCGCTCAATATGAGGGAAGAGAACCTGCGCCTTCGCGACCATGCGAAGGAGGAGCTCTCGCACTATTCAAAGGCCACTACTGACTTTGAGTTTCTGTTCCCCTTCGGCTGGGGCGAACTGTGGGGCGTTGCCGACAGGACGGACTTCGACCTCAAGGCACACCAGAGCTATAGCGGCGAGAACATGGAGTATTTTGACCAGGAAACCAAAGAAAAATATATACCATACGTTGTCGAGCCCTCACTGGGCGCTGACCGCGTGACCCTTGCCTTCCTTGTGGACGCCTATGACGAGGAAGTCGTGGACGCGGAGAAAAACGACACGCGCGTTGTTTTGCGCCTGCACCCGGCGCTCGCGCCCTTCAAATGCGCGGTGCTCCCCCTGTCGAAGAAGCTATCCGAGCAGGCAAACGAGGTGTATACGCAGCTAACTAAAGATTTTATGGTCGATTTCGACGATTCGGGCTCTATCGGCAAGCGCTACCGCCGTCAGGACGAGATAGGCACGCCCTACTGCGTGACATATGACTTTGAAAGCCTTGAGGACGGCGCCGTCACCGTGCGTGACAGGGATACCATGCAGCAGGAGCGCGTAAAGATAGTTGATTTGAAGGCCTATATCGCTGAAAAAATGGAGTATTGAGAGGGGCCTTTACTTTGAACTATAAAAGTAAGGCATTCTGGCTGGACAGCTTGAAGAAATATGGATATATCCCCGCGTTTTTCTTCAGCCTGCTGATAATGGACTTCGGTCTGCGCAGGGCGTATAGTTGGCTGGGCAGCACGGCGCTTTTTGACGCTGTTCCAATCCTATTCACACTGGGCAGCTGCACTTTTCTTACGGCTGTGGCGGTGATACTGCCAAGGCTGCCAAAGCGCATATTCATGGCCCTTGTCATAGTGCTCAGCGCCGCCATCAGTATAACACACAGCTTGCTTTACAATATTTTCGGCAGCTTTTTCTCCTTTTCGGACATGGCCTTCGCGGGCAACGGGATAAAGTTTCTGGAGCTTTCGTATATACGCCTTAGTAAGACGGTTATTATATGCGCGGTGTTTAGCCTCGTAATGCTGGTGCTTATGATAGCGTTTACCCCGAAGGAACCGTACACCCGCCTTAGGATAATCGGAGCTGCTTTGGGCGCCGCTGTGGGGATTACTCTCGCCTGGGCTGCCCATGGCCTTGTCATGAAGGACGGTGACCAGATAAGCTGGGAAACCAACCGTGCCGTCACCTATGTGAGCTTTACGAATTCAAACGAATGCCTGCTCATGACAGGGCTTTACCACTATACGTTTCGTGATTTTTATATCAGCTTCGACCTTGGAAACGTCTTTTCCAATACGCTCAGCGAGGATTTAAGAGAGCTTGATGCGTATTATGCGTCCAAGGCCCCCAAACAGGACAACGAGATGACCGGAATTTTTGAGGGGAAGAACCTCTTTCTTATCCAGCTTGAGGCCATTGACGACTGGATGCTTACGGAGGAGTACATGCCGAACCTCTATGCTCTGAAGGAAAAGGGTCTTGACTTTACAAACCACTACTCCTCGGTCTACATCTCGGCCGGCACCTTTAACACTGAATTTATGGCTAATACCGGCCTGATTCCCGGGATGACGGGCGTGTCCTCCAGCGTTTATACGCAAAACAGCTACCCCAACTCACTTGCAAATTTGTTTTTGAACGAGGGCTACACCGCGCGCTCCTACCACCAGAGCGACGGGAGCATTTATAACCGGGAGAACATCCACGCAAACTGGGGCTATCAGAGCTATACAAGCGGTGAGGACATGGGAGCGACCGACATCATGCTCGACACCGAGCTTATGAAGGCCTATGAGAGCATGACGGAGGGCGACAGGTTCTTTAACTTTATTATAACCATTTCCGGCCACGGCCCGTACACGGACGAATCATCTGTATCCCGGCGCCACATGGAAAGAGCGCTGCAGGTAGCAAACACAGGCAATCTTACAGGTGAAAACAGGGAAAAGTATGTCCACGCGATAGCCCACGCAATTGAGACGGACGAGTTTATCGGGCAGCTTGTTCGGTGCCTTGAGAGCGACGGGCTTCTCGAGGAAACCGTGCTCGCCTTCTATTCCGACCACTACAACTACTATGTGATGAACGATGCCCTCATTCAAATCATCAAGGGCACCGAGGACACCAATATGTCACAGCACACAACCTTTTTCGCCTATTCACCCGGTATAGAACCGCAAAAGATAGACAAGGTGACCTCCAGCTTAGATATTTTGCCCACAATCGCAAACCTGTTCGGCCTTGACACGGATTACCGCTACTACGTGGGTGCCGATGCCTTTGACCCGGATGAGGGCGGCTATGTCATATTCTCAGACCGCTCCTGGTACGATGGGCAGAAATATCGCAGGTATAATGACATAATTAATGACGAATATATAGCTATGATGGACGAAAAAACCGACCAGATAATGATAATCACTCAGAAAACCTTAAAGACAAACTATTTTTCGCACCGTATGCCTCGGTAAGAAAGGATTACAGACAGATGAACAGGACATTAAAACCCAAGGAACTCCGCATTTTTGCGGAGGAAATTCGCCTATTGACGCTGAAGGAATTCGCCTACATCGGCTTTGGACATGTGGGCGGGGCCATGTCGATAGTCGAGACTCTGGCTGCTCTCTACGGAAAGGAGATGCGGTTTGACCCTAAAAATCCGCACTGGGAGGACAGGGACCACCTCATCGTATCAAAGGGCCACGCGGGACCTGCGGTGTACGCGACGCTGGCTCTGCTCGGCTATTTCCCGGAGAGCATGCTGCGCGAGCTCAATCAGGGCGGCGGACGCCTGCCCAGCCATTGCGACCGCAACAAGACACCGGGTATAGACATGACCACAGGCTCGCTCGGCCAGGGCATATCAGCCGCCTGCGGAACGGCTCTGGGCAAACGATTGGACGGCAAGGACAGCTATACCTATCTCGTACTCGGCGATGGAGAGTGCAACGAGGGACAGATCTGGGAGGGCGCTATGTTCGCCGCTCAGTACAAGCTCGACAACCTTATAACCTTTGTTGACATGAACGGTCAGCAGCTGGACGGATACACAGAGGACGTCATGGACATGAGGAACATGGGCGAGCGTTTTTCTGCCTTCGGCTGGTTTGTTCAGGAGGTCGACGGCCACGACATAGGGGCCATTGTGAGCGCAATTTCAGCCGCAAAGGCGAAAAAGGGCAAGCCCTCTGCCATCATTCTCCACACCAAAAAGGGCAACGGCTGCTACTTTGCCGAGGGTATAAAGGATAACCACCACATGAACTTCAAACCAGAACAGATAAACGAAGCAATCAGGCAGACCGAGGCCGCGCTGGAGGCCGCAAAAGCGGCTCCGCTGAGATAGGGGGCGGGATTATGTTTAAACTGAAAAAAACCTTTGAAAAGAGCCCGAAGCTTATGCGCGAGGCCTACTGTGAGACCATGATGAGCCTTGCAGCATCAAATAAGAATATAGTCGCACTCGATGCCGACCTCATTTCCTCCTCCGGAATGAAGAAGTTTTTTGAAGCCTATCCCGACCGGGCCATTCAGTGTGGCATAGCGGAGGCGAACATGATTGGCGTGGCGGCAGGTCTGTCCCTTGTCGGGAAGATTCCCTTCGCCCACAGCTTTGGACCATTCGCCAGCCGCAGGGTCTGCGACCAGATATTTATTTCGGCTGCATACGCCAAGCTCAATGTCAGGATAATCGGCTCCGACCCCGGGGTCACAGCCGCGTATAACGGCGGCACGCACATGCCCTTTGAGGACATGGGTGTTCTGCGCTCGATACCGGAAATTACGCTTATAGAGCTGACAGACCCCGTTATGGTATCCGACATTGTGCGCCAGCTCGCCGACCTGTACGGCGTCTATTACGTCCGTATGGCGAGGAAGAATGCCGTCGGCATTTACGAGGAGGGCAGCATTTTTGAAATTGGCAAGGGCAACCAGCTTCGAAACGGCACGGATGTGACGATTATTGCCAGCGGAATAATGGTTGCCGAGGCCCTCAAGGCCGCGGAAATGCTTGCCGATGCGGGCGTTTCAGCGAGGGTGGTTGATATGTTTACCTGGAAGCCGATGGATGTTGAGCTCGTCGCGAGATGCGCCGAGGAGACCGGCGCGATAGTCACCGCCGAGAACCACAATATATTCGGGGGACTGGGTGCGGCTGTGGCGGAGGCCTGCGTAAAGACTGTGCCCGTACCCATTGAGATGGTCGGAGTCAAGGACCAGTTCGGCCAGGTCGGCACGGAGGACTACCTCAGGAAGGCCTACAACCTGACTGCAGAGGCGATAGCGGACGCGGCCAAGAAGGTCATTGAGCGAAAATAGAATAATAACGGCTGCGGCATTTGCCGCAGCCGTTATTTTATAAAATCTATCTTATCTTCGCGCCCGCCTCGATGTCGTCGTCTACGAAAATCACCCGGGCCGCATCGCCTGCGTCGGCGGCGAGTATCATGCCCTCACTGAGTTCGCCCCTGAGCTTTGCCGGGGCGAGGTTTGCGACCAAAATGACCTTTTTGCCAATCAAATCCTCCGGTTTGTACCATTTTCTTATGCCGGAGACCACCTGGCGCGTTTCGCCGCCCATCTCAACTTTGAGCTTTAAAAGCTTATCCGACTTTGCTACCGGCTCCGCCGAAATAATTTTCGCAACCCGCAGCTCGGTCTTGGAAAACTCGTCTATGCTTATTTCAGGGGCCATAGGCTCCTTTTTTACTTCCGGAGCGGCAGGCGTTTTCGCCGCCTCCAGCTCCTCCAGCTTCTGCTTCATATCAATGCGCGCGAAAAGGATTTCCGGCTCCGACAGCTTATGCCCGACTTCAAGGGCGCCGAAGCTCTCAAGGCTTTCCCAGCTTGAGGGCTGTATGCCCAGCTGGGAGAATATTTTTCGTCCCGTGCCGGGGAGGAAGGGGGACAAAAGCGTCGCCGAGAAACGGATGGCCTCAAGCAGATTGTATAAAACAGTGTCAAGACGCGCCTTCTGCGAGGGGTCCTTGCCCAGAATCCAGGGCTGGGTTTCGTCTATATACTTGTTGGCGCGGCGCAGAAGAACGAAAATTTCATCCAAGGCGTCGGCAACGCGTAGCTCGTTCATCTTTGCCTCGACTTTTTTGGGGGTGGATAGGCAGAGAGAAATCAGCTCGTCGTCAAATTCTCCGGGCGTTTTGTGCTCGCACAGAATTCCGCCAGAGTACTTCTTGCACATCGTAATAGTGCGGTTTACAAGGTTCCCGAGGATATTGGCGAGGTCCGAATTAATGCGCTCAATCAAAAGCTCGTAGGTGAAGGTGCCATCACTTGCAAAGGGCATCTCGTGCAGCATGAAGTACCGCACAGCATCGACGCCGAAGGCCTCGGCAAGGTCGTCGGCGTAGACGACATTGCCCCTGGATTTGCTCATCTTGCCGTCGCCGACCAGAAGCCAGGGGTGGCCGAAAATCTGCTTGGGCAGCTCTACACCGAGTGCCATGAGCATGATGGGCCAGTAAATCGTATGGAAGCGCAAAATATCCTTGCCTATAAGGTGCACGTCTGCGGGCCAGTACTTATTAAAAGTCTCGCCGTGATTGCCGTCCACATCGTAGCCGGGCAGGGTAATATAGTTAGAAAGCGCGTCAATCCAGACATAGATGACATGCTTTGGGTCAAAGGTAACGGGTATGCCCCATTTAAAGCTTGTCCTGGAGACACAGAGGTCCTGAAGCCCGGGCTTCAGGAAGTTGTTCACCATCTCGTTTTTGCGGGACTCGGGCTGTATAAAGCGGGGGTTGTCCTCAATATGCTTCATCAGGCGGTCTGAGTACTTGGAGAGACGGAAAAAGTATGCCTCCTCCTCGGCCTGCCTGACAGGTCTGCCGCAATCCGGGCAATTTCCGTCCACGAGCTGGCTTTCGGTCCAGAAGCTCTCGCAGGGGGTGCAGTAAAGGCCCTTGTAGGAGCCTTTGTATATGTCACCCTGGTCATAGAGTCTTTTGAATATCTTCTGCACCGCCTTCTGATGCGCCGGGTCTGTGGTGCGGACAAAGCGGTCGTATGAGGTGTCCATTATGTCCCAGATGCGCTTTATCTCAGCGGCAATTTCGTCTACATAGGCCTGGGGTGACTTGCCCGCGGCGGCGGCCTTCTCCTCTATTTTCTGGCCGTGCTCGTCGGTGCCCGTCTGAAAGTATACATCATAGCCCGTAAGACGCTTAAAGCGGCAGATGGCGTCGGCAAGCACTATTTCATAAGTGTTTCCTATGTGCGGCTTGCCCGAGGTGTAGGCTATGGCTGTTGTAAGGTAGTATTTACCTTTTTTCATAATATGACCAATCCTTTCGCAATGCTGAAGGCACAAATGACCATGCGCCAAGGCAGGCTAGGTTGTGCATTTTACAGCTACCCCGAAGTGCATCTAAAAGCACTTATTAATAAAGATTTGGGCCTCTTACAAATCTTTTCCTTCTGTGGAGATATTTTCGGGTTAAATATTATTCTACCACCAAAACACTTCAAAATGCAAGGAAAAGAATCATC
>JAAYOL010000066.1 GCA_012520395.1 Clostridiales bacterium
ACAGCTGTGTTACAACTTTACTTTACCACGACATACTTCGGGGCATACTTCCTTGTAGTAATTAAGTACTTCTCTTATTTTGAGCCTGCAACCCATTTCGGTCGCGGTCAGGTCTGCGATCTTGGAGCAGTCTCTCTTGGGCTGCCAGTTGTTGACCCAGGCAACATCATCTGTCGGCCCCGAGATAAGGCCGCTTCTGAAGCCGTGAATATCTGCCAGGTCCTTGCCCATCTGCATCGCAACCTCAGGATTTTCTTTTCTCCACCTGGAGTACTCTCTCATGCTGATTCCACCGATTCTATAAACCAGAGCGGTGGAGCTGCAACGGCAATCATCGTCGATAGCAGAGGAAGTTGGTGCACCGGCAAGTCTGCAGATATCCGCGTCGCCGGTAGCATCGATAACGACCTTAGCTAGTACAGCCTTACGGCCTTCTTTGGACTCGAAGAGTACGCCCTTGCAAACGTTGCCTTCCATAATGGGCTTACAACCCCAAGAATGGTACATAACGCGGATGGAATCCTTGTGTTCGTCCAGCATGACATCCATTTCAATCTTCATTTGGTTAGGCTCAACCATAAAGCCGAAACATACCTTGGGAGGCTCTACTCGTGTAGATCCGCCCACAGGGCCCCATGCTCTTACGAAAGCGGGATTGGTGCTACCGATAACGCCGGTCTTGGGATCGGGTCCTGCAACTGCTCCGGGAATCTTCTGGAGTCTCTCAAACCACTCTTCCTGTATACCGCGAACGTATACCTTGTTGTGGAAGGAAAGATTGGGGATGAGAAGTACGTAACCGCCGGTAACGTCGCCGCCGCAATAGCCGTAACGTTCCATAAGGATTATATTCTTGCAGCCGGCTCTTGCTGCTGCGATTGCTGCAGAATGACCTGCTGCGCCGCCGCCAACTACCAATACGTCACATTCGTCGTATACGGGTACAGTTGTCTGAGGCTCAATAATAGTTTTTCCGCTCATAGTAATCTCCTTTTAATTAAAAAGTGATTTGTGAATACATTAATCATGCATCATACTAATGTGATTATATGCGTTAACAACACATCGGTCAATGGGGTTCCACTGATACAAGACTTCTTGCAGAGGTGAGCAAGAAATAATATATGCGATATTGTAATCTTATGGCAATTTTTTATAGAGCACTTGTTCTATATTACTGGAGCCATCTGGAGGAGCAGAAGCAAAAACGGTCACCGACGAGCATCGGACAGCTCTGCTTTTCAAGCAAAGCCACCTGATACTTTCTTGCTACGAGGAAAGAAATCGACAAATACCTTGAAATCGCCACCACTTACGCCATCACCAAGGCCGCTGCCGAAAACGGAAGCTTTACGGTTATGGTAGACATAAATAACATAGGAACACTTTATAAATGCATCATTCGGAAAATATTTTCTGAAAAGATTTTTTCTTCAGATAATCCATGCGGCTCTTTAAGTCCTCGGCAGAGAACGGTCCCTCCCTTTCCAATGCTTTCAATTGTATCCCGAGAAAAGTATGTAATTGTAGAAGGAGAATCTTTACCAGCTCCCAACGGACGAGTTGCCCATGTCTCAGGTCAAAAGCATCGTATTCCGCTACATTATGACCTACTACAACCGGGAGCGCATCTATACCGCCAATCCAGGCGGCCTTTACTCCCGCCATGTACCGTCAGGCCGCAAGAGGCCTGGCCGCTTTTGGGTGTTCACATTCTATTGTTCCCATGGCAAACGCATAAATGAGCTGAAAATAATCGGCTTCAAAGTGTAATGGTGTAATCGACCAACTGACGTGTGCGAAGGCAAATAATATTGATGCAAGTATGACCTCTAAGGTAAAACTGCCTTTGATTTCAATGCTTTTCCCAAATGCATAAGTCAGCAGAGCAACTGGCAGTGCCCGGAATACAATTTCTTCCATCGGTCCGCTTAATAATAAAGAGAACCCTAGAGTTCCGATTATGTTTCTTCCATCCAGCGGATATGTATAAACAGGAAGCTGGTTGTTCAAAGCCATAAAGGTGTGCAACGCGACAGAAATCAAAGCAAGAATAGCCGTAAATATACTTAAATAATTTATTCCCTTTTTTATCGCCGAGTTGAAAATAAAAGTCGAGATCCAGAAGTTGCCTAGTACCGAAATAAGTGCCAACGCAATTACCAATTCGACCGCATGATGTATGGAAATTGCGTTATGATATGTACAGTACTTGGATGCAAACGAGAACATATTAACTGCACCAATGTTTCTCGCAATAATATTTACAAGCTCCAGGTCCCCCTTTTCTAAACGTTTATCAAAATCAGGAATCTCTAAAATCAATTTTGCCAGGAGTTGTCTGGCCAAAGTGATACATTCATAATCTGTATATCAATCAATTTTAAGGCAGTCATACATCCTCTCGTGGTTGCCGCCGTTCATTTTCGGCGTAGTACGCTCGTTTGTTTTCCAACATCCTCATGTCAGCTTCCAGTGCTATCCTGTCAGCTCCGATTCCATTTTCACGGTGCGCTATGCCATAAGAGATGTAATAATTATGGGACGCAACTTGCTGTGCAACGCGTTCCATCTTTAATGCACATTCGTTTGCATCGTAATCCTCGCTCATTACCACAAATTCGTCTCCGCCGATGCGAAACACCTGCTTAAAGGGGAATTCTTTAAGCAGCTCAGCCGCTACGATTTGAAGCATTTGATCGCCCACCTTGTGACCGTATTTGTTGTTCACCTCATGCAGTCCATTCACATCCACAAATACGCAGGAAAGGGAATCAAAGCTCCTGCTTTGAATATCAGCACTGAATCTGTCATATGCGTTTCTGTTTTGCAGTCCCGTAGTCTGGTCTTCATAGCTGAGCTTTCGAACCTTCCGATAAGCACTGAAAAGACTCCATGTAACGCCTAACATATACAGCAGCATCACTGCCCAGATGATGGCAGCCATGCCGTATAGACGGCGACTGACAGCTTCGCTTTCACGCATCGCAACAGCCTGCGGGATCATGACCATAATATTCCAGTTATTTACGCCGGTCGGGTCATACCGAAGA
>JAAYOL010000067.1 GCA_012520395.1 Clostridiales bacterium
CAGGATAGACCGCGACAGATGCGTCGGCTGCTATACCTGCGTGCTGATCTGCCCCTATGGCGCGCTCATGCCCTCGGAGCAGGGCGCTGTCCGGAAATGTGAGCTTTGCATTGAAAACGAGGGCGGAACTCCCGCCTGCGTAAAAGGCTGTCCGAACAGGGCGATAGTCTTTGAGGAGAGGTGAGCTGAGTGAGATATGTGATAATAGGAAACTCCGCCGCGGCCGTCGGCTGTGTCGAGGGCATCAGGGAAGTAGACAGGGACGGAAGGATTCTCATAATATCGGACGAAATCCATCACACCTATTCAAGACCACTCATCTCATATCTTCTGATGGGCAAGACTGATTTAAAGCGCATAAAGTACCGCCCGGAGAGCTTCTATGCCGACAATGGCTGCGAGACAATGCTGGGGCGCACGGTCATAAAAATAGACCCCGGTAAAAAAACGGTCATGCTGGAGGACGAGAGCGAGATTAGCTACGACAAGCTCATGGCTGCCACCGGCTCAAGGCCCTTTGTGCCGCCCATTCCTGGTCTGGAGAAGGTAAAAAACAGCACGAGCTTCATGTCACTCGATGACCTCGAGAAGCTGAGAACAATGCTCAGGCCCGATTCGAAGGTGATGATACTCGGCGCGGGTCTCATAGGGTTAAAGTGCGCTGAGTGTCTTATCGGCAGGGCGGGTAAAATTACCGTCGTTGACATGGCGCCCCGGATACTGCCGAGTATTCTGGACTCAGAGGGTGCCGGTATAGTACAAAAGCACCTTGAAAAGCAGGGCGTGGAGTTCATACTCGACGACAGCGCCGCTGAGTTCAGCGAGAATTCAGCACTTCTTAAAAGCAGCAAGACGGTTGACTTCGACCTGCTTGTAACCGCTGTCGGCGTGCGGCCGAACACCTCGCTTATCTCAGGCTGCGGCGGCAGGGTGGGAAGGGGAGTGAGCGTAAACGAAAGCTGCGAAACCAGCATTCCGGACATCTACTCCGCCGGCGACTGCAGCGAGGGCTTTGACTCTGCCCTCGGCGATACGAGGATACTCGCGATACTGCCGAACGCCTATATGCAGGGCAATGTCGCGGGAATCAACATGGCGGGCGGCAGAGCGGTGCATGAAAAGGCCATCGCCATGAATGCGATAGGTTTCTGCGGCCTGCACATAATCACCGCCGGGGTCTACGAGGGCAGCAGCTTTATTAAACGGGACGGAGACAACTACAAGGCGCTTTTTTACAAGGACAATGCTTTGAAGGGCTATATTCTCGTCGGAGATGTTGCGAGAGCGGGAATTTACACCTCGCTCATCCGTGAGAAAACGCCTCTGGACAGTCTGGACTTTGATCTTATAAAGGACCGTCCTCAGCTTATGGCCTTTGCAAAAAAGGAGCGCGGGGCGTTTATGGGGGAAGTACGATGAAAAATGCAGTACATTGCTTGGGAGAGCGTTACATCGGCTGCGGACACAGCGGCCCCGACCTCATACTCGAAGGAACGCCGGGAAACGCGCTGGGCGCTTACCTCAACGGGGCGAGCATCAGGCTCTACGGCAACGCTCAGGATGCGACCGGCGACACAATGAATGAGGGGACAATAGTGATACATGGAAGCACGGGAGACGCCGTCGGCTATTCAATGCGAGGAGGGGCAATCTATGTTCGCGATAACGCCGGCTGCCGCGCAGGAATTCACATGAAGGCCTCCGCCGACAAGGTGCCGGTACTGGTTATCGGAGGGAGCTGCGGCAGCTTCCTCGGTGAATACCTGGCGGGCGGCTATCTTGTAGTGCTTGGTCTTAACACTCAGGGGGAGTCTCCGGTGGGGGACTTCTGTGGCACGGGCATGCACGGGGGCAAAATATATTTAAGGACCGATGTTTTGCCGAACGATTTGCCGGCGCAGGTGGTGGTGAGCAGGGCCACACAGGAGGATTTAGCGGAAATAATGCCGATTATCGAAACCTATTGCGGCCATTTCGGTGCTGAAAAGGCCGAAATAATGTCAAGGGGCTTCTATGTTTTAACTCCAAACACAAAAAATCCTTACAAACAGCTTTACTGCGCTAACTGAGTTGTGTTATAATACAAAATTGTTGATTTAAGACAGCTCCGGAAAGTTTAGATTTCGAGAGAAGCTGTAAAAAATTGCGTGCGCCCCCTTGAGGGCGCACGCTTAATGGTATATAATGTGACAGATTAGTGTCAAAAACTAATGACCGCAGAGTGGAGAGAATAGGTCCGCGAAGCGGTTGTTATCCGTTTAAAAACTCAATAGTCATCCCTTAGAGCACCATAGTTAAGGCGAGGTAAGTCGACCGCGAATGCTGAATTTGAAAGCGAGGTAGTGTCATGTACCGCACAGAGAATGACGTGCTGGATTTTGTAAGGGAAAATGACGTAAAATTTGTGAGACTGGCGTTCTGTGATGTTTTCGGGGTACAGAAGAACATTTCCATCATGGCGTCTGAACTAAGCCGTGCGTTCAAAGTGGGCGTATCCTTTGACGCCTCCGCGATTGAGGGCTTCGGCGCGGAGGAGAAGTCCGACCTTTTCCTGTTTCCGGACCTCTCTACACTTGCAATACTGCCCTGGAGGCCGGCGCATGGGCGTGTAATCAGGTTTTTCTGTGACATCCGCTATCCCGACGGAAACCCCTTTGAGCTCGACTGCCGCAACCTTCTTAAAGAAACCGTGGCTAAGGTTCGGGATGAGGGATACAGCTGCCATATGGGCTCCGAGTGTGAGTTTTATCTTTTCAAGACCGGGGAGAAGGGAGAGCCGACAAAAGAGCCGCTCGACAACGGCAGTTATATGGACACCGCCCCCATGGATAAGGGCGAAAATGTTCGGCGGGAAATCTGTTTGACTCTGGAGGAGATGGGAATTTCTGTGGAAAGCTCCCACCATGAGGAAGGGCCCGGGCAAAACGAGATAGGTTTTAGATACAGCGGCGCCTTATCATCTGCCGACGACGTGACCACCTATAAGTTTGTAGTCAGGACAATAGCGGAGCGAAATGGCCTGTATGCCTCTTTTGACCCGAAGCCGCTTAAAAACAGCGCAGGCAACGGCATGCATATTAACATGTCACTTAGCAAAATCGGCGAGAGCGCTATGTCGCAGGAGCTGGAATATAGCTTTATGGCAGGAATTCTTGAGCATATAGAGGGTATAACCGCCTTTCTGAATCCGACTGTCGAGTCCTATGAGCGCCTTGGCTCTTTCAAAGCGCCAAAATACGTCACATGGTCTCCGGAAAACCGCTCACAGTTGGTCAGGATTCCAGCGGCCACGGGCGAATATTCCAGAATCGAGCTTCGCTCGCCGGATTGTATGGCCAACCCGTATATCGCATACACTCTCCTTCTGGAAGCGGGACTGGATGGATTAAAGCGCGGACTCATACCGCCGCCGCCGCAGAACATCAATATTTTTACCGCGCCCGAGGCTGTTCTGAAAGGGCTTAGAAGACTGCCGGACAGCTTATCCAAGGCGATGGCCCTTGCCGAGAAAAGTGAGCTTGTAAAAACTGCCCTTAACCGGAAGATAATAGACGCGTATAAATTCCGGTAGGACCGCGCAAATCCGGAAAGGAGGCGGAGATTGTATGGTGTTGCTGCGGCCACAGTGCAGTGTTTTGGTGGTCTCCAGCTCGGAGCAGGGGGCGGATTTGATATATAAGCTTCTGGATGTCACAAAATACTCGCCCGTTACAACACTAAAGAACGCCGGCGAAGCCAGACGCAGACTTATCAGCAGCAGCTTTGACATAGTTATAATAAATGCTCCGCTCTTAGACGAATTCGGTCATGAGCTGGCAATGAGCACTGTGGACAGTTCGTCTGGCACGGTATTAATAGTAAAAAATCAGGTTTTTGATGAAATCAGCAATAAAATGGAGAAATTAGGAGTGCTCACCCTGTCCAAGCCCTTGTCGGCCAGCCTTTTCCGGCAGTCTCTTTCGCTTATATTTGCATCACGCGAGCGATTGAAACGAGCGGAAAAGGAAAACATAGATCTCAGGGCGAAAATTGAAGAGATACGAGTTGTTAACAGAGCTAAGTGCGTTCTGATTGCTTGTCTCAAAATGAGTGAGCCGGAGGCGCATAAATATATAGAAAAACAGGCAATGGATACACGTATGACCAAGTATAAAGTTGCCGAGAACATATTAAAAACATATGAGGATTAAAGTGTGGGGGAAAAAGAATGACTAAATTTATTTTTGTTACGGGAGGAGTCGTTTCAGGGCTCGGAAAGGGCATAACGGCCGCCTCTCTCGGAAGACTTTTAAAGGCCAGAGGACTCAAGGTGGCGGCGCAGAAGCTGGACCCTTATATAAACGTCGACCCGGGCACAATGAGCCCATACCAGCACGGCGAGGTCTATGTGACGGAGGACGGGGCCGAAACGGACCTGGATCTCGGCCACTACGAGAGGTTCATAGACGAGGATCTTAACCAGTTTTCAAACCTTACCACAGGCAAGGTTTACTGGAATGTCCTTAATAAGGAGAGACGCGGCGAATACCTTGGTAAGACAGTTCAGGTCATTCCCCACATTACGAATGAAATAAAGGAATTTATATACCATGTTGGCGATAAGATAAAGGCCGATGTAATCATCACCGAAATCGGCGGCACCACCGGCGACATTGAGAGCCAGCCCTTCCTTGAGGCGATTAGGCAGGTTTCTCTGGAAAGGGGCAAGGAGAACTGCATCTTTATCCATGTTACTCTGGTGCCCTATATCAAAAGCTCGGGCGAGCATAAATCGAAACCGACCCAGCACTCCGTTAAGGAGCTGCGCTCCATGGGTATCTCGCCCGATATAATAGTAATGCGCAGCGACGAGCCAATAGACGAGGAGATACGCCAGAAGATTTCACTGTTCTGTAATGTGAAAGCCGACTGCGTTATAGAGAACATCACCTTACCGGTGCTCTACGAAGCTCCCATAATGCTTGAGCAAAAAAACTTTTCGGACATTGTCTGCCGCGAGCTGGGCATAATCGCGCCTAAGCCCGATCTCACAGATTGGATGAGCATGCTTGAGCGTATTAAGAGCCGTTCGAAAACTGTTAAGATTGCTCTGGTGGGCAAGTATGTAAAGCTGCATGATGCCTATCTCTCCGTGGCAGAAGCCCTGCGCCATGCCGGCTATGAGAATGGTGCGAAGATAGATATAAGCTGGGTTGATTCTGAGCTTATAACTGAAGACACGGTTTCCTCTATACTCGGAGATTGCGACGGGATTCTCATTCCCGGCGGTTTCGGCACCCGTGGAATAGAGGGCAAGATACTGGCGGCTAAGTACGCGAGAGAAAACGATATCCCCTACCTTGGAATCTGCCTGGGTATGCAAATAACCGTAATCGAATTTGCCCGCAACGTAATGGGTCTCGAGGATGCAAACTCCGGGGAGTTTGATGCAGATTCGAAAAACAAGGTTATAGACTTCATGCCGGACCAGAGCGACGACATAGACAAGGGCGGAACTATGAGACTTGGCAGCTACCCCTGCAAAATAGTCAGCGGCACGATAATGGAAAGGTGCTACAAAACTCCGCTTATCAGTGAGCGCCACCGGCACAGATACGAGTTCAACAACGATTACAGAGAGGCGATGCAGAAGGCCGGTATTGTAGTAAGCGGCATCTCCCCCGACGGCAGAATAGTTGAGACGGTTGAATTGCGGGACAACATTTTCCACGTCGGCGTCCAGTTCCACCCCGAATTCAAAAGCCGCCCGAACAGGGCACACCCCCTGTTTTCAGGCTTTGTTGCTGCGGCCGTGGAAAAGAAGGAGAAGAAGTAAAAAAGTAACATTTGTCAAAACATAGAATTTTTACAGGTTTTTTTGTATATTTTAACTATAATTGCACTTTACCCAACTTTTAGAGCATTATAATCCGACAAGGCCAAAAAACAGACCATGACTATATGTTGTGGTCTGTTTTTTTGCATATACCAGTTAATGTTGGAGTCGCCGTTCAGACATAAAAGACACTTCATTATATTAAACAGAACACATGTTCGATATTGCGAAAATTCGTTAAACCGGCGGGAAAACCCACTATTTTAGGGCACAAAAATATCAAATAAACTCTTGCATTTTTTGAGCGCTCGCTCTATAATGGGGGCAATGGTGGGGGGAAATGGTGCAAAGTGTTGCGTAATCCCATGAAAAGGAGCGAGGTGGAGGTTGAGTGACAGGTGAATATCAGCACACGCTGGACGCCAAGGGCCGGCTCTTTATACCCTCAAAGCTCCGTGAAAAGCTCGGGAACATTTTCTATGTAACCATTTCAATTGACGATTGCCTCTCAGCTTACTCGCTGGAGCACTGGAACGTGATAAAGGCAAAATTTGACGCGCTGCCCAGCTCTCAGTCCCGCAGGATGCGCCAGCTTTTTGTCAATGCCGCCTGCTGTGAGCTTGACGGACAGGGAAGAATACTACTGCCGCAGAAGCTGCGTGATTATGTAGGCTTGAAGAAAAACGTAACCATAGTCGGTGTCTCCAACCATGCGGAGATTTGGGACTCGGAAAAGTGGGGAGCGCAGCAGGCCGAGGAACTGACGAAGGAGAACATCGCGGCGGCCATAGAGGAACTTGGATTCTAATAATCGGAGGACGCTTAATTGGAAGAGCTTCATAAGCCCGTGCTCCTCAGAGAGTGCATAGAGGGCTTGAATATAAAGCCGGACGGCTTGTATCTCGACGGCACACTGGGAAGAGCGGGGCATTCCATTGAGATTGTAAAAAGGCTAAGCTCCGGAAGGCTCATCGCCATAGACCGGGACCTGACGGCAATCAAAGAATCTGAAAAGAGACTGACGCCCTATTTGGACAGAGTGACCCTTGTTCATGGCAACTTTCGTGGCCTGAAGGCAATTCTCGACGATTTAGGCATAGATAAAGTAGACGGCATGCTCTTTGACCTGGGAGTATCGTCCCCCCAGCTTGACGATAAGGAGCGCGGATTTTCCTATATGGCGGATGCTCCGCTCGACATGAGGATGGACGGTGGCGAGGCGCTTAGCGCCTATGACATCGTAAACAGCTGGGATGAGCAGCGTCTAAAAAAAATACTTTTCGATTACGGCGAGGAGCGCTACGCGCCGCGAATAGCCTCGGGCATTGTCAGAAGGCGAGAACAAAAGCCGATTGAGACAACGCTGGAGCTTGTTGAGATAATAAAATCCGCTATGCCGGCCGCGGCGCTGCGCGAAAAGCAGCATCCCGCGAAGAGAAGCTTTCAGGCAATACGTATCGCAGTCAACGATGAGCTCGGCTCAATATCCGATATGCTTTCGGAGGCGGTGGATAGCCTAAGGCCGGGAGGAAGGCTGGCTGTAATCAGCTTCCACTCGCTTGAGGACAGGCTTGTAAAAAACGCAATGCAGTCGGGAGAAAAGGGCTGCACCTGTCCCAGGGACTTTCCGGTGTGCGTCTGCGGCTTTGTACCGAAGCTGAAAGTGATAACGAAGAAACCTATAACAGCCGATAAACAGGAACTGGCCGACAATCCACGCGCGCGCAGCGCCAAGCTGCGTATTGCCGAGAGGATATGAAGGCACTATTACGGGAGGAAAATGCATGTACGCAGGAGAAGCCAGAACAATGAAATACGCCAGCGCGACCTACGGAAGTCTCGCGTATGATCTTGGAAGAACAGCACCTCAGACAGTACCGCAGGCACCTCCTGTTGTGAAGCCCCGCCCCCCAAGGGAAAAGGTGAAGATTGATGCCCTGCCCAGAACCCGTGTGAAGACGGCAAGGGTCGCGGTATCTCCTTTCTCCGCCCTCGGCTTTGCTGTCGCGGCTCTTCTGCTGTTCCTCGTGGTAATGGGATATGTGCAGATGGCGGCACTTTCCTACGAGTCGGCAAGCCTTCAGGAACAGCTGACTGAGCTTAATGAGGCGGAGGCGAGGCTGAAGATAAAGTATGAGGGCACCTTTGATCTTGACAGAATAGAGCAGTATGCGGTAAGCGAGCTTGGCATGGTGCCTGCTGCCAACAGTCAGGTGTACTATGTGAACAGCTTGGCCCCCGACAGGGCGGAGATACTCAGGGGCAACATAGAGAGCGTAGGAATGCTTGACAGCATAACGGCCTTTTTGTCCCGTGTAGTGGAATATTTCAGATAGGCCATGTAATATAATCGTATGGAAGCTACACGGATTCACGACAAAAACGGGGAGAACTGCCATGGCGTCAAAAAAAGGTAAAGCGCTTCAAAAGGCCAATACAGAGATTTTGCGCCGTACACTAAGTCTAATGGTAGTGTGCGGCATACTTGCTTTTATAGTTCTGGGCGTGCACTTATACAAGATTCAGGTCAGAGATCACGACTATTATGAGGAAAGGGCGATAGAGCAGCAGCTCAGGGAGACGACAATAAACGCCTCACGGGGCACGATATATGACAGGAACATGAAAATACTGGCTATGAGCGCAAGTGTGGAGACTGTCTTTATCAGCCCGGTCGAGCTTAAAATGTATAATGAGGATCCGGAGTTCATCTCACGTGGTCTGTCTGAGATTATAGGCGTTGACTACGACAGCCTGATGAAGAAATGGGAAGACACCCGCTCTTGGTATAAGACTGTCGCTGTCAAGCTGGAGAAGGAAGTGGCCGATAAGGTCCGCGCCTTCAAGAACGACAACAACCTCAAAAGCGTACATCTTGAAGTGGATACTAAAAGGTACTATCCTTACAGCAGCCTTGCCTCCCACATAATTGGCTTTGTGGGAACGGACAATACAGGCCTGTACGGAATCGAGGCCGGATACGAGGATTATCTCAAGGGCACGAGCGGCAGGATAATACGTGCCACAACTTCAAACGGGACGGATATGCTGTATACAAAGTTTGAAAACTACATTGACGCAAAAAATGGAAATAACGCCATCTTGACTATTGATGCGAATATACAGTATTATCTTGAGAAGCATCTGCAGCAGGCGATAGACGACTACGCCATAAGAAGCGGCGGAATGGGAATTGTAATGAATGTCAAGACCGGGGAAATCCTCGGTATGGCTACCCTGGGGAACTTCGATCTCAATAATTATCAGGAAATAAGCGACGAGGCCAAGCAGCAGCTTGAGGGACTTACGGGAGACGATTACCTTAAGGGACTTGCGCAGGCCCAGATCAGCCAGTGGCGCAACAGGCCGATAAGTGATACCTATGAGCCCGGCTCGACCTTTAAAATATTCACTCTGGCAGCTGCGCTGGAGGAGGGGCTTGTCAATGACAACAGCACTTTTTTCTGCGGCGGCGCGATTGATGTCATCGGGCGCGACACGCCCATCCACTGCTGGAAGCACGGCGGCCACGGCTCCCAGAATCTCTCGGAATCGGTTCAGCACTCCTGCAACGTGGCCTTTGTCAACATAGGCCTGAAAGTTGGTGCAGAGACCTTTTATGAGTATATGGAGGCGCTCGGCTTCTTCGATAAAACCGAAATTGATCTCATTGGAGAGGGCTCCAGTCTTTGGTGGGACAGACAGCTGTTCACCAATCCCAAGAACCTGTCTCAACTTGCGGCAGCCTCCTTCGGGCAGACCTTTAACATAACGCCCCTGCAGCTTATCACTGCGGTAAGTGCCGTTGCCAACGACGGCAAGCTCATGCGGCCCTATGTCGTTTCAAAGGTCGTGGATGACGATGGGAATGTTATAATGGCAAATGAGCCGAAGGTGGTGCGCCAGGTCATCAGCGAGGTGACTTCCAAAAAGGTGTGCGAGATTCTCGAAACCGTTGTCGATGGCGGCGCAAGCACCGGACGAAACGCCTATGTAGCCGGTTACAGAATAGGCGGGAAGACCGCAACCTCCGAAAAGGTTGGCCAGGGTATGGCCGACGATTATATCGTTTCCTTTGTCGGCATTGCGCCGACTGACGACCCCGAACTCGCGGTTCTTGTTCTGCTCGATTCCCCGGACCCCTCCACGGGCATATACGTAAGCGGCGGAATAATGGCGGCCCCGGCGGTAGGTAAGATTTTTGCGGATGCACTGCCGTACTTGGGAGTAAAGACGGTATATAAGGACGAGGAACTCGCAACAATAAATGTTACTGTACCCAATGTGAAAAACATGGGAGTAGAGGAAGCAAAAGCGGAGCTTCAGAAGGATAAAAACTTCACCGTCAGGGTTGTCGGGAACGGAGACACAGTGACCGATCAGGTGCCTGCGGGCAATGTAACGGTTTCAAAGGGAACCGAGGTTATAATCTACGCGGGCGAAACGAAGCCAACCGTCATGGTGACGGTGCCGAGCCTCTACGGAAAGACCTATGTGCAGGCAAAGAGCGCGCTGGAGGCAGCCGGCCTTTATATCCGCACGGCGGGCGTGGCGGCCTCGACAACATCGGACACCATTGTGGTATCGGATCAATCCATAGCTCAGGGAAATGAAGTTGCCTATGGTACGGTAGTTGAGGTCACGCTCTTTGAAAGCGACACCTCCCTAATGGAGACAAGAGGTTAGCGCCCTGCCAGACCTATTTTGCACAAAAGCAAGGGGGAGACTTATGAAACTCAGTGAACTGTTATACGATATAGAGGTATTGGAAAGCACCGCCGACGGTGATTTAGAGATATCCGACATTGCCTACGATTCAAGGGCGGTTGAGCCCGGAATGGTTTTTGTAGCCGTGGAGGGCTATGTGACGGACGGTCATAAATATATAGGCGGCGCGGTCAAAAACGGCGCGGTTGCCGTTGTATGTCAGAGAAAGCCCGAGGAGGCCGTGCCCTATGTGTTGGTCGAAGACTCCAGACTCGCGCTTGCGAAGATTTCCGCCGCATATTTCGGCCAGCCCGCCAAGAGTCTCAAAATAGTGGGCGTTACCGGAACAAACGGTAAGACGACGATAACGCATCTGGTCAAGGATATAATAGAGAAGGTCACGGGAGAAAAGTCCGGACTTATCGGCACGAACGAGAACATTGCAGGCGATAAGGTGTATGAGGCCGAGCGTACGACCCCCGAATCCTATGACCTGCACAAGCTGCTCAGGGAGATGGCGGACTCCGGCTGCAAATACGCAGTTATGGAGGTCTCCTCACACGCGCTCATCACCGGAAGGGTGGAGGGGCTGCGCTTTGAGGTGGGGGTTTTTACAAACCTTACACAGGACCATCTGGACTTCCATAACACAATGGATGAGTACCGCGACGCAAAGGCGAGGCTCTTTGATGTCTCGAATACGGCGGTTATCAATTTTGACGACCCCGTCGGGTCCTATATGAAGGACTACGCCAAGTGCCCCGTGGTCACCTATTCTGCAAAAAACGACGAAGCCGACCTTGTCGCCAGAGACATAAAGCTCAGACAGGCACGCGTAGACTTTTGTGCCGTAGAGGTAGGCAAAATTCAACGCATAGAGCTCCACATACCCGGGCTCTTTTCGGTATACAATGCACTGGCCGCCATCGCCTGCTGTGAGGCTCTGGGCATGACACTGCCGGATATAGCAGCGGCGCTCAAGGAGTGCCGCGGGGTGAAGGGAAGGGCCGAGGTCGTGCCGACCGGAACCGATTATACTGTGATAATAGATTATGCCCACAGTCCGGATGCCCTTAAAAACATTCTGAGAACAGTAAGAGGCTTTGCAAAGGGGCGTGTGGTCGTGGTGTTCGGCTGCGGCGGAGAGCGCGACAAGGGCAAAAGGCCGAAGATGGGCCGAATAGCCGCGGAGCTTGCGGATTTCGTTATAGTCAGCTCGGATAATCCGCGCAGCGAGGATCCTGAACAGATAATAGAAGAGGTCGTCGAAGGAATGAAGGACCTCAAGACACCGTTCAAGAAAATAACAAGAAGGCCGGAGGCCGTGCGCTACGCCCTTTCCCATGCCAAAACGGACGACGTCATAGTTCTCGCCGGGAAGGGCCACGAGAACTACGAGGTAATCGGCAATCAGAAAATCCATCAGGACGAGCGGGAGATAATCGCTGAATTCTTTGCAAGCAAGAATAAGCAAAGCTAGGAGCAGAACCAATGATAACTTTGTTTTTATCATTTGCCGTTTCCGCCGTCGTGAGCGCGGTAACGGGGATGATCCTGATACCCTATCTAAGGAGAATAAAGGCCGGTCAGAGCATCAGGCGGGACGGCCCTGTTTGGCATATGTCCAAGGAGGGAACGCCGACCATGGGCGGGCTTTTGTTCATTGCGGGCATAGCGATCGCCACGATTTCAGTAGGTATGGCGGGAACGCTTCAGGGCGAGAGCGGCCACCTGTTTATTCTGGCCTTTTCACTTGTTTTTGCCGCAATTGGCTTTCTGGATGACTACGAGAAGCTCAAGAAAAAGCAGAACTTAGGGCTGACAGCGTTGCAAAAGTTTCTTCTCCAGCTTGCAGTTTCGATAGCCTTTGTCCTACTGCTGCGTTACTTTGGATTTCTGACCCCGAACCTTTACATACCCTTTGTGGGTGTTAGCATACCCCTGCCTGAGCCGGTCTACCTCGCCTTCGCCGCCTTTGTTATCGTCGGTACGGTCAACGCCGTGAATATTACCGACGGGGTGGACGGTCTTGTAACCGGCGTTACTATACCTGTTTCGGTCTTTTTTGCGGCCACGGCTTTTGTGTGGGGCAGCGTATCACTCGGCATCTTCGCCTCGGCTCTCACCGCGGGGCTGGTTGTGTTTTTGTTTTTTAACTTCCACCCGGCAAAGGTGTTTATGGGCGATACCGGCGCGCTTTTTCTGGGCGGGGCCATCTGCGCTCTGGCCTTTGCGCTCGATATGCCGCTGATACTTGTACCGGTGGGAATAGTTTATATCATAGAGACCTTGTCCGATATCATACAGGTTGTCTATTTCAAGATAACCCGCGGCAAGCGCGTATTCAAAATGGCGCCGCTCCACCACCACTTTGAAATGTGCGGCTGGAGCGAAAGGAAACTGTTTTTTGTTTTTTCCGCGGTATCGCTTGTTTTTTCATTCATTTCGTTTCTGGCCGTGGCCGGGCGATACAGTATGTAAAGCAACAAGTCCCATAAAGGAGGTGTAGCCATGGCACGATACGAGGATTTTTATGAAAAAACACTTGACGATGAAGCCAGGGGCAGAGCCGAGGAGAATTCGCGGGATAAATCCGGGACACGGGGTGCCATGGATATGCCAATGCTTATCCTGACTCTTCTCCTTCTTGGGATTGGCCTGATTATGGTGCTCTCTGCGAGCTTTGCGCGGGCCTATTTTGAGACCGGAGATCCAACCAGGATATTTGTAAGACAGGCACTTTTTTCGGTGGCGGGCATTGCCTTCATGCTGCTCATCTCACGGTTTAATATGAATCTTATCCGCCGTTTTTCAATGCCCTTCCTGCTTGTGTCCCTGCTATTGCTTGCGGCAGTGCCCGTAATAGGCACTGACAGCGGCGGCGCTACGCGCTGGATTGACCTCGGCTTTACAACCTTCCAGCCCTCGGAGATAATGAAGCTGGCCATAATTCTCGCCTTCGCTTCCATGGCCTGCAAGTATAAGGGGAAGATGAAAACCTTCAGATACGGGGTGTTGCCCTTTGCGGGCATACTCGGCGTAACAGTCGTCCTCCTGATGCTTGAGCCGCACATTTCCGCTGCAATAATTATTATTGCAATTGGCGCGGTGATGATGTTCATCGGAGGGACGAAGCTGCAGTGGTTTGTACTCGTGGGAGTTGTCGTCGGCATCGCCGCCTTTCTGGTGCTGACCAAGTTCGATTACGCCGCGACCCGGATAACGATATGGCGCGATCCGTTCTCAGACCCCCAGGGCGATGGCTTCCAGATAATACAGTCGCTCTATGCCATAGGCTCGGGCGGACTTTTGGGTGTGGGGCTCGGTCAGAGCAGGCAAAAGTACCTTTATCTGCCGGAGGAGCACAATGACTACATATTCTCAATAGTCTGCGAGGAGCTGGGATTTATCGGCGCGATGCTTATACTTATACTCTTTGCGATGCTTATAATTCGGGGCTTCTGGCTTGCGATGCATGCCAGAGATAGATATTCCACGATGGTCACAGCGGGCCTGACAGCACTTTTGTTTTTGCAGGTCTTCCTGAACGTGGCGGTTGTTACGAATCTTATTCCCTGCACCGGAATTTCTCTCCCGTTCTTCAGCTACGGCGGTACGGCATTATTGATTCAGCTTGCGGAAATGGGGATAATATTGAGCGTGTCAAGGGATATAAAAATAAAGAAAGCGGGCTGAGAAATGAGATTTCTTTTCACCTGCGGGGGGACCGCGGGTCATATAAACCCCGCGATTGCCGTGGCGGGCAGGCTCCGGGAGCTGCTTCCAAACTCGAGCTTCCTCTTTGTGGGCGCCGAGGGTAACATGGAGGAGGAGCTGGTGCCCCGAGAGGGCTATGAGATAAAGCTCATATCAATTTACAGTCTGCACAGGAGCCTTGCGCCTAAGGAAATAGCCCATAATATTGCGGCCGCGTATAAGCTGTGGGTTTCCGCCAAGCAGTCCAGAGAAATCATCGAGGACTTCAAACCCGATGTGGTCATAGGCACGGGCGGCTACGTCTGCTACCCGGTCATCCGGATGGCGCATAAAATGGGCATCCCGACTTTGATACATGAGTCCAACGCCGTCCCCGGCCTGACAACGAAAAGGCTTGAGAGCATTGCGGATGTTATTATGGTCGGCTTTGAGGAGAGCCGGCGCTTTTATAAAAATCACGGCAAGGTGACCGTGACGGGCACGCCCGTCAGGGGAGATTTTCTGCGATGGGATAAGGAATCGGCCAAAAAATCACTGGGGATAGACCGTCCTCTGGTGGTGTCCTTCTGGGGCTCGCTGGGGGCCAGGTATATGAACGAGGTGACCGCGGATTTTATAAAGCTCAACTGGGAAAAGGGATTTTTTACCCATATCCACGCCACCGGCAACGGCGAGGAAGGACTTAAAAAGATGTATTCCATGCTCGCCGAGCGGGGAGTGTTCGGGGAGAAGGAGAGTGGAATAGACATACGCTCGTATATCTTCGATATGCCGAAGGTCATGGCCGCTGCGGACTTAATTATCTGCCGCTCCGGCGCCTCCACTCTCGGAGAGCTTACGCTGATGGGCAAGCCGGCCATCCTCGTACCCTCGCCCTATGTCACGAACAATCATCAGGAGAAAAACGCCATGGTGCTCGCAAAAAGGGGCGGGGCCGTGGTGATAAAGGAGCCTGAGTGCACGGCAGCACTGCTCTTTGATACGGTTAACGGCATTTTGACCGAACCCGGCCGCATTGAGAGCATGTCCTCTAAGATGTCTGAGCTCTCCAAGCCCAACGCAACCGATAAAATAGCCGAGACTATACTGGAACTGGCACAAAGGACCAGGGTGCGCTAACTCCAACGCCGGCCTTGTTTAAGGGCCCGAACCTGCTGTTTTGCTTTAAAGTGCCTCCAATGAGCATATGATGGCCTAGCCGTTCATCCATGCCGCTTAATCTGCTTTTCTGTAATTAACGCAGAGACCACATACTGCATAGTATGGTTTTGTAAAGAACCATTTGCCCGGCAGTGTTCTGCCGGCTTTTGTGCGGGGGTGTGGAGATGATACTGCGGATAAACGGGGGCATCAAGCTTTGCGGAAGCGTGACAGTACACGGGGCTAAAAATAGTGTTTTACCTATAATGGCCGCATCAATTCTTGCCGAAGGCGAGAGTGTTATACATAATTGTCCAAACCTTAGGGATGTCGATGTGTCAATCAGGATTTTGAATCATCTTGGCTGCCGTGTCAGCCGTAGCGGCAGCACGGTTACAATAGACTCCTCGACTATGAACCACTCGGACATTCCCGATGCGCTCATGCGTGAGATGAGGTCGTCGGTGGTATTTCTGGGAGCTATTCTGGCTAGAACAGGTGAGGCGATACTCAGCTATCCGGGGGGCTGCGAGCTAGGCCCGAGACCGATAGATCTTCATCTTATGGCGCTTCGGACCTTAGGGGCGGATATTGAAGAAAAAGGCGGCAATATACTATGCAAGGTTCGGGAGTTTCGCGGAGGCAGAATTGACCTGCCCATACCGAGCGTCGGAGCGACTGAGAACGCCATGCTTATGGCCAGCCGCTGCCGTGGTCAAACGATAATAACAAACGCCGCACGGGAGCCCGAAATTGAGGACCTTCAGGCCTACCTGAGGCGTCTGGGGGTCAATCTGCACGGTGCGGGCAGCTCAATAATTACGATTGAGGGCCAAACCTGTAAAACAAGCGTGGAGCACAGAATAATACCCGATAGGATAGTCGCCTCCACCTATGCTCTGGCCGTTGCCTCGGCCGGGGGCAGGGCGGAGATAAAAGGTATAGAACCCAGGCATTTCTCCACGGTCACGGATGTACTGAGCGAGGCCGGCTGTGATCTGGACATTGGCCCTGACAGCCTAAGCATAGTCTGCGACAGGCCGCTTAAGGCCGTGCGCCCGATTGTAACCGCCCCGTATCCCGGCTTTCCGACGGACGCACAGCCTCCGCTGATGGCCGCCAGTCTAAAATTTGAGGGTACGACAGTGTTCGTGGAGAACATATTTGAAAACCGTTACCGCCACATCAGCGAGCTTCTTCGCATGGGTGCCGATATAAGGACTGAGGGAAGGGTGGCTCTGATATGCGGCAGAAAAGTTCTGCACGGGGCTACGGTTGAGGCAACCGATCTGAGGGGCGGGGCTGCCCTTACAGTTGCGGCTCTCGGAGCCCAGGGGGAAAGCCGCGTATCCGGATTAAAGCATATAGACAGAGGCTATGAGTGCCTTGAGACGGCGCTCGGCAACCTGGGGGCAGATATAGTCAGACTGGAATAATGCACAAAGGAGGAGATACCATGCCGCGAGAGGGCAGACCAATGCAACGCCGCAGGAAAAAAAGACGCAATCCGATAATAAGCATATTGTCGGCACTGCTTATCTGCGGCGCTCTGCTGCTTGGAATATCTGTCTTCTTTAAGATATCCGTTATAAGGGCAGAGGGAAGTTTAAAGTATTCACAGGAGCAGGTAATCTCTGCGTCGGGAATAAAGATAGGGGATAATCTGTTCTTTGTGAATAAATTTAACGCAATTAGCAAAATATTTAAATCATTACCATATATTGACGAGGCAACAATAAGCAAGGATCTCCCAAACGTACTTGTTATCAGGGTGACCGACGCACGACCTGTGGCATATGTACGCAGCGGGGAGAATTACTGGTTAATGGACAAGTCCTGCAAGCTCCTTGAAAAGGTTAGCTCCGACGCTATTACCGGGGTCTCTATAATTGGACTTACCCCGATACAGCCGGTGGCAGGGCAGAAGCTTGAGCCGGGAGAGGCGGAGAAGCCGAAGGTGTCATATATTGAGACCGTGATGGAAGAAATATTGGAAAGGGACATGCTCTCGGAGGTAGGCCATATAGACATAACTAGCGTCGGTGATTTACACTTTGAGTATAAGGGGCGCTTCAGGGTAAAGGTGGGGAAAAACGAGAACATTTCCGATAAGTTTGATCAGCTTAGCAACTCCCTTGGGTACCTGAGTCCCGTGGCCACCGGAACAATTGACCTGACGGGGAGCAAGGAAGCGCGGTTTATCCCCGATTGACATGAAGTTTCATCATAAAAGTTAAATAATTGCCTGATATACTATTGACCTAAGGTTTAATTAGATATAAAATATGTAAAGATATACACTTGATATTATTATGTATTATGCATCGGCTATACATTGTAAATACAAACAGGAGGGTTGAACATGTCATCCTTTGCACTTGAGACTGGGCCGGATAATGTTGTCACCATAAAAGTAGTGGGTGTGGGCGGTGCCGGCAATAACGTTGTCAACAGAATGGTATTATCCGGAACAAAAGGTGTTGAATATATTGCAGTCAATACGGACAAGCAGGCATTGGCTCTGTCCAGTGCGACGCAGAAAATTCAGATTGGCGAGAAGCTGACCCACGGTCAGGGTGCAGGCTCGGATCCCGAGATAGGCCGCAAGTCCGCCGAGGAGAACAGAAATAACATTGCCAAGGCCTTTGAGGATGCTGACATGGTGTTCATTACCGCCGGTATGGGCGGCGGTACGGGCACTGGCGCAGCTCCCGTTGTGGCTGAAATAGCAAGGGAAACCGGCATCCTTACCGTAGGAGTAGTGACCAAGCCCTTCAGCTTTGAAGGACGCCGCAGGATGCAGCAGGCCGAAGCCGGGATAAAGGAACTGCTCACCCGTGTTGACTCCCTCCTGATTATTCCCAATGACCGCTTAAAGCACGCCACCGACCAGAAGGTTACCTTCGCCAATGCCTTTGAGATAGCCGACGATGTGTTGCGCCAGGCCGTAGCCAGCATATCCGACCTTATAAAGAACGCCGGCTTTATAAACCTGGACTTTGCCGACGTTACGACGATAATGAAGGATGCCGGCTTTGCGCATATGGGCGTGGGACATGCCACCGGAAAGGGCAAGGCGGAGGAAGCCGCTAAAGCAGCCGTTTCCAGTCCGCTCATGGAAACATCGATAGACGGTGCAAGAGGTGTTCTCGTCAATATAACCGGCTCCATGGACATCGGCCTTGAAGAGGTTGAAACAGCAGCAAACCTTGTGCAAGCCTCGGCACATCCCGAAGCCAACATCATTTTCGGCGCGGCCTTTGACGACTCGATGGACGATGAAATCCGCGTAACGGTAATAGCCACTGGCTTCGAGGATAAAAAATCGCAGAAGGAAACCAAGAAACCCGGTCTTTTTACGGGGGGAACCCTGGGTCCGAGCACCGAAGAGGACTCCCCAAAGCAGGACGATGATCCCTTCGGAGACATATTCAAGATTTTCAACTCAAAATAGCAGGATTTTGACCATCTATGACAAGAAAGCGCCGGTTTCAGCTGAAACCGGCGCTCAATATTGCTATCTCTTAAGGGTCAGTCGCGCATGCACATCTTACAAAGTACGCATCTTATAAATGATATAAGTGAGATGATCAGAAGCGTAAAGAAGAGCGCACCGAGTCCGACAATCACTGCGGAGATAATACTATAGGGTGTCAGAACAACCGACAAGGCTATGATTGCAAGAATAACCGAGCCGAATGCACCCGCTAGCAGGCAGCCTATGCCGCTGCAGAGACAATCCCTTAGCGGATTAGGCAGATAGAGGGAACTGAGGATTTGTGCCACCAGAATGAAGGCGATTGCCCACACACCCAGCTCGAGCACAATGGATGCGACTATTGTCTGGATAAAGGGAAGAAGAGAAAAAAAGAACAATGCACCCACTGCCACTCCGACAATTATGGCGACAACAGCTGCCAGACAGCTGCAGGCGCTGAAACTACATTTTTTACATGAGTTCATAGGACTAAACTTCCTTATCTATATATCGTTATTTAGTTAATCACATTCTAATGGTCATTAATATGATATGCTGGAGCGCGGCAGTGAGTTATTCGGAAACCCGGGCGGAGCTTAGTGCGATTTCTTGCCTGAAAAAGAAAATCGGCCAGGCAATTGCCTGACCGATTATAAATATTAAGCAAAGCGGGGATTTTACCCAAAATTAAACTAACCTTCTCCCCATCAAAACGCCCATTGCCGAGGCCATCATTAGACCCCTTGTCCAGCCGCTTGAATCTCCAAGACAGTGGAGGCCGGCTATGTTTGTGTTAAAGGACTGATCCATTTTCACGCGGTTGCTGTAAAACTTGAGCTCGGGCGAATACAGCAGCGTTTCGTTAGAGGCAAAGCCGGGCACTACGTGATCGACCGCCTGGATAAAATTAATTATGTTCATCATCGAGCGGTAGGGCATCGCGGCCGTAATGTCACCCGCCACGGCGTCCGGTAGGGTAGGCCTCAGGTTCGACTGGGAAAGCTCCTTAGGCCAGGTGCGCTTTCCATCGAGTATGTCCCCGAAGCGCTGTACAAGTATATGCCCCGCCCCGAGCATGTTCGTAAGCTCTCCCACCTTCTGCGCATAGGCTATGGGCTGGTTAAAGGGCTCCGAAAAATTGTGTGAGCAAAGTATGGCCAGATTAGTATTGTTAGACTTGAAATCCTTATACGAATGTCCGTTTACTACCGCAAGGTCGTTGTCATAGTTTTCCTGGCTTACAAAACCTCCGGGGTTCTGGCAGAAGGTACGCACCTTGTTTTTGAAAGGCTTGGGGTAGCCTATGAGCTTCGACTCATAGAGAACGTCATTTACCCTCTCTATGATTTCGTTGCGCACCTCGACGCGCACACCGATATCAACGGTGCCGGGCTGGTGAGCTATCGAGTGCTCTGTGCAGATTTTTTCGAGCCAGTCAGCGCCCCGTCGCCCTGTGGCGACTATTGTGCTGTCGGCGTAAATCTCCGAAAGGACTTGAGCATGCTCAACGCGCACGCCAAGACAGCGTCCGTCTTTCAGGATAAGGTCGGTGCACTCATGTCCGAAAAGTATCTCGACACCCTTGCTTTGGAGATGCTTTTCCAGTGACAGGTAAAGGCTCTGCGCCTTTTCCGTGCCAAGATGACGGATAGGGCAGTCAACGAGCTTAAGCCCCGCCTGGATGGCGCGTTTTCTAATCTCCTTAACCTCTTCGGAGTTGTGTATGCCCTCTATATGCTCGTCCGCCCCGAACTCGAGGTAGATACTGTCCGTGTAATCAATGGTCTCCTGTGCAAGCTCCTCACCGATAAGTACCGGCAGGTCGCCGCCCACCTCACTGCTGAGCGAGAGCTTGCCGTCCGAAAAGGCGCCCGCACCGGAAAAGCCCGTTGTAATATGGCAATATGGCTTACAATTTATGCAACGCTTAGTTTTGCTTTTCGGGCAGCTTCTGTTTTCCACAGACTGTCCCTTTTCTACTATTGTGATTTTCTTTTTGCTCCCGCGCCTTAGCATTTCAATGGCGGTAAATATACCGGCGGGACCTGCGCCCACTATTACAACATCTGTTTTCATTTATGTGCCCCTTTAGTTTAGGTTCGCAGCATATTGTGCGGTGTAACATTTATGTTTTAGCGCGTCGCCCGGAGACGGGCGACATGCGCATGATATAATAATTGCTTTGCAATTATTATATCATAAGCCTGAAATATGCGCAAGATGAAGCGGGGCGGCAGGGTTCAGGAGTTCTTTGGCTCAAGCCTTCCGCTAAGAACCGGCTCGAAGGTCCTCTCCAGCTTGTAATCAAAATAGTCCTTATCTACTCTGGAGAGAAGGGCCTCGGCCAGCTTGTTTGACGTAAGCTCTTTTCCGAGTGAGTCAATATACATTCTGAAAAACCTCCTGCCCGGAGTCTCCGAGCATTTTACAACTATATCGTCGCCGGAGAAAATCAGCTTCATTATTCTGGTAGAGGATGTTTCAACGAACGAGACGCGGAGCTTGAGCACCAGATTATCGTCCTCATCCGTCGAAAAGCTTCCGTATGTGCCCACAATATATGGCTCTGCATGCATATCAACCGTTGAATACTCCGCCTTCGAAAAACCCACGGGCAGTATATGGGAGCAATCCTCCTCCTGAATGCTTATCAAAAAAGCTCCGTCAACTGTCGAAAACGAAATACACCTGATGCCGGAGGAGTAGTTGTTCTGGAGTGCCTGTAAAATGAGTGGACACAGGCCGACGTCTATGCTGTCTTCCCCCTCGATCAAAAAGGTTCTGCCTGACAACAGGGAGCACTGCTTAGGCAGAGAAGAAACGCGCGAAAAGAGCCTTAGGCCCAAGCCGGAACGATAGCCGAGCCCTTCTATCTGTCTCAGAAGCCTCTTATGGGCGGCTCTGTTTTCGGGGAGGGATGCGGGGGGAGCATAATCAGAGGAAAAATACTTTTTAAGAAGTGTAAAATAGGAGCTCTGCTGGAAAAGCTCATTGTTGCCCGCGTTTGAAACAATAAGGATACCTGTGTCCGGAAACCCTATTACATTTTGTCCGAACATGCCGTTGAAAAGGAAGGAGCGCTGCACTCTCCCCACCCAGACATGGTAGCCGTAGTCAAAGTCGCCAATGTCCTCCGGGGTCGATACTCTGGAGGTCGTCGCGCTTTCAACCCAGTTCTCGGAGATGATCTGCCTGCCGTTCCATCTGCCGCCATGCAGAAAAAGCTGGCCGATTTTTGCAGCATCCTCCGGGCGGATGTAAAGACCCCAGCCCCCCTTCTCAATGCCCTTTGGGCAGGTTTCCCAGTGTATATTGGTAATTCCCAGCGGCTCAAAGACCCTTGTCTGAAGGTACTCCATTAACCCCTTGCCGGTAATCTGCTTAACAATTGCGGAGAGCAAATAGGAGTTCATACTGTTGTAGAAGAACTCTTTACCCGGCTCATGCTTTAGGGAGAAATTAAGAATTGACTCGAGCCAGTCCTCCTCCGTAACAGAGCCGGTTTCGTTGAAGGCGATACCGCTGGTCATGGTCAGAAGATGACTTATAAGGATGCCTTTTTTTGTAATCGGCATCAGGGGATTTCCTCTGCCCTCAAAAATCTTTACAATCCGGTCGTTAAGCGAAAGCCTTCCTTCGTCTATGAGAAGGCCGATGGCAAGTCCGGTGATGCTCTTGCACAGGGAGTGGGTGACATGCCAGATATCCGTCCTATATGCCCCGAATGAGCACTCAGTGATTATCCGCCCGTTTCTCAGTATCATCAGGTTATGCATATCGAGGGACTTGTCATTTTGCATATCGGAAAGGAAGGCGGAGATGTGTTCGGAGGATATACCCTGAGCCTCCGGAGTCGAGCGGGGGAGGGGCTGGCAGATAGGGAGATGGGGATTGAACGCGGATTTTTGTGGTTTATAGGGTATGATGGGCTCAGTTAGATTTCTGTGGTCTGCGATTTGTCTTAAGAGCTTGATGGCGTTGCGCTGCAATCGTAGTTCCATCCGTAAATCCTCTCATTATTATGTCTATGGAATCAGGTTTACCAAAAAAATGCATAATATATGCCCAATTATATCAAGCTCGCGAAAATAAGTCAAAGCCGTCGAGAAGACGGCTTTGAAGCAGAAAAAGAGTTATAAAGCGGCCTTGAAGCGCCTTATAAAAGCTGTTATCTGCGAATAGAAAAACAGCATTATAACAGGTAAAAACAGGGATATTACCCGTCCGGGGAAGGTGTTGATGAAAAGCACAATCGCGCCGAGCACCCGATAGTTGTCATAGAACAGGCCGTAGATGGCCTTACGGTTTATAATCTGCTGAAGTTTGCCCTTCTCTACGAGAACGGGATATTTCTTCATATCGGTTACCACATTTTCGCCCTCTATATCTACAACCTCCATTATATAGACATCATTGCTGTTGTCCGGGTTGGGGAAAAGGACTATGTCGCCGGCTTCAAGCGGGTACTGGGAGTCAATCCGCTTAAAGAGGGCGAGGTCATTCTTGTATATGGCATCCTCCATTGTTTGAGACTTAATAATATAGGGTATATAGCCGAAAACAGAAAACTCTTTGGTATTTGAACCGAGAGAGGCTATCAGAATAAGAGCGTTAAAGGCCATCGAGCAGATTAGTATGAAAACCAGCAGTGCTTTAAAAAGTATGGATGGTATGGACAGCACAACGTTGTTTTTCTTTCCGTGGGGCGAAATTATCTTGCTCCCGTCATGCTTCACTATGGTAAGCCCGCTGACGTCGCCTTTCAAAGAGTAATAATCTGACTTCTTTCTTGCGCCGATATAGGAGAACAATGCCAAAACAGATACAGCGGTAAGCAATACAATTCCGTATATGGAGTTGTCGGGATCAAAGAGGTTTAATACATTGCTCATAAGCACCCTGTTAGTCACGAGCTTGTAGTACCCGAGAGCAAATTTTAACACTTCGTTTACGATTATAACTACCAGTATATAGTTTTTTGCCTGGTTTTTCGATTGCGAAAAGAGCGAAAAGACAAGCGCTGCCTGCACTATCAGCAGAACATTGAGCGCCCCGGAGACAAAGGCCGGTAAAAAGTAATCGATCACAAAGACATATTTGAACAGAGAGGAAAGCAGCATCGCAAGGGCAAAGCCCGTGGTATAGAGCATCATTACGATGACGATGGTTGTAAACATTTTATAAAGAATAACGCGCGTCACATTGTAGCCCATCTTTGAGAGAAGGTACCACTTGTTTTCCCCGATTTCAGATAGCGTCATATTGCTAAACTTGGCTATGAAGTAGACTGCAAAGAAGAAATAGGCTACGAGATTATAGGTATAGGTCATGGTAA
>JAAYOL010000068.1 GCA_012520395.1 Clostridiales bacterium
CGATATATACAAACAGACAGAATATATTTCTATACCTGCTAGAGAATTTAGGCTTAACGACAAGCCCGGCAGAGTAGTCATCGACTATGTCGACGACGATTTCCTTGTCTTTCGCGGCAGCTTCGGGCTTTTTGTCTATAATTTTGAGCAGGGGGGCATCACAACGTCTTTTGATTTTAGCAAGGGGAGAGCGGGTTACTTAAAAGTGGAGGCTGAGGACGGCTCTAAGTCCGTAGTGCTACAACTGTACCGTCACAGTGGAAGATACCCTTCACGGGTCTACCTCCTCGACCTTCACACTGGTCTTTGTTCAATTGGAAGCTACAATGCGCAATATGCGGTGTTTGAAACGCAGGAGGACGGAAGCGTTCTTTTCAGTGACGGCACAAGGGGCGAAATCCTTTGCGATGATTCCGGCACGATAGGAGGGCTTTACTATATACGTGGAGGGGATAAGCGCCTTCTATTTGAAAAGTAAACAGCCGTCAGCTAGATTTTATATACAAATGGAGAGTGAGCATACTCTAAACGGCTGCTAACTTGCGTGGGAGGTAATATGAACGCTATAAGAGCTGTTAAAAAAATCTGTACCCCGGTTGTAATTTTTCCGCTGGTTTGCATATTGCTAAAGCTACTCATCCCATTCTTTTTCCCTCTGAGCAGAATTATTCTATATATTGCTCTAATAGCTTATTTTGTGTATCTCATCGTTTTCTGCTTCAGGCGCAAATACAGCCTCGGGCAGAAAGTAATCGCCGTTTTAATATTCTGCTGTATCCTCATTTTTTCGGTTTTGCGGTTTGAGGCTGCGATAGACAAGGCCTTTTTCAGGGTATTTGAGAGCAGCTATACGGCGGTTGCCGAAGAACTAGCCGAGGAACTTCGTATGGTCGAAGACACGACTTGGGGCAGTTATAAGCTTAAACTCCCTAAGTCATTGTTAACCAGACACGGCAAGGAGGTCTTATATATTAAGGAAGGCGATCGGCTTTTGATTGGGTTTAATACAATTCACACCTTCTTTGACCTGCTTACATATGTATACTTTCCGGATCCCAACTCGGTGGAGTTAATTGGCGAGATTGATTCGTTTGATTGGCTAAGCGAGCGCTGGGCGTATGTGCACTGGTTCTGAGGCAAAGCGCTAGATAAGGTAGGATAAGTTGCGCAAATTCAAAAGGGGATAAAAAGAGACAAGGTTTGCAGATCTCTGTTAGAATGAAGTTACCAAACAACCATTCGAAAGGAGAAAGCAAACCATGTCCGAGAAAATTGTACAGTTAAACGAGGAAGTAATCAAGGGGCAAATCAAGGAATTGGTCCGCGGAAGCGTGGAAGAGACGCTCAACAGCTTACTGGAAGCCGAGGCGGAGAAGCTAACACAGGCAGCCCGCTACGAACGCAGCGAGGAGCGTCAGGGCTACCGCAGCGGTCACTACAGCCGGAACCTCACCACGACATCCGGCGACGTCACGCTCAATGTGCCGCGGCTCAAGGGGATTTCTTTTGAGACCGCAATCATTGAGCGCTACCGTCGCAGGGAAAGTAGTGTGGAGGAAGCGCTTATCGAGATGTACCTTGCCGGCGTCTCCGTGCGCCGTGTGGAAGACATTACCGAAGCCCTCTGGGGTAGCAAGGTTTCTCCCTCCACTATCAGTGAGCTGAATAAGAAAGCTTATGTCCATATTGAGGACTGGCGCAACCGCCCTTTGCAGGGTGGGCGTTACCCGTATGTCTACGTAGACGGCATCTATCTGCGCCGCAACTGGGGCGGTGAATTCGAAAATGTAGCCATTCTGGTGGCAATTGCAGTCAATGAAGACGGGTACCGTGAGGTTTTGGGCGCCGCTGAGGGAATGAAAGAGGACAAGGCTAGCTGGCTCAGCTTCTTTCAGTGGCTCAAAGGCCGTGGTCTGGATGGTGTAAAGCTCATCGTCGGCGACAAGTGCCTGGGCATGCTGGAGGCCGTGGGAGAGGTGTTTCCCGAAGCAAAATACCAGCGCTGTATCGTCCACTTCTACCGCAATGTATTCTCGGTAGTTCCGCGTTCCAAGGTGAAGCTGGTGGCAAAGATGCTCAAGGCAATCCATGCCCAGGAGAGCAAAAAAACCGCCAGAGAAAAAGCAAAAGCGGTAGTGGATGAGCTTCAGGCAATGAAGCTTAAAGAGGCAGCCAAGAAAGTGGAGGACGGTATTGAGGAGACGTTGACCTATGGGGATTTCCCTTCAGAGCATTGGACGCGTATTCGCACCAACAATGTCATTGAACGGCTAAACCGAGAAATCCGCAGGCGTACCCGTGTGGTGGGCTGCTTCCCTGACGGCAACTCAGCGCTCATGCTGGTCTGCGCAAGACTCCGGCATGTAGCCGGCTCCCAGTGGGGAAACAAGAAGTACATGAATATGAAGCATCTGGAGCATCTGGAGGTAACGGTTGAGGACACCTCTATTGCTGGATGACTTCATTTCCTCGGAGACTGCAAACCTTTTTGCGCATAACTCTTGACACTACCAAGCGCTACACGTTCTATTGTTCAACCGTATTAAATTACAACAACCGACGCATCAAGACAAAGTTAAAGGGCTTGCCACCTGCTCTTCACAGATAACAAGCCCTATCGGCTGCTTAAACAACATATTTGCCTAACTTTTTGAGGTCAATCCACCTATTTGCGCGCGGCTTCTCTATAAACAAGCGACCTTATCTACGCCAACCCATTCTAAAATATGTTGCGTCGCCAAACTCGGGCCAATTTGCAATCTCTTCTTTTGAAATGGTAGGAGCTGGCTTATAAAACTCGCATAATAAATTTCCTTTCTGTCCAAAGCATTCTGCGCTTCTATAAAGCATACAATTTTCACAACTTTGTTCAGGCTGTTTATGAGACCTATCGGGCGACTCAACAGGTTTGTTTACTGTTTTGGGTCTATCCTCTACTACAGGTTTTGGTCTCGCAGCATTCTCAAGAAATGGTTCTGATGGGTTTTTATGTAGTCGTTTTGTACCTGAAGCAAAATCCCTATTATCAATATGCTCTTTAATTATTTGAAACAAATCATCACCATATTTATGATATTTTAAATTGTTCACGCCTTTTATAAGAAGCAGGTCTTCTTTTGTTTCAGCATCACCTTCTGCAATTGACCAAAGTTCTTTATCTGAAAACACACAATATGCTGGTAAATTGATTTCAATCGCTTTATTTAATCTCCACTTTTTTAATTCTCGAAATATTGTTTTTGTATTCCTATTTTTTATATTAACAGAATCTTTCTTTCCCTTATAGAGGAGATTCTGTTGAGTTGAGAGAGCCAACTTAATTATTGCTTGCGAAATATGCTCATTTTTATACAAAATTTTCTTATCAAATATTTCGCCAGTAGTGATATCAACACCTTGAATTAAACCTTGTACTATACTTAAGATATTTTCTTCTATACCCACAATAGCCCCCTCCTATGTGTATATTACTTTGTTGGAAATATTATACCGCTACTTTTCCCATTAGTCAACAAATTTAGCCATAATAATACATTCCCCGCTAACAACAAGCCGCTGGAATTCTAATATAATTATAAAAATGCCTCTGTTCTCTGTATATCCGCAACACCGAATAAGTGGCGGAGGGTTAAGTTCCTCAAAGGACACTAAAAACCCGGGCGGCTGATTGGCCGCCCAGTCACTATTTATTCAATCTCCCAGCCCTTCAGCGGGAGCCTCTGCATTGCGCCGAAGACCTTGCTTTTCAAATCCGGGTAATCGGCAGCGAGGGTTTTGATTAAATCCTTTATCTCCTGCCTGCGGCTTGTACCGTCCATCGGGCAGGGGTTTTTTATTATCGGCAGCTTAAAGCGCTCCGCAAACGAGCGTATGTGCTCCTCCGTGACGTAGAGAAGCGGCCTTATCTGCGTCACGCCCATCCTATCCATAAAGGTGACGGGGCTAAAGCAGTTTATGCGCCCTTCGTACATCAGCGACATGAAGAAGGTCTCCACCGCGTCGTCGTAATGGTGCCCGAGCGCGATTTTCGTTATCCCCTGTTCTATAAGCTTTTCGTTTAAAACGCCCTTTCGCATCCTTGCGCAGAGCGAGCAGGGGTTTTTCTCTTTTCTGTCCTCAAACACCACCTGCTGTATCTGGGTCTGAACCAGCGTGTACGGCACTTCAAGCCTTTCGCACAGCTCCGCAACGGGGGCAAAGTCCATATCTTTCATGCCCATGTGTATCGTGATAGCCGAGAGCTCAAAGTGCTTCGGATAAAAGCGCCTGAGGTTAGACATTGCGCATAAAAGCGCAAGCGAGTCCTTGCCGCCCGACACGCCGACGGCGATGCGGTCGCCCTCCTCTATCATATTGTAATCTTCAATACAGCGGCGCAGAACGCTTGTGAGCCTATTCATATAAAAATCCTCTCAAAACAGTAAAATAAAATATAAAAATGAAACCGAGTATTCGGCAGTATTTAAGAGCAAAATGCCGTAAAAACGAGTTTGCACGTAGTAAGTTAAAAATCTTTATAAAAATGTGTTGACATGAAGTTTGTGTTGTGGTATAAAAGTAGGGCTTTCTATGGGAACATTTTAATGTGTTTTCGTATATATTGTCAAAGTTTATTTTATTGTTTCAAAACAATTGGAGGTCATAAAAATGTCCACTTTCATGGCGAAAAAGGGCGAAGTGGCCAGGAAATGGTATATTCTCGACGCGGCTGGAAAACCGCTCGGACGTACTGCTACCACAGCCGCCACATTGCTTCGCGGCAAGCATAAGCCCATCTACACACCGCATGTCGACTGCGGAGATTTTGTTATCGTTCTCAACACGGAGAAGGCCGTGCTAACCGGTAATAAGCTCACCCAGAAGTATTACCGCACACACTCCCGTTATCCCGGCGGTCTCAAAGAGACACAGTACAAGAAGATTATGGCCGAACGTCCCGAGCTCGCTATGTATCTGGCGGTAAAGGGCATGCTCGCCAAAAACTCGCTCGGCAGGAAACAACTGGTCAGACTTAAGCTCTTTAAGGGTAATGAGCACAAGCACGCAGCTCAGAAGCCTGTCGCTTGGACGGAATAGGGAGGTAACTAAAAAATGTATAAAAGCAAGAAGCCCTATATGTACGGAACCGGCAGAAGGAAGTCCTCCGTTGCAAGAGTACGCCTCTACCCCGGCGGAACCGGAGCCATCACTATAAACGGACGCGATATTGACGACTACTTTGGACTTGAGACGCTAAAGCTCATTGTTCGTCAGCCGCTCAACACCACCGACACCCTCGGCAAGGTGGATATCATAGCTAACGTCACTGGCGGCGGTGTCACCGGCCAGGCCGGCGCCATCCGTCATGGCATAGCGAGAGCTCTTCTCCTTGTTGATGAGAGCTACCGTGCTCCTCTGAAGGCCGCGGGTCTTCTCACCCGTGACCCAAGAATGAAGGAGCGTAAGAAATACGGACTCAAGGGCGCCCGCCGCGCACCTCAGTTCTCAAAGAGATAATAATTTTAAAACCGTCAAGGATGAACTGCTCTCCGTCAAGAGTACAATGAAATAATATAAAATTTTTCTCGGTCAGCGCTTCGGCGCTGGCCGCTTTTTATGCAGCCAAATAGAACAGCTTGTGCTTTTCCATTGGCGTGAGGATACC
>JAAYOL010000069.1 GCA_012520395.1 Clostridiales bacterium
AATGGCATTCAAGAGGTCTCTTGACATCGCTAAAGGCACAATCCTCCGCAAAACGGCAAACTGGATTTTCGCAAAAAATTTCCGCCGATTTTACAATTTCTCGAAATTGATAAAATCGGCAGCCAACAAAAAGTTGGATGCCGATCATTATAAGAAAACTGCTACTATCTACAACGAATAAACATGCAGGCAAACACAACTAAATATCCAACATGGGGGCGTGGCGCAGCTGGGAGCGCGTCTGAATGGCATTCAGAAGGTCAGGAGTTCGATCCTCCTCGTCTCCACCATTTACAAGGGGTTTTGAGTATTACTCAAAACCCTTGTTGTTTTGCCTGCATCTCCAGGTGTGTTGGAAGAGAGGGTATTTATTCAAACCAAGGTGGATGGCAAAGGCGCCCACAGATAGCTTTGCCATCCACTTTACATCGTTAAAAATACTGCTTTATAAACAGGCCCCTAATTGATAGAACTCATTATATCCAAAAGGCTCTGATAGCTATCTACATCGTGATACTTAACCTTGTTTGTAGAAATTTCATTAAATAACTTTTTTACACAAGAAATCTTTGCCCGCTCAATGGGCCTGAGGCTTAGACTTTCCATTGTACCTTTGGTTTCGGCAATAAAGAAAATATGCTTTACTGCTCCCTCGTAGAATGCAATCGCCCAGTCAGGAGAATAGTTGCCCACGGGGGTAGGGATATGAAATCCTCTCGGAAGCTTTGCGTATACACACACTTCTTCTGCCGCATCCAAATCTTGCACAAAGCGTCGTTCAATGCTTTGCTCTGCGGTGCCATCAGTAAATACATAATCTTGAATTGCTTTATTGGCGCGGAACGCTTTATCAAAGCCCTGCGCTCTTTTTTCAGCGGTGAAAATTATGCTGTCATATTCACCTTCGATTTTGTCATAAGAAATATGCTCAACGATCATGGTCGCTTTCTGTTCCTTAATAAGCCTTATGACCTTTGAGATAAATTCTTCAGGATTATTCCTGAACATATAGAGCTTGTCCGTATTAAGACCTTTCAAAATCTCTCCAGAGGTTTTCCGAGTGAGAATCGCACCTTCAGCTATTTTTCCGATGAGGTCATATTTGATTTGACTTGTTTCGGCGTGTTTTAAGGTCTGTGTTCTCGTTCTTTCGCCACTGAAAGACGCTCCACGCTCTACCTCATACTCATTCATTTCGTCTTTTTGTCGCCCGATAGTGGCAGTGTACTGGAGCTGCGAAACAAATAGCTTGTCATTGACATGGGCTATAGCTTTACCAATCAGCTCATCGCTGTCAAAGGTCGCAGTATAGGCATATTTGTGATTAATCTGCTTCCACAAGGCCTGAAATTCCGCCTTCGCAAAGTTATCGTTGAGCGGATTATCACGAACCTTGGTTTCATGACCGTCAGAGAACATACTGTCAAGAACGCTGTCATCGTAGACGGCTTGAATCAGCATATGAATACCCTCCGCCATCGGCTTTAGCTCCTCCGGCAGCTCGGTAACAGTGTTCATCGCCACATCTGTGCGGTACTTATCCGTGATCTTGCGCTTCATATCCACATAGCCGTTCTGAATAAGGTAGAACTCAATCATATCCGCTGAAGCACCATCAATAAGTGTCGGTATGCCATCCACTTTCACATACTTGCCCTTGAAGTATTCGCTGGTGGCAACGGTGGGTCTGTCATAAAGCACGGTTTTAATATCTGATTGCAGGTCGGCAACAAAGCCTTTATAGCTTTCGCTGGCAATCACCGTGAGCATATTGATATCGTGGACACTATCGCCGCAGCTCTCAAAATCCATGCGGTTGCCGCTCTGGTTTACGCAAAGGCGAAGCCCAACGGCCAACCTCTTGCCGTTTTGCCGTCTGGCTATCAGAATGCTTGAGCGTACAAATTTGGAACACATTCGGGTTATCCCATCCCTCGCGCAGGGCGGAGTGGGAGAAGATAAAGCGTGTCGGCTCGCCAAAGCTCAGCAGCCGCTCTTTATTCTTGAGTATGAGGTCATAGGCTGAAATATCATCCGAAAACTCGCTGCCCC
>JAAYOL010000070.1 GCA_012520395.1 Clostridiales bacterium
AAAGCTAACATAGCAGACTATAATGATAATGCTGAAAGGTCATTCTTTTCGGCAGTAATCACAAATGCTATACCCGAACATGCAATATTAGCAATAAATGATATGGAGTTTCTTCCTGATGTAGATAGGTCAGAATGGTGGGGTAACAACATACTAATGTTGTACAGAGCAGGTATTTTGACTGGTAACGATGAGTTTGGAACATTCAATCCTAATACATCAATATCTAGAGCAGAAATGTCAGCAGTCGTTGCAAGAATTATGGATCCATCTCTTAGAGTTAGTTTTACATTAAAGTTTGAAAAAGAGGGACGAATTAAAACTATTGTTGCAGGCGACCCTGTAGAGATAATAAAATATGAGTGGGAGCATGCAATAAATAGGGTTGTAAAATATAAGTTTAGCCCTCAGCTTATAATTCCATTAAATGCAGTTGAAGAATATAAATCGTTAGAAAGAATACCGAGAGCACGAGAGAATGGCTATATAGCATACATAAGAGAGCCTAACGACGATTTTTATATAGATATCATAGCAAAACACTTCATAGATATAGCAAACCACGAGGGTCTAGGCGAGGTAGGTGCAATAGAAATAGCGATGAGTTTCGTGCAAAACCTAGATTATATAGCAGAGCCTGTGGGTAAGGAATACCCTAAGTATCCACTTGAAACATTGTACGATAATGGAGGAGACTGCGAAGATAAAGCAATTTTATTAGCATCGTTAATACAGGCAATGGGCTATGGGTGCGTTACAGTAATGTTTGAAGATCATCTAGGAGTTGGGTTGATGGCGACACCAGAATCTGAGGGTCATTATTATATTAAGGATGGCGAATATTTTTATTATATAGAGCAAACAAATCCAGGGTGGTACGTTGGAGATTTGCCTGATAAATATAAAGATGAAGTACCGACACTATTTTATGTTCAACCTGAATTAGAAAATAGATAGGTGGGGGTAAATTGTGGAAACACCTAGAAAGTATATTTTAACTGGAAGATACATGAGTGGCACTAAAGTTACAGGGTAGCCAAGACAGCGGAAATTAATGCAGCAATAGCACTGCTCGGAGTAGACAAGGTAGCTCTGACGGCAGCTATTACAGCAGAGGCCGGGGCAACCCGTGAAGCTCCTGAATATGTATTGGACGAAGCTGAGTATACAAAGGATAGCTGGGATGGCTATACAGCAGGCATTACAGTAGCTATCGCTGTTGAAGCAAATGAAGATGCAACCCACAGGTAGGTGCCGCAACGGCAGCCCATAGAACAGCAAAAGGCGACCTAGTGCAAAAGAAACTTGCTCAGGTAGTAAAACCGACGTGGAACTTGGGTGGATGTACCTAATGCAAAGGAGAATTCAGTTAATCTTTATAAGGATGGTAATAATGTAGGTGGATTTATTAGAAATCCTGGAGTAAAAACTGATGATATAGAGTATTTGATGGAGAGAAATGAGTTTGGGAGCTACACGGTCGATGTTACAGCTTTTGCCGATATAGAGGTCGGGTTTGAAAATGGAGAAACCTCTCGAGATGAAGGTATGCGCAAAATGGAACTACGAACTGAAAGGCTAGTACTGCGTCCATGGCGGGAATCGGATGCGGAGAGTCTGTATGAATATGCAAAAGACCCATCTGTCGGCCCAATTGCAGGCTGGGCTGTGCATACCAGTGTAGAATACAGTCTTAATATTATCAGAAACGCTTTGTCAGCGCCCGAGACTTACGCAGTATGCCTCAAAGAAGACAACAAAGCCATAGGAAGCATTGGGTTAATGATAGGTGAAAGTAGCAACATTGACATTCCGGAAACAGAGGGGGAAATCGGATACTGGATTGGGGTACCGTTCTGGGGGCAGGGCCTTATTCCTGAAGCAGTAAGAGAAATTATCCGATACGCTTTTGGAGAACTCAAGCTTGCAAAGTTGTGGTGTGGATATTTTGACGGAAATATTAAATCAAAGCGTGTTCAGGAAAAGTGCGGTTTTACATATCATCACACCGAAGTGGATAAGCCCTGGCCGCATATTGGAGAAGCGCGGACGGAACATATTACATGCCTTTCGAGAGAACAGTGGGAGATGAAATTAAGGCTATAGCAGATATATTCCAAGGAGGAGCTTACGAATAAATGATTCTATATAAGATAATACAATTATATTGATACATAATTGTCTGTCGATACCTAAAGTCGTCTTGTCTAAGAAAAAATTGAGGGCGGTTATAATATGAACATGTATAAATGGATACAGCGAATAATGAGCGAAGAGCAGACAAAGGCGCTACCTATTCTTTCATTTCCTTCGGTGCAATTACTCTTTGTAACAGTGAGAGAGTTGGTGTCTGACTCAAACCTTCAGGCTATGGGAATGAAGTTCCTTGCTGACAAATATGATATGCCAGCTTCAGTCAGCTTTATGGACCTATCTGTCGAAGCTGAAGCTTTTGGCGCAAAGACTATTTATGCCGCAGACGAAGTGCCAACTATAATGGGGAACGTCGTTTCAAATGAAGTCGAGGCGGAGAATCTGCGTGTTCCTGCAGTTGGAGAAGAGCGTACCGGCATTTGCGTTGATGGAGTTAAAAAAGCACTAAAGCTTATTACTGACAGACCTGTATTTGCAGGATGCATCGGCCCTTTCTCACTGACGGGAAGACTTATGGATGTTAACGAAGTAATGCTGTACTGCTATGAAGAACCGAAGATGGTACATACTGTTCTTCGGAAGGCCACAGATTTTATTATTGATTATATATTGGAGTATAAAAAGGCGGGAGCTCACGGAATTATTTTGGCTGAGCCTTTGGCAGGCATTCTTTCACCTGCTCTTATGCAGGAGTTCTCTTCAGATTATGTAAAAGAAATAGTGGAAAAGACACAAGATGCGAGTTTTATTGTTATTTATCATAACTGCGGCAATGATGTAGGAAGGCTTACTAAAGAAATAGTAACCACAGGCTGCAAGGCATATCACTTCGGTGATGCCGTGGACATGAAGGAAATGCTGCAAAAAATGCCAGCAGACTGCCTTGTCATGGGAAATGTCAGCCCTTCAAAATACTTTCGCAACGGCACACCGAATATGGTGAAAAATGCGACAATCAAGCTTCTTGAAAGCTGCAGGGAGTATAGTAATTTCATAATTTCTTCAGGATGCGACATTCCACCACTGACTGAATTTGATAATATTGACGCTTTCTTTAATACAGTAAAAGCATATAACTATAAGAATAGGCTCATGGAAATGATAAAATGAATCAAATAGCAATACCAATAAACAAACCATTTGCGGGGTAGGGGTAAAATTTTGTGTAATTTCTTTCCTCGCAGCAAGAATTATCAGGAGCTTTGTTTGAAAAGCAGAGCTGTCCGATGCTCGTTTGTCACCGTTCTTCCCAGACGGCTGAAGGTATGCGCGGCATGGCCGTGAATGCCTGAGGCCGTCTGGGAAATCATATTTTTATGAGCATCAGAGCACCTGGCGGCCTTCAAATTGTAAGGCCAGGTGGTTCAAAACCATGTCCCATTCGCGGTAACGCTGAGTCCACTTTTTTTACGATATTATTCGACGCCAAATACAACATTTTGCGCAGGCTGTCGTCGGTCGGAAACACCGCCTTCGTCTTCGTGACTTTGCGGAACTGCCGATGCAGCCCCTCGATGATATTAGTAGTATATATGATTTTCCGAATAGCCGGAGGATATGCGAAAAACGTGGACAGGATGTCCCAATTGTCCTCCCAGCTCTTCACCGCCGCGGGATATTTTGCACCCCATTTATCCTTGAAGCTCATTAGGGCGTTTAGCGCCGATTCCTCCGTAACGGACGTGTAGACAAGCTTGAGGTCGGCGGCAAATTGAATAATGCAGCGTTGAATCCCCGCCTGAGGATATACGGCAGCTATTGCCTCGCGAAAGCCGCTCCGTTTCCTCACTCGTACATAACCCCCGGCAGCATGACCTCGTGCACTCCACGGCCGGGCATTTTGAGGTCACCCATAAGGCTTGCAGAATATATCGCGCGTTTGCCGAAGCGCCGCCGTATATCCTCGACCGTGTCATCTAAAAGCTCTCGCTTTTTGCGACGCTCCATATCATCGAACAGGCTGACCTGCTGCGGCGTATCCGCAGAAATCAGGCTTATTGCCCTGACTGTAACGGCGCGTACGGGCATAGACCAGTTGTAATTCTTAGAGAATAACTCTCTAGCTTTGAGCGCAATCTCCGTCGGGCTCTGTGTGGCAACTTCCAGCTGCGTCTGGTATTGCTTGCACAAGAGCCCATTGTTTTTTATTGTTATCTGCACACCCCGTGCCTTAAGCTCGTAGAGCCGCAGCTTGTGTCCGATATCCTGTGAGAGCTCCAGCATGACCTTCCAGACCTCCTCCTCGTCTACAAGGTCAGCAATGCAGGTGATGCCGTGCCCGACGGACTTAACGGGAACGCTGTAATCTATGTCCATGACCCGGGACCGGTCAGCGCCGGTGGCATAGCGCCATATAGCAAGACCGTTGATGCCCAGAAGCTGTTTCAGAAAGTCTGGCGATGTCCTTGCTATATCGCCTATGGT
>JAAYOL010000071.1 GCA_012520395.1 Clostridiales bacterium
GAATAACACAAAAGAAGAAAGAGAAAGCAGAACTTGAAAAAGCTCTTGCCCGGGAGCAAATGGAGAAAACTGAGATTGACGAGAATGAAATTATGTTTTTTCTCACAAGGCTAAAGGCTGGCGATATAGAGGATATAAAGTATAGACGAGCTTTGATAGCGATTTTTATAAATGCCGTGTACTTATACGACGACCGCGCTACAATCGTTTTTAACGCAAGCGACAAGGCTGTAACGGTAGACTATGATATAGTTGATGGAACAGTAATAGCTGATAGTTGCCCCAGCGGAAAGTGTTCTTATATGAAAGCGAGTGCTCCGCCATGAAGATTAGGACAAAATGGATGTCGTATACATCTGTTTTGTCCTAATTTGTTATTAAAAGTAATTGTGTCACGACACTGATTACTTTCTAAAACATTTCAACTTGTTGTTGACAATGTAAACAGAGGGGCATATAATGGGTCTACATTGTAAACAAGGTGGATTGTAAAATGTATGAACACAATATTAGCCTTACAAATGCTGAATGGAACCTCTTGGAATGTCTTTGGGTTTCATCGCCGCGAACCGGCAGAGAAGCAACGGATTATTTGCAAAAACATGTGGGATGGACCCGGAGCACGACGCTAACGATGCTTCGCCGCATGACGGAAAAGGGCCTTGTCCGCTGCGAAGAGAAGGATGGTGTGAAAGCTTACTCTCCCCTTGTCAGACGGGAAGACGCAGTTATTAGGGAAACGGCCGATTTCTTAAATCGCGTGTATAAGGGCAGCGTCAGCCTGATGATGAGCGCCATCACAAAAAAACAGGAACTCACAAAGGAGGAAATTGAAGAGTTGTACGCCATCCTGCGCGAAGCTGAGGAGGGGTCGAAATGACAGAACTTATCATCACTTCCTCTGTTCTTATCCTTGTGGTAATTCTACTGCGGCATTTTTTAAAGGGTAAAATCAGCCTGCGCCTGCAATACGCCTTTTGGGCACTGGTGCTGATACGTTTGATTGTACCCATTACCTTATTTGAAAGCCCAATTAGTGTAATGAATGCGGTTGAACGGTCGGCAGCCTATAAGACGGCTGAACAGACGCTTTCAAAAACTCAGGTTTACTCTGACGTGATACGTCACAGTGAAATGACGCCGGATGAGGCGCGTGAAGCCGGAAAAGGTACTCTGCATGAGATTCAAGGGTATCCATCACAGAGCGATAACGGAAACCTTCGGACATATATTTTTAAGGAGTCTCTTAATGTGATATTAGCTAGGATATTGAGATTCGTTTGGCTCGCGGGAACTGCCGTTGTGGGACTGGTCTTGATTATATCTAATCTCAGCTTCGGCAGAAAGCTGAGAAAAACAAGAAAATCAATTGAGGCGGATGACAGCAAACTACCGGTCTATGTGTTGGACGCCTTACCCTCCCCCTGCCTGTTCGGGCTCTTCCGTCCCGCTATCTATATCACGTCGGATGTTGCCAAAGATGAAACCAAATTACGACATGTACTGGCGCATGAGCTGACGCATTATCTACATGGCGACCACATCTGGTCGGCCTTACGTGGCCTCAGCCTCGCCGTACTCTGGTACAACCCGCTTGTCTGGCTGGCGGCGGCGCTTTCGCGCCGGGACTCCGAACTGGCATGCGACGAGGGAACCATCAAACGTATTGGTGAGGAGGGCCGCATTGAGTATGGGCGCACGCTGATTGGACTTACCTGCGAGAAAAGAAGAGCAATGGATTTGCTCTGCTGTGCCACCACCATGACCGACGGGAAAAAGGGCATCAAGGAGCGCATCACGCTCATTTCCAAGAAGCCAAGAATCCTGTTGCCGGCTTTAGTTGTAGCTGTGCTCATCGCGGCTGTCGCAGTAGGCTGCACCTTTACGGGGGCAAAGTATGAAGATGATGGGGCTAATAACAGACCGGTAGTCGAGTCCGTTGACGAAAGGTCGAACGAACCGGATAACCAGACCATTTACGGGGAAATCGCCCAGATCGATATTTATTATGATAAAACTGGTTATGCAGACAGCGAAATCAGTCCTGTAGAAATAACAGACAGCAAAATTATTTTGGATATTACGGATATGATCTCGCAAAGCGAGGCGATTTCGGAAGAACGGTTGGATAAGATGCGAAAAATGACCAAAGGCAACAACAAACTGATTTTAACACTTAAAGATGGAAGCAAAAAGGAGTTCATTTTTGCATTCGATGACCTTTACAACTTGGGGTATGTTCAGATTGATGAAGAGTTATTAGACCCAGGCTATGACTTTTTCAGGTATCTGGATGACTATGTTGAATACAGGCAGCACGACACCTCTATTGACAATAAGGTTTCAGTTCTGTTCAGTAAATACGGCTGGACAGCGGATTACTTGGTCAATAGTGTAAAGGTCACTTTACCATCAGACCTTAAACATCAAGCTGGAGAATTTCCGATAAAGCTTTATTGGGCCTATAATAATGAGCTTTCCAAAAGTGTGGGGCTCGATTACAGCGGTTATCTCGGAGAAAACGTCAATGCGGAGATATACAGGCTGCGGGAACCCCTCCCCGGCTTTCTTAAACCCAGATTGGATGCAAGGGGTATCATCATTAAGCACAACGGAGAAATCATAGGTGCATACATTGACGCGGGAAGGCATAGCGGGTTTGCCTGCTCTCTGGACAAAAGGTCTTTGAGGGATGTGACCGGCAAAGACTGGGGCGATTGGATTGACGACTATATCGATTATTCCGATGAACTTGAAACAAAGCTGTCATCAATGAGCCCTGAGGAATTGATTCGGCTCTATTTCAAAGCTATGGATGAACAAGATGAAAAAACGCATCTTGCCTGTATGACCCGATCGAGTTTATGCAGGTATCTTTTCGTAAACATGGACAATAATTTGCTCTATAACAGTGATTCTGCCGGCGCTGTTTCAGATGGCTACTCAAATATAAACTCGGCAAAGCTGATTGATATGAGCGAAATGAAAGACATGGAAAATCCGGATGGCATCATAGAATACCAGGTAACGGTTGACTTTAAATTTAAAAAGGTTATAACGTCGGAAAGCGGTGTAAAGCCGCGGTTCGTTAGTTTAATAAAAGAAACAGAGAAAGGCGGCTGGAGGATCAGCGGCGTTGGTACAGGGCCATAAGGCAAATAAAAGAACGTAATATCTTAAAAAGATTTCTTTTTTCGTGAAACCAAAACAGTTTTTTCCGGAGTAGATAAGTAGAGGACCCTGCCTCAGAATCGCAGGAGGTGGAAGAATGAACGACAGCCGGATAGTTGAACTATATTGGGCACGCTCAGAAAGCGCGATAACAGAAACCGCTTTAAAATACGGAAAATACTGTTATACTCTCGCTCACAACATACTTGGCAATGCACAGGATGCGGACTATATCCTATTCCCTGACGGCACTGAAATATCGATGCCCAATTAAATGCTTGTTATGAGCAAGTGGTTACTTCGCAAAAACCCTGTAGTTTGGTCGCTACAGGGTTTAATTTTGATTGAAGGGATTGAACCGCATGCTTAAGATGTAGTATAATAAGCTATGGACAGGTATATACAACTGACTTAAATCAGGCCGTTTGCCCCCGTTTCGCCAACACACGGGTAGAAAAACGTTTAGTATGCGTTCAAAGGAGGGGAATATGGATCGCTTTGGTTTCATCCACGATAAGCTGGAAATAAAAATCCTGATACTTTTTATACTTAACCGCCTGCCTGGGCCTATCGACCTTGACTCTCTGGCCGAGCTCGTGCTCTGCGATAACGGTATAACCTACTTTGATTTTGCGGATGCCCTAGGTGAGCTCGTCAGCACGCAGCACGTCATCGAAGACGACGGACACTACGTTATTACCGACAAGGGAAATCAAAACGGCTCCGCGACCGAGACAGTCGTTCCCTATTCCGTGAGGATGAAGGCCGAGCAGGGCGCTCAGGAAATGTCCAGGGTGCTCAAGCGCAAGTCAATGATAAAAGCCACGCACGTCGAGCGTGAAAACGGCATTACGGTAAGCCTTTCCCTCTCGGACGGTCTGGGGGATATAATTAATATGGATATCCTGACCGGGAGTGAAAGACAGGCTCTGATTATAGAGAAGAACTTCAAGAAAAATGCCGAACATATTTATAACGCAGTCGTCAATATTCTTCTAAGCGAAGACCTATGTAAAGAGCGGGAGGACTAAAGCCTCCCGCTCTTGTCTTTTATTCTACCGTTACTGATTTGGCAAGGTTCCTAGGTTTATCTATATCGCAGCCGCGCAGCAGCGCCACATAGTATGCAAAAAGCTGCATCGGTACTACGGCAAGCGACGGCAGAAACAGTTCATCTATGTCCGGAATAACCATCATGTTGTCGGACACCTGAGCCACAAGCCCCTTGCCGCTCTCCGTAGTGACCGACAGCACCTGTGCCGCCCGCGCTTTTACCTCTACAATATTGCTGATAGTCTTTTCAAGCAGTCTCTGGTATGTTGCAGCAGCGATTACCAGTGTGCCGTCCTCAACGAGCGAAATTGTGCCATGCTTAAGCTCACCGGCCGCATAGGCGTCTGAATGGATATAGGAGATCTCCTTGAGCTTGAGCGAGCCCTCCAGAGACAGGGCATAGTCGATGTTCCTGCCTATAAAGAAGATATCCCGATTGTTGAAGTAAAGCGACGCCAGATACTGTATGTGCTCCTTGTCCTTCAAGATGCATTCAATTTTATCGGGGATGGTCAGAAGCTCGCCCACCAGCCGCTCATACTCGTCGGCGTTAATAGTGCCGCAGCAGTCGGCAAGGTATATGCTGAGTAAATAAGTTACTGCAAGCTGAGTGCTGTAAGCCTTTGTCGTCGCAACCGCAATCTCGGGCCCCGCCCATGTGTAGATTACATCGTCGGACTCCTTGGCAATGGTGCTGCCAACCACGTTAACTATGGAGAGCACCCGACCGCCTAGCCTCTTGGCCTCGCGCATCGCGGCGATGGTATCGGCAGTGGTGCCGGATTGGCTGATGCAGACTACAAGCGTCTTTTCATCTACAATCGGCGTACAATAGCGAAATTCCGAGGCCAGAGCAACCTCCACCGGCTTTCTCGCCAGCTTTTCGATATTATATTTTGCCACCATGCCCACATGGTAAGATGAGCCGCAGGCTACAATATAGATTTTGTTTATGCCTTTGATATATTCTTTGGAAAGCTGTATGTCGTCCAGAATAACCTTCCGGTTTCTGATTCTGGGCGCCATAGTCTTGCGTATGACCTCGGGCTGCTCCATAATTTCTTTGAACATAAAATGCTCATAGCCGCCCTTTTCCGCTGAGGAGATATCCCAGTCGATATGTGAAACTGCTTTTTCAACGGGCTCAAGGAAGCTGTCGAACACATCGACGCTCTCTGGGGTCAAAACTGCATACTCCCCGTCCTCAAGATATATCACATCGCGCGTATGCTTTAAGACCGCTGTCACATCTGAGGCAATAAAGTTGCCCTTTTCACTGAGCGCTGCGATAAGAGGACTGTCCTTGCAGGCTGCGACTATCATGTCCGGATAGTACGCCGCCATTATACCAAGTGCATACGAACCCTCTATACGGTCAATCGCCCTGTGCACTGCCTTGAGCAGGTCGCCGTCGTAGTAGTAGTCCACAAGCTGTGCAACCACCTCGGTGTCCGTTTCGGAGTTGAACTTAACTCCTCTGGATGTAAGAAACTCCCTGAGCTGCAGGTAATTTTCAATTATACCGTTATGTACTACCGCAATATTGCCCGAGTTGCTGACATGAGGGTGGGAGTTTTCGTTTGAGGGCTTGCCGTGTGTTGCCCATCTGGTATGCCCTATTCCGGAAACTCCATGCACAGAGTTCCCGCCGTCAATCATGTCAGACAGAATCCGGAGCCTTCCCTTTGTCTTTATGACATTTAGCTTGTGGCCGTCGTGTATTGACACTCCTGCCGAATCATATCCTCTGTATTCGAGCCTTGTTAAGCCGTCTAGTAGTATCGGGGCCGCCTGCTCTGAACCTATATAGCCCACAATTCCGCACATATAAACCTCCGTGTATTTTCCGCGCAAAGCAGACCATAAAAACATTTACAAGCTCCCAAGGGCCTGTGATGTGCGGCTGGATTCCCGCTCGTCTTGAGCGGGTTATTTTGATTCAAATTTAGTTTTCGGATAAAATCAATTTAATTAAAATAAACTTACTATCCGTTCAACGGCCTGCCCGGTAGCCTCCGCGCTGCCGAAGGCGGTTAGTCTGATATAGCCCTCACCACTCGGGCCAAAGCCGGCACCCGGCGTTGTGACGACGCCTGCTTCCTTTAAGAGCTTGTCGAAAAAGTCCCAGGATGACAATCCATCAGGCGTTTTCGCCCAGATATAAGGGGCGTTCATGCCGCCGTAAACCGTAAATCCGGCATTCGACAGGCCCTCACGTATCACTTTTGCGTTGTTCATATAGTAGTCAATGACCGAGCGCGTTTCCCTTTTGCCCTGCTCGGTGAAAATTGCGGCCGCGCCCCTTTGCACTATATAGGGTGTGCCGTTGAACTTTGTGCTCTGGCGCCTGCCCCACAGCTTGTTGAGGGACACTCCCTCCCTCTTAAGCTCCTTCGGCACTACTGTATAAGCGCAGCGCGTACCGGTAAAGCCCGCCGTCTTGGAGAAGCTGCGAAACTCAATTGCACACTCCTCCGCCCCTTCTATTTCAAAAATCGAATGCGGTAGCTCAGGGTCTGAAATGAAGGCCTCATAGGCAGAGTCATAGAGGATGACCGAGCCGTTCTTGTTTGCATAATCAACCCAGACCTTCAGCTGCTCTTTTGTCGCGGCAGCACCCGTCGGGTTATTCGGATAGCACAGGTAGATCATATCGGGCGTTTTTTCAGGAATGGCGGGTGTGAAGCCATTTTCGGCGGTACAGGGCATATATACAAGCTTTGACCAGCGCCCGTCAGCCCCGAATTCGCCGGCTCTGCCGGCCATAGCATTGGTATCGACATATACCGGATATACGGGGTCGCAGACCGCCACTACGTTGTCTGTGCTGAAAATATCGCCAATGTTTGCGCAGTCGCTTTTGGCGCCATCGCTGACAAAGACCTCATCGGCGCTTATGTCTATTCCCCTTGCGGCAAACTCATTGTCCACTATGGCGTTTACAAGAAAATCATAGCCGTGGTCAGGTCCATAGCCCTTAAAGGTTTCCTTTGCAGACATCTCATCGACTGCGTCGTGCATCGCCTTTACAACAGCCGGAACAAGCGGCTGCGTAACATCGCCAATGCCGAGCGATATTATATCCCTGTCCGGGTTCTCAGCTCTGTAAGCTGAAACGCGCTTCGCGATTTCGGAAAACAGGTAGCTGCCGGGCAGCTTGTTGAAGTTTTCGTTAATTCTTGCCATTTATTGACCTCCGCTTTTGTGATTATACTATCAGGCAAATGCTCTGATATATTTTGCCATATAGAAGGGTTCCCGTGGCATTTCTCCGTGTACTTTCCAGCCCCGGGTGAAATTTGCGCATGGGGTAATTCTAGCATATCTTCCCGTCGAAGACAAATTCAGCTCCTCCGGTCAGGTATATTTCGTTCGTGTTTTTATCCCATTCCGCCAAAAGCTCCCCTCCGCGAAGAAAAAGCTTCGACCGGCGCCCGCTCTTTCCGTTGAGGACCGCTGCGGCAAGCACTGCCGCAGCACCCGTGCCGCAGGCAAGTGTCTCACCAGCACCTCGCTCCCAAACGCGGATTTTGATGCCCTCATCTATCAGTTCGGCAAACTCGACATTGGTACGCCTCGGGAACAGCTCGTGCTTTTCCAGCGCCGGCCCGATTTGAGTAAGCTCAATTGAGTCTACCGAATCGGTGAAAATAACGCAGTGGGGATTGCCCATAGATACTGCTGTTATGTGATATCTCTGTCCGTTAACATCCACAGGCATATTTATGACCGATTTCCCGCCTGCCCTTATTGGGATTCGCGAGGGCTTCAGCACAGGCGCTCCCATATTGACCCGCACAGCCTTCACCCGCTCGTTTTCCACATCAAGCGTCATTTTCCTGGTGCCCGCCAGGGTCTCGACTAGCAGCTGCCTGCTCTTGGATATGCCTCTTTCGTAGGCATACTTCCCCACGCATCGAAGTCCGTTCCCGCAGATTTCGGCCCTTGAGCCATCAGCGTTATATATGTCCATTCTCAGATTCGCTATTTTTGACGGGGAGATAAAAATAATTCCGTCCGACCCCACCCCGAAATGCCTGTCGGACAGCTTCCTCGAAAGCTCCCCCGGGTTGTTCGGGAATGGCTGATCAAAGCAGTTAACGTATATGTAATCATTTCCGGTACCCTGCATCTTGGTAAAATTCATAGCAACAATCCTCCGGCTGGTCAAGCCTTGCCTAAAATTCCCAACCTTGCATAATACCGTCCTTTTCAGAAAAGCCGTGGGTTCTGCGTTCCAGTTTTTTCACGGGATAATTGCCCGGGAACGTACAAAACATACTTGAAAAGGCGGTGATTTTGCTTGGCGATAGTCTTCATAAGAACCGTTATCGTATTTGTGGTTCTTATCCTTTCTATGCGCATTATGGGAAAAAGGCAACTGGGAGAGCTTGAACTTTCTGAAGTTGTTGTTGCTGTTTTGATTTCGGACATGGCGTCGCATCCGCTTCAGGACATAGGAGTACCTCTTATGAACGGAATTTTGCCGGTGATCGTGCTGTTGTGCTGCCAGATTCTTATTTCCGGCGCAATCGTGAGCAGTGTGCGTTTCCGGGCCTTCATATGTGGAAGGCCGAGCATATTGGTTGAAAACGGGCAAATAATTCAGAAGGAAATGAAGCGCAACCGCTTTACAGTAGACGAGCTCACTGAGGACTTGAGAAAAAAGGGTTTTACAGACATAAGCAAGGTGAAATACGCTATTCTGGAAACAGACGGCACTCTAAACGCCCTGCCTTATGCTACTGAAAAGCCACCCAGCGCCGCCCAGCTCAATATAGATGTGGAGGACTTCTCTATACCTTACTGCATTATCAGCGACGGGAAAGTAATCACGAGAAACCTTGTTGAAAGCGGTCATGACATACAGTGGCTGAATACACAGCTCAGCATCAGGGACATAAATAGCCCCAGGGATGTCTACTATATGACGGTTGACAATCTTGGTAAAGTATATTTTCTTGCAAAGGAGCAGGAGGTATGAAGAAGGAAATAGTAACGGGAATTATCTTTCTTCTTATTTTCGCCCTTACACTGGTTAATATTTATGTCCTTAAGAACCTGACAGACGGGCTTCTCGATTTGATTGATCAATCCCGCGCCTATGCAGAAAAAGGCGACTGGGAAAACGCAATAAGCAAGGCTAAGGAGGCTGAGGAACGCTGGAACAGGGCTGACCCGTATACCCATATAGTTATACGGCACTCTGAGATAGACAGCGCAACCGATGCCTTTTATGACTTGCTCAAGGCGCTTTACAGTGAAGAAGCCGGCAATGCCAAGGGCGCATATATGGCCTTAACGGCACACATTACCAGCATAGAAGGAATGGACAAGGTTAAGCTCGGCAGTATTTTTTAGCTTTTATCGCCCAGGAGCTTGTTTAGCTCCTCCATGAAAGTATTAATATCCCTGAATTGTCGATAGACAGAGGCAAATCTCACATAGGCGACCTCGTCAACATTCTTGAGCCTTTCCATGACAAGCTCCCCTATTTCCCGTGTCGTGACCTCCCTCTCCAGTGAATTCTGGAGCTCCTGCTCAATGCTGTTTGCAATTTTTTCAAGGTCAGACATCGGCACCTGCCGCTTTTCACAGGCCCTGATCATTCCGTTTAAGAGCTTTACCCTGTCGAAGGTCTGCCTGCTTCCGTCCTTTTTAACAACTATGAGCGGCAGACGTTCCGTGATTTCATAGGTAGTAAACCGTTTCTGACAGGAAAGACATTCCCGGCGCCTTCTGATTGTTGTACCTTCCTCAGCCGGCCTGGAATCGATAACCTTACTCTCTCCGTAACCGCAATAGGCACATTTCATAATAGCCTCCTTTAGCTCCGCAAACAGCCCGAAAAGGCATGTCCGCGGCTGCCGCTTTTAGGACGAGCGGCGCGCCTTTTGAACTAACGGGTTTTGCATTTGCATCGGGAAATTTGCAATACGCGTATGACTGCCCTAAATTCATTATAGCATGAATCAGAATAATTCATGCTATTGTTATTACCGCCGGTTGTGACGTTTATGACCGTCTGCCTCCCGGTATAAGCGCTACCGGCTGACCTGCAGCTACAATTTGCCCAACAAATATTGTACCATATATCCCACATCTTGTATATACAAAAATACAGCCTCAAAAGATAATTTTGAAGCTGTATTTACGTCTAGATAAGGCATTCCAGCATGTCGGCAAGGACATCGCGAAGTCCTATCGGCGTTACGGTACCACTGGCCAGCATGTCAAGTATAAGCCCTATTTTTCTAGCATCACCTGTTATCCCCCTTATACTATCCTCTTCTCCGTTTCCGTTTTTTCGTATTCCGACTCCATAGTTTTCGAGAACAGTCACCCCATTGTTACTCACTATCTCATCAACTGTTATGTAGTATACGAGTTCACTAACTTTTTCTCCTCCCAATCTTAGATTTTTCCGGCAAACTTCAATTTTTCGCATACTAATCAGTCCCTTCAATTTATTGTAATGACCTGATTATTTCACATAAATCCTGCAATTTCCAGAGCAATATATCGCAATATTCGACAATTAACGACGCAAGCGCAAGATGTTGTATGCGTGTAAAATTTTTCTACTTGCCAAACACAATTTTTACTATAAAATATATGTAGAGTCGGTTTTTTCGACTCCGCTTTTCCCCCTCAATTTTCCCTAATTCACCACATAAGACCAAAAAACGCCCCGGGAGTTGCTTTTATGAGAAAACTTATACATAGAATGTCTAAAATGTGTGACGAATCGTATTTTATAATCAAATCGTCGATTATCCTGACTCTAATTTTGCTCGCCTGTTGTCTTCTTACCCTGCTGTTTGCGGGTGGGTTTTCCGCCGATACATACGAACTGCATAGACTCGCCAAAGAGCTTTTCACACTTCCGCAGGCGATACTGATAATAGCCGCCATAGCTTCGGTTGTCATTGAGGATTATGCGACAAAAGATTGAGCAGCTCCTCGCGGTCGTAGAGCGCGTTTAACACATCCAGAAGCGACTGAGTACTCAGCCTCTCGGGGAGTCCAAGATTGGCTATAAGCGCAAGCCTGCGCTCACGGGAGCCCTCCTTGCCCAAGAGGCCCAGTTCATACAAATCCGCCTTTGTTATAGGGGGTTTATCTTCATCTTCGGGCCCATCATCAAAGGTTGCCCCGGCACGCCTGAGCGCCTGAATCAGGATTTCGGGCGTCATTCCCTCCACCCCCAGCTTCCCCTCCCCGGACGGGCTGCGCTTGCGCCTTTCCTTTCCGGGTATATCCGGGATGTATGCATGCTTTATATTGTCCTTCGCAATAGAGGATTTAAGGTAATTCCTTATCAAAAATCCTGCGCCGTCGCCGTCGGTGAGAATTATTATCCCCCTTTTCGAGGCGAGCTTTTTTATAAGCTCCAGCTTATCCCTGTCGGAAAATATGCCGAACCCGCCCGTTTCGATTATTGTTGTGTCCACCAGCTGTGACAGCGTATTTTTATCGTAACGCCCTTCCACGACTATAGCTTCTTTTATTCTCAGCATACTTTAAACCCTATCGACAGCCAGCTTCATAAGCATTATTTTAAGAAGCTCCTCATCATCCATCGCGTCGCTCTTCATGAGATAGTCTGTTTCGGCGGCCAGCCTTACCGCATTTTCGCACCAGTTAAGCGACATTCGCTTGACATTTTCCATAAGGATTCTTGCCGGGTAATCCTTTATTTCACAAAGCCCCTTGAGATATGTCGCATCCTTACCATTGTCAAGGCAGAGCTTTGCGTAATATAGTTGTCTGAGCTGTTTGGATATTATGGCCAGCAGCTTTACAGGCGGCTCTCTGAGCTCCAGCAAATCGGCCATAATCCTCGCCGCCCGGTCAAAATCACCCTTCGCTATGGCGTCTGTCATATCAAACACCCTTGCGGACACCTCCGGTGTGCCGACAGCGTCGATGTCGGCCCTTGTAATCCTGCTTGTTTTGGAGTAAGCGGCAATTTTCTCAACCTCGGTGACGAGCTTTGTCATGGAGTCGCCGCATAGAAAGAGCATGTATTGGGCGTCGGCGCGGTCTATGGTACGGGAGAGCGCCGCAAAACGCCTTGAGAGCCAGGCCATAAGATCAGATTGCTCCTGCGTTTTGAACTCAACCGAGGCCCCGATCTTCTTTATGGTCTGGTGTATCCTTGTGTTCCCGGAAGGCTTAAATTCAGGGTCTGTAAAGATAAAGACAAGGCAGCAGTAGTCGGGAATATCCCTTATTATCGCCTCGAGCCTGTCCCTGCTCTCCTCCCCCGCCTTATAGAAGTCAAAATCTCTGACCTCGACAAGTGTGCGCTCTGAAAACACGGGAAGTGCGTCCACCGCGGCTGCAAGCGCGACTAAGTCTACGTTTTTTCCCTCAAAGTATTTGTGATTGAACTCCTCCAGCCCATCCGGCAGGAGGAGCTTTTTCATCTCGCCGAAGTAGTGGTCCTTGAGATAGCTCTCCTCCCCCCAGAGCACGTAGAGCGATTTCAGACAATTGTTTGAAATCGCCTTTTTGAGCTCGGAGTACTCGGTATTTACTTTTTTCGCACTATCCCTTTTTGTATATGCCATTATTTCAACCTCACAACAGCGTTTCCCAGAATGTCCGTTCTAAGGACGGTAATCTGTCTGTTTAATAGACGCTCCAGAACCTCGTCCGCAGGATGTCCATATGTATTATAACCAACCGAAATTAATGCAATCTCCGGCTTAACAGCATCAAGGAGCTCCTCAGAGGTCGAGTATTTCGAGCCGTGATGACCGGCGATAAGGACCTCTATATCCGGCAGATCCGCCAACCTTAACAATCTTCTCTCCAGGGTTGAGCTGATGTCGCCGGTGACAAGGACATCGTTATCACCTGCCGAGCACATGACAACAACGCCCTTTTCATTCTCGGTATTGCCACCTATCGGGGCATACAGGGAAAGCGAGATTTCACCGCTCGTCAGCTGCATATTTTGAGTAACATAAAGTATGTCAATACCGCGCTTTTCAGCAAGCTCTGTTATCTCCATGCAGTAGTCCAGATATTCCTCATCATACTTAAACCTGTTATCTATGTACGGAATGGCCAGCAGCTTGACCTCGGTCTGCTCCATGAGTCTTTTGATTCCACTGACGTGGTCGGAATGAAAGTGCGTTATTACCAGCACGTCTACTGCCCTGCGGTTTATGCTGCGAAGGTATTCGGCGGTTAGGTTGCCTGTCTTCTCGCCGCTGCCGCCGCAATCTACGACAAAGGTATGCTTCTTCGTTGTGATAACTATGCTCTGTCCCTGCCCTACATCCACTGCCGTCACGGTCATGGCGGTCAAATCGGTGATAAGCCCTGAGAGCACAAGGGCGAGGCAGAGGGTAATAACCACACTGCACAGGGGGATTACAAGCCGCGGCCTGCGCTTTCTGTTAATAAATAGCCAGCCAAGCAGAAGATATACGAACACCAGCCAGAGCCGTGTAAAAATACCGAGCATCGAGAGCGATGCGAAGCGAAAGCCGGCCAGGCATAATGCAATGCGGGTAATATATCTGACAAGCCAGGAGACAAGCCAGGCTAACATCTTCCCGGCCGGAGTAAATATAAAGCCCAGGAGCGCCGAGATAAGGCCGCCGCAGAATGCGTAGGATACGGACCATAGGGTAAGCAGGTTTGCCAGCGGTGCGATGAGCGAGACATATTTAAAGTGGATGGCGATAAGCGGGGTGGTAAACACAAGCGCGCCCAGCGTGCTTGAAATCGAGGCGGCCACAAAACGCCAGACGGCTCCGAAAAGAGGGCTTTTTAATAGCTTTTTATCCGGCTTGCCCATTAAAAAGGCATTTATCCGGCCCGTAAACAGGACTATCCCGCCCATTGCGGCAAAGGAGAGCTGGAGTCCCACGTTCCCCGCCGAATACGGGTTGATTGTCAATAGCAGCATCAGCGCCAAGCCCAGTGCCGTCACTGTATCGCTTTCACGCTTGAGCAGAGGCGCCGTCAGCATAGAAATCTGCATTATTCCGGCGCGCACGACGGAGGGGGTGTTGCCCACCATGCCCATAAAAAGAAGAATAACCGGGATGCATACAAGCGCACCGAGGCGCCTTCGGCGCGTCAAGGTCATTATAAGGCCCACCAGAAAGGAGACATGCATTCCGGAAACCGCAACTACATGTGAAATGCCCACCGTGGACATGGAGGATGTAAGCCGGTCATCCTGATTCAAAAGTCCTCGGTCACCGGACAAAAGCGCGAGCATAAAAGGGGCAGTATCGCCCTGGTATATTTCGGAGATTTTCTCCTTTAACATCTTCGAGAGATACTGAGGAAAATATTTCAGAGGGGGCTTTCCTGCCTGCCTGAGGGATACTTCCCCCTTTTGATAGGCAATCAGGAAAACGCCCTTTGAGGTGTAATAATCCGTCTTTTCCCCGTAGCTTAAAGAGGACAGGGCCAGGCGCGCCTTTAGCTCTACAACATCGCCCGGGGAGAGCGCGGGGGTTTCGTTGTCGGCATAGAGAAGCGTCTTTATGGCAAGGGGACTGTTCTCATGTTTGATCTTTACATAGGCTGAGATTCCGCGGGCCGTTTCCTGCGGATAGTCCAGTACCTCCGCCCTTATTACCGAGATCTGACCGTCGAGAAGCTCGAAGGGCTTATAAACAATTGTGTAGTAGGCCCAGTTCCACGCAAAGCCGGCCGCAAGACCGAAGGCAATCAGCATTGTCCGAAGCCGGGTATCCCCTTTCAAAAGGAGCCCGAGCAGAGCTATTGCGATAAATAGCGCGGCGGTAATGAGCAGCCATTCGGAAGGAATGACATACTTAGTCAGAAATATGGCTGCCGAGAATGAGAAGGCAAAGGTGGCAAGCTTCCTCACGGTCTCACCTCATGAGAAAGGGGCGGTCAAAAGGCCGCCCCTTAAATTATGACTAAACGAGCTTTTCTCCCAGGGGTCTGCCGGCCAGCACATGGAAATGCAGATGGAAAACGGTCTGCCCCGCGTCAGCTCCGCAGTTGGAGATAACGCGGTAGCCGGCTTCAAGCTTCAAGTCTTTCGCAATTTTTGCAATCGCTTCAAGGCATTTGGCGGCTATTTGCGAATTTTCCGCATTCACTTCGTTCATCGAGCTGATGTGCTTTTTGGGTATGACGAGAAAATGTACGGGGGTCTGAGGGTTGATGTCTTTAAAGGCATAGACATACTCGTCCTCATAGAGGCAAACAGAGTTTATATCGCCAGCGATTATTTTGCAGAAAATACAGTCGGTCATTGCACTTACCTCCCTATTTTGCACGTTCTAATACAAAGCTGTCGACCTTCGACATCGCATCGTCGAGCAGCAGAATATCCTTGCCGCCGCCCATGGCTATATCAGGCTTGCCGCCGCCACTGCCCCCCATGATTGAGGTGACGAATTTTATAAGATCTCCCGCCCTTATACCGCGTGCAATAGCGTTTTTACCGCAGACGGCGACTAGGGTGATTTTATCACCCGCCGTTGAGGCCAGAACGCCGACAACATTGTCCTCGCGGTCCTTGAGGGTGCTCCCAGCCGTGCGAAGGTCGTCGGCAGTCAGCCCGTCGCGCGAAGCGGTGACTATCCTGAGGCCGTTAACGTCCTTCGAGCCGACTAGGAAGCGCTCAGCCTCCATGTTCAGCTGTTGCTCATGTATGCGCTCGTAGTTCCTTTTCGCCTCCTTGAGCTCCTCCATTACCTGACTAGCACGCTGCATGAGGTCTCTGGGATTTGTCTTGAGCTTGTCCGCGACAGTGTTTATGAGCATTATACGCTCGTTCATTATGTCGAGGAACCGTCTGCCCACAGCGGCCTCTATGCGCCGCACTCCGGAGGCTACTGAAAACTCTGTCAGAGTACGGTATGATCCGATTTTCGCGGTATTGGCCAGATGCGTCCCGCCGCAGAGCTCTGCTGTATAATCGCCCATCTTGACAACGCGGACTATGTCGTCGTACTTCTCCCCGAAGAGCGCTGTCGCACCCATTGCCTTGGCCTCGGCAATAGGCATTTCCATTACCCTTACCTCAAGGTCATTTAAAATCATATTGTTTATTTCCGCGTCAATCATAGCTATTTCATCAAGAGTAAGCGCGGAAAAGTGTGTAAAGTCAAAGCGGATTGTGTCGGGTGAAACCAGCGAGCCGGCCTGCTCGACATGATTGCCCAGTACGTTGCGCAGCGCCCTTTGGAGGAGGTGAGTTGAGCTGTGCGCGCGCATAATCGCCTTTCGGCGCTCGGCATCTATTGCAGCAGTTACCGTCTGATCGACCTTCAGCTCCCCTTCTTTAACCGTTCCGGTGTGCAAATATTTGCCGTCCTTCGAGGAGCGGACATCGGAAACCTCAAAGAGCACTCCCTCGGCTTTAATTATGCCGGTATCGGCGACCTGTCCGCCACCTTCAGCATAAAACGGAGTTTTATCCAGCACCACCACTGCCTCTTCGCCTGTGAAAGCGGTGGCGCGCAGCTCGCTACCCACCACTATGGCGAGAACCCTTCCTGTGTCCTCGAACCTTTCGTAGCCGGTAAACTCAGTCTTTATATTCTTGTCAAGACCGAGATCGATTGCCTCCCATCCGAAATCTCCGAGCGCAGCGGTAGCGGCCCTCGCCCTTTCCTTCTGCTCCTTCATCAGAGCGTCAAAGGCATCCTGGTCGACGGTCATCTTCTGTTCTTCGAGAATCTCTATGGTAAGGTCTATGGGGAATCCATAGGTGTCGTAGAGCTTGAAGCTATCCTCACCGCTCATGACGGTCTCGCCCTTTGCCTTCATCTCACTGATCATTTCACTGAGTATCTTCATGCCGGCGTCTATGGTCTTGTTAAAGTTCTCTTCCTCGACCTTTATTATCCTGGCAATGTAATCGCGCTTTTCCTCAAGCTCCGGATAGGCCTCCTTGCTCTCGTTTATGACCGTCTGGCAAACCTCGTAGAGGAAGGGCTTTGAAACTCCAAGGAGCTTTCCATGCCTTGCAGCGCGGCGCAGAAGGCGGCGCAAAACGTAGCCCCTGCCCTCGTTTGAGGGCAGTACGCCGTCGCAGATAAGCATGGTCGTGCTGCGGACATGGTCGGTTATTACGCGCAGCGAAACGTCCGTCTTCTCGCTCTGTCCATAGGTCGCGCCGGTAATTTTTGAAACGTGCTTGGTTATGTTCATTACGGTGTCAACGTCAAAAAGCGTGTCAACTCCCTGCATGATGCAGGCAAGACGCTCAAGACCCATACCGGTGTCGATATTCTTCTGCTTAAGCTCGGTGTAATTGCCGTTTCCGTCGTTGTTAAACTGGGTAAATACGAGGTTCCAGAACTCAACGTAACGGTCGCACTCGCAGCCGACCTTGCAATCCGGACTACCACAGCCGTTTTCGGGGCCTCTGTCATAGTATATTTCGGAGCAGGGCCCGCAGGGACCGGCGCCTATCTCCCAGAAGTTATCGGCCTTGCCGAGCCTTGAGATATGGGATGGCTCAACCCCGATGTCCTTTATCCATATGTCGTATGCCTCGTCGTCGTCAAGATATACTGACACATGCAGCCTGTCCTTCGGTATTTCAAGAAGCTCAGTTATAAACTCCCATGCCCAGGCTATGGCCTCCTTCTTGAAATAATCACTGAAGGAGAAGTTTCCGAGCATTTCAAAAAAGGTGCCGTGTCGACTCGTCTTTCCCACGCGCTCTATATCAGGTGTGCGTATGCACTTCTGGCAGGTTGTCACACGGTTTCTCGGGGGAGTCACCTCGCCGCTGAAATAGGGTTTTAGGGGTGCCATTCCCGAATTTATAAGCAAAAGGCTATTGTCGCCCTGCGGCAGCAGCGGAAAGCTGGGGAGACGCAGGTGCCCCTTGCTCTCAAAAAAGGACAAAAATTTTTCTCTCAGCTCATTAAGACCAAGTTTTTCCATTAGTAATGCCTCCGGTATAGTCTATTTTTTCTTTCTCAGAATCGAATTGGGCGCCGCAAAGCGCGGGAGCTTTGCCCTATAGCACATCATAGGGTGCGGTGTCGAGGTCAGGGGATTTCCCTCCATGTCCTCCATATCGCCCATTATAAAGCGCCGAGGCTCCCCGTCCGGGCTCAGAAGCTCCACTGTGTCGCCCTTTATTACTTTGTTTCTCTGGCTGAGCACAGCGGTTCCGTCCGGCTCGCAGCTTAGCACCAGAGCCGAAACCTCCCAATCCCTTATGTAAAGGGAGTCCTTGTAATACTGACCCTTACCGCTGTCGCCGAAGTAGAAGCCGGTGTAGTATTCGCGGTGGCTTACCTTGTAAACCTCCTCTATCCATACCCTGGGCACCTCACCGCCGGCCAGAACTGCCTCCTGAGCCTTTTTATAGGCGTTTGTGATGACCGCCGCATAATAGGAGGACTTCATCCGCCCCTCTATCTTGAACGACGATATCCCCGCCGAGAGAAGCTCAGGTATGTGCTCTATCATGCAAAGGTCCTTCGAGTTGAAGATATGGGCCCCGCAATCATCAATAATCTGAAAATACTCGCCGGGCCGCTTTTCCTCCATCAGGTAGTACTTCCAGCGGCAGGGCTGGGCGCAGGCGCCCTTGTTTGCATCCCTGTGCGCAAGATAATTTGACAGCAAACAGCGCCCGGATATTGAGACGCACATCGAGCCGTGGACAAAGGTCTCTATCTCCAGGCTTTTGGGGGTCTTGGCCCTTATAGCGGCAATCGAGTCAAGAGACAGCTCCCGGGCCAGAATAACCCGGGAAGCGCCCAAATCGCAGAGCATATTCGCTGTTTCCGAATTCATGACCCCGGCCTGCGTGCTGATGTGGACAGGCAGGTTCGGCGCGTGCCTCTTTGCAAGAGCCAGTACGCCCAAATCCGCCAGAATCACCGCGTCAGCGCCGATTTCCTGCAAGTATTCAAGGAACTGCGGTAGCTGCCTGAGGTCCTTCTCACCGGGAATTATATTGCAGGTGATATAGGCCCTGGCGCCCTTTTGATGGCTGAGGGCAACAGCCTCTTTAAGCTCATTATTGTCAAAGTTGCCTGCCGCAGCCCTCATACCGAAGGCCTTGCCAGCCATATAAACGGCATCTGCTCCGTACAGCAAGGCCATGTTCAGCTTTTCCATGTCCCCGGCGGGGGATAGAATCTCTGCTCTAACCGCCATAATCTGCACCATTTACAAATTCATCGAAATCGTCTGCATTGGTAAAGAATTCGTGGTGTCCGTCCTTATGGAGGGCATAGAAGTAGAAGTCCGTATCCGCGGGGGCCAGGGCTGCCTTGATGGAAGCTAGGCCGGGATTTGCTATCGCTGTCGGGGGCAGGCCCTCGTATTTGTAAGTGTTATAGGGACTGTCTATTGAAATGTCCTCGTCGGTCAGCTTATCCTTGCGTTCAGGTAACACATACTGTACCGTTGCGTCTATCTGGAGATAGGGATACGAATAGCTGTGCAGACGGTTATAGATTACCGAAGCGATATAGGGCGACTCGTCGTCTCCGGAGGTCTCCTTTTCAATAAGCGACGCGATAGTAACTATCTCGGCCATGGTGTATCCGAGTTCCTCCGCCTGCTCGTACATTTCATCGGTAACCTTCGCTCTAAAGTTGTTCAAAAATCTTATTATTACGTCCTCGGGCTCGTCGTCAAGATAAAATTCATAGGTGTCGGGGAATAGATAGCCCTCAAGCCTTCTCTCGTTTCCGAGAGTTGAGGAGTCCAGGAAGTCGTAATCAAAGTCGTAGTTGGTTGCAGCCTCCAGAAGGTCTGAGGCTTTACAGACCCCGTATTTCTCAAGCGTTTCAAATATCTCAAGCATCGTCTTGCCTTCGTAGAGTGTTACCTCAATGATATCGTCGGGTCCGGCGGAAGCGCCGAAATGCATCCTTGAAATAATCGCCCGGTAGTCAAGCGTTGTGTCGAGCTCATAGATGCCGGGGTCAATCTTCTCCTTGGCGTTTGCAATCGAGGAGAAAATGTTAAACAGCCACTTGTATTCGATAATGCCGGCTTTTTTTAGCTCACGAGAGACCTCCGACATCGTAAAATCGTCGGGAATGGTGACTATTGCCGTATGCGGCTGCTTATTGAGCGCAAGCATGTCGTTAGCCATCACCCAACCGGAGACCGCGAGAATGGCGCTTACAATAATTACAAACAAAAAGTAGCTGAAGCCGGTCAAGCGACCGGGTCTGCGATAGCCTTTGCGGGGCGGTTTCCCGCCGGTGTTTCCTTTAGATCCACTGCCGGACGGTTTGCCTCCACGGTTACTCCCTGTCCTTTTCCTAGTGGATGATGTGTATTTAATATCTGTTTTCTTCGTCAGCCCGTCATCCCTCTCATATCTGCCGGTTAAGTAATAGTCTGATTCGTCAGTCCTCCTTCTGTCAGGAGGGGTCTGTCTGGAGCCGCCTCTTGCAGCATAGGATTGCGCGCGGCGGCCTGATACGTTATTTACTGTCATTTTTATTTCTTCATCAAATTCAGGCATATCTGCTCTGATGTCATTTTTTATCTCATTGAGATATTCATTCCAGAACTTAAGGTCATCTTCTATACGGGTATTCCCGGATTCTGAGAAACCCTTGTCCGACTCGCTCCTGCGAGGGTATATTTCGCGGAAAGAGGCGAGAGAGCTCAGTCCGAAAGTATCCTCAAATTTTTCCTTATGGTCTGACATCTGTTTCATCCTCCCGGGGTAACCGTATAAATAACAGCTGCATAGAATATCTCAGACGGCGCGAAACGCTCCGTAGTTTTGCAAGTGAGAGCCCCCGCGTCATTGCCGCACAGAACAAGTGGGAGGGCGATAATTATAAAGTGTGCGGAGAAAGGAATTAATTATGTTTTTCGGAAATAGCCATGGCGGAAATAATAGTTGTCTCTGGATAATACTTATCCTTATTGTCCTGTGCTGCTGCTGCGGTGGCAGCGATGTAGGCCCGAATTCCTGCGGCTGCGGCTGCTAGGGTCGAAAAATCACTTTGCGGGGCTCTTATTTGAGCCTCGCAATTTCATTTTCGGTGACAATACAGCTCAGCGGCACATCATGCTCCTCTCTGGGGACGCTCTCAAGGAAGAAAATTGAGCGTGTAATTCCAGCAGTAAAGAAGCCGGCTCCCTTGAGGAATCTGTCATAATATCCGCCGCCCTGTCCGAGCCTGAAGCCGCTTCTGTCGAAGGTAAGGGCGGGAATAATCGCAAAGTCGATTTTTTCAGGAGGCATTATCTCAGAATCTACAGCCGGTGCGGGGATATTCCACGCTCCGTCGCCTATGTCCGCAAAACTTCTGATTATTCCTGCGTCCATTATGCCGTTTCCCCTGATTATCGGAAGCGTAACTATCTTGCCCATTTCCAGGGCAAGCTCTATTATTTTGTGCGTGCCCGGCTCGTTGTCTATGCTGTAATAGGTGAAGATAACTTCGGCGGACAAAAACTCCGGGAGCTTAGTGACGTTTTCAAAGATTCCCCTGTCGCTTTCGGCTATATATTCCGGCTTTAGCTGCGTATAGGCAGCGCGGTACTCCTTGCGCAGTCTCCTCTTTTCAGCCCTTATATCAGCGTCCATGGATAATACCCTCCCTGACCTTCTCCGCCGTTTCGGCCCCTTTCAGCATTCTGAGAAGCTCAAGCGCGAAATCCAAAGACGAACCGACCGCTCTACCCGTTACTATCTTTCCGTCCGTGACCAGCGGACGCGAGGTGTCGACATTCGCACCGGTCATCTCGTCTTCCAGACCCGGGTAACAGGTAATGCTTTTTCCGTCTATGAGCGAGAGCTTTGCCAGAACGCGGGGTCCTGCGCATATCGCGGCCAGAACCGCCCCGTTCTCATAGGCGCTTTTTATAATCTCAGAGCACCTTGCACTGGACTCAATGCTCTCCACCCCGCCCATGCCCCCGGGTATTACAATCATTTTGGCAGCCTGTGGGTCAACCTCGTCAACTGTGATGTCCGTAAACACCTCTATTCCGTGTCCACCCTTTATCCGGCGCTCTCCAATGCCCGCAAGGAGGACTTGAATTCCGCCCCTCCGCAGCAAATCGCAGACGGAAAGGGCCTCAATTTCCTCGAATCCTGTTCCGATAAGGATATAGACCATTATAATACCTCCTTGAGTAAATTGTATATTTCTTCATGGATATCTTCAACGCTTCGCATAGTGCCGTCTCTGGTACAGTTTATCTTGGTCCAGCCGAAATATTCCGACGCTGCGGCGGCACATTCGTGACATTTCCTCAAATATCCAGTATCCGATTCGTGAATATCGCCTTTGGTGTTTGTAGCGCCTTCCCTTCTTCTCAGCTGCCCGACCGCTGTTTCCACAGGCACATCCATATAGAATACCGCGTCAGGCTTAGGCAAACCGAGCAGGGTATATTCAAAGTGGTCAAGCCAGGCGAAAAATTCCTCTCGCTCGCCATCGGGCAGCTTTGAAGCCTGATGGACCGCGTTGCTGGTGGTATATCTGTCTGCCATCATGATTCCGCCGCCCTGATAGTAATCTTTCCAGACCTTATTATATGATGCAAAGCGGTCAACGGCAAAAAATGTGGAGGCTGCGTAGGCGTTGACATCCTCCGGCCGGTTTCCGAATTCACCTGCAAGATACATGCGCAAAGGTGCGGAGGACGGCTCCGAATACTGGGGGAACACAAGCCTTCTGAAGTCCCTGCCTTCAGCTTCCAGACGCTCGCAGAGCATTTTAAACTGGGTGGATTTACCTGAGCCGTCTATCCCTTCAAATACTATGAGCCTTCCCATGTCAATCTCCATTCTGCTGCTTTGTGCATGCTTAACTACCTAACGTCCTCTTATCCTCTGCCCTATGACGGCAAACATAAAAAGAGGGAGCTTGAACATACGCCCGATTCTGCTCGGCTGCTTTAGAAGCCTGTAAAGCCACTCAAATCCGGCCCTGCACCAGGCCTCCGGCGCCCTTTCCACAACCCCTGCGTAGACGTCAAGCACACCGCCAAGGCCTGCCATAAGTCCCGCGGAAACCTTTCCAGAGTGCTCCCGCATCCATATCTCCTGCTTCGGTGCCCCGAAGCAAACCAGCAGAAAATCAGGTTTCGCCTCGTTTATTGCGGCGATTATCGGTGCGTCGTCCTTGAAATAGCCGTCCGCCGTCCCGCATATCTCAATGCCCTTATATGCCTTCCGCAGTTTTTCGGCGGCCAGCTCGGCCACTCCCGGTTTTGCGCCGAGAAGAAAGACCTTCTTATTCTCGGAGGCAAGCCGCTCAATATAGGCGGAGGCAAACTCAATTCCCGGCACCCTTTCCTTCAAGGGTCTGGACAGTATCCTAGCCCCGTGGATAATGCCTATTCCGTCCGGCAAAACCATGGAAGCATCCTGCAGAGCTAGCTTCAAATCGTTATTTTGACGCGCCAGCCATACGATTTCGGGATTTGGTGTCACGACATAGCCGCCCTTTATCCGCGAGGCCTTTTCAACGGCCTGCTCAAGCGTAAGATTGTCAAATCCGACACCCAGAACGTCGATACGCATAGTTCACCGCCTGTTTACGGACTTACCGTATAGTTGGGAGCTTCCTTGGTGATATAGATGTCGTGCGGATGGCTCTCCTTAAGCCCTGCCGAGGTTATTCTGACAAAGCGTCCGTTTGCCTTAAGGTCTGCTATCGTGGGCGTACCGCAGTAGCCCATGCCGGAGCGCACGCCTCCCGTCATCTGGTATATTGTCTCAGACACAGGTCCCTTGTATGGAACGCGGCCCTCGACACCTTCCGGGACAAGCTTCTTGTTGTTCTGCTGAAAGTATCTGTCCTTGCTGCCCTTTGCCATAGCGGCGAGCGAGCCCATGCCGCGATAGACCTTAAACTGTCTGCCCTGGTATACCTCAGACTCTCCCGGGCTCTCCTCACAGCCGGCGAGCAGGGAGCCGAGCATGACGACGTCCGCGCCGGCAGCTATGGCCTTGGTAATGTCTCCCGAATACTTTATGCCGCCGTCAGCTATAACGGGTACGCCATGCTTATGCGCTACCGAGGCCGCGTTTGCTATTGCCGTAATCTGGGGCACACCTATGCCCGCAACTACGCGGGTCGTACATATTGAGCCGGGCCCGATACCTACCTTTATGCTGTCGACACCGGCGGCGATGAGCGCCTCGGCAGCTTCCGCCGTTGCAATATTGCCCGCCATCAGCTGTATGGACGGAAATTTTGTCTTTATCTTCTCAATGCACTTTAAAATATTACTGGAGTGTCCGTGCGCCGAGTCCAGTACAAGCACGTCTACCCCTACCTCGATAAGGGCCGCGGCTCTCTCAAGCACATCTTCAGTCACGCCTATCGCCGCGCCGGCGAGCAGGCGCCCTGATTCGTCTCTTGCAGAGTTCGGGTAAGTGCGTGCCTTTTCAATGTCCTTTATCGTGATTAGGCCCTTAAGGGCGAAGTTCTTGTCTACAATCGGGAGCTTTTCTATCTTATGGCGGCGCAGTATCTGCTTGGCCTCTTCTAGAGTTGTGCCCTCTCTCGCGGTGATGAGGTTTTCCTTTGTCATCACATCTTCTATGAGCTGCGTAAAGTCATCCTCGAACTTCATGTCGCGGTTTGTAATTATGCCAATGAGCTTTCCGTGTTCCACGATGGGCACGCCGGAAATCTTGTACTTAGCCATAAGCTCGTCCGCATCTGCGAGGGTGTGCTTCGGCCCGAGGAAAAACGGATTGGTTATAACACCGTTTTCAGAGCGCTTTACCATATCTACCTGCTCAGCCTGGGCCTCGATGCTCATGTTTTTGTGTATTATACCGATGCCGCCCTCCCTGGCCACGGCTATTGCCATGCGCGATTCGGTCACGGTATCCATGGCGGCGCTCATGATAGGAATGTTGAGCTTTATCTTTTTTGTCAGCTTTGTGGACAAATCAATATCGGCAGGCAATATATTACTCTCGGCGGGTATCAAAAGAACGTCGTCGAAAGTAATACCCTCCGATACAATTTTATTTAAAAAAACACTGTCTGAATTCATGGCACCGGCTCCTTTTTCGACGCTCGTAAAGAGCTGTTTTTGTTATATGGATATTTAGAGTAGTGTACTACTATTGGAACTGAATGTCAACTTTTATGGCAACTGGGCTCTAGCTATTTTTGCCCCGAGCGAGCATAAAAAAACATATATTGCTGGGCAATTCCCGCATACTTTCCGAAAACGGAAGGGGAAAATTTGTCAGGGTAATTCTCCTTTAACACCCTTTTAATCCACACGTCCATAGGAAAGGCATCGAGCATCTGAAGTCCGAAAAGAACAATGCAGCTTGCAACCTTATCTCCTATCCCGCTAATCGATTTAAGGGCCTTAATTGCGCCCTCGAATCCAGCCGATGAGAGCTGTTCCAGGTCAAGCCTGCCCTCGGTGACGGCCCGGGCCGCATCAATTATGTATGCCGCTCTGTAACCGCAGCGTATCGGCTCAAGCTCAGAGGGCGTAAGCGCGGCTATTCTCTCCGCCGGGGGGAAGGTGAACAGCGTCTTGCCCTCAAACTCCATAGGCTCGCCAAAGTTCTCGCATAGGGCTTCTATTATTTTTCTGATGCGTGGTATGTTGTTGCACTGTGAGATTATAAAGGAGCACAGGGCCTCCCACCTGTCCTGCCTGAGAATTCTTATGCCCTTGCCGAACTCGGCGGCTTTTTTCATGTATTCGTCTATGCCCACAGCGCTGCGTATAGCGGCATAATCCCTGTCGAGGTCGAAGTAGTCGTGCCAGACTGCCTCAAAGGTCTCCCTATCGCAGCCTATAAGTATCTTTTCCTCTTCCCTCCATACACTGACCGCGTGATTGCGGAAAAGCCCCGTATAAACACCGCTATCATCCGGTCTCCATCTAAAGCACTGCCCGCACTCGAATATTTTGACGGGGTCGAAGTCCTCAAGTTCCGTTATCTCAGTTAAATTGTTCTTAAATTCCAGCTTCATAGGGCCTCCGAAGGGTTTAAATCTCTTTTTTATAGACGCAGGGCGGCTTGGTATTTGGTATAATGTGTCATCGCCGCCGGTTGCCCCGCAAGGGGCGAGGCGGTCGCGACAAATATGACCGGCAGCCTTCCACTAAAGGCGGATTCGGCTGACGTGTCAGGTATAATAATAGCTTCGCTTCGCAATTATTATACCGCAAAGTCAGACCATAAAAAATATCATTTTGTAAATAACAGCATAATACTAATAAAAATGTGAAAAATAGACCCGAAAATGTTTCTGGGGTGATTATTTTGAGCACAAAGCGAATAGGAAAGCAAACCGTTGTAATGCAAAACCCGCCGTCAATTGTCGGACACGCCTGCGTCGTAGGTAAAAAGGAGGGCGAGGGTCCTTTAAGTGACAGCTTCGATTTTATAAATGAGGATTCCTATTTCGGAGAAACCACTTGGGAAAAGGCTGAGGTTGCAATGCAAAAACAGGCCTTCTCGCTTGCGCTTAACAAGGCCTCCATACCCCCTTCAAAAATCGAATTTTCCTTTGGCGGCGACCTTCTCAACCAGTGCATAAGCTCTGCCTATTCCATGCGCGACAGTAATATACCGTTTTTCGGACTCTTTGGTGCCTGTTCCACAATGGCCGAGTCGCTTTCTCTGGCCGCAATGCTCATTGACGGCGGCTTTGCTGATATGACCGCCGCGATAACCTCCTCGCACTTCTGCTCCGCAGAGCGCCAGTTTCGCTTTCCGCTTGAATACGGCGGACAGCGCACCCCCACGGCGCAGTGGACGGTTACGGGCTCGGGTGCGGCGATACTATCCTCAAACGGCACCGGCCCATATATAACGCATTTAACACCGGGTAAAATAGTCGATGCCGGAATCAAAGACGCAAATAACATGGGTGCAGCAATGGCTCCGGCTGCCTACGATACTCTGAATACACACTTTGAGGACACGGGCTTTCCACCCTCTTACTACGACCTGATAGTGACCGGCGACCTGGGAAGTATAGGCCACTCCGTAGTGCTTGACTTTTTCAAAAGTGACGGCATTGACCTTTCCGCCATATATCAGGACTGTGGGCTAATGATTTATTCGGCCGATCAGGATGTTCACGCCGGCGGCTCCGGCTGCGGCTGCTCTGCCACCGTGCTCACCGGATATATATTGAACGGTATGAGAAGCGGCAGGTGGAAGCGTGTGCTCTTCGCCGCAACCGGCGCTCTCATGTCCCCCACCTCGACGCAGCAGGGCGAGAGCATCCTTGGCATCTGTCACGCTGTTACAATAACGACCGAAAAAGGCGGGTGAATTAAATGTTTATCGATTACTTTAAGGCTTTTCTGGTAGGCGGGATTCTGTGTGCGATAGGACAGGTGCTCATTGACAAAACAAAGCTTACTCCCGCCAGAATTCTGGTTTCCTATGTGGTGGCAGGTGTTATACTCGGCGCCGTCGGAATCTACAAGCCCTTTGCCGAATGGGCGGGGGCCGGGGCCAGCGTACCTCTTACAGGCTTCGGATATCTACTGGCCAAGGGGGTTAAAAAAGCGGTTGATGAGATGGGTGCGCTGGGCATATTAACGGGGGGCATTACCGCCGCGGCCGCCGGCATATGCGCCGCCATATTCTTCGGATATCTTGTAGCAATCATTTTCAAGCCGAAAGAAAAGTGAAAATATGCGGTGCAGCCTATGTAGACTGCACCGCAATTAAGTTATTATCTGTTTACTTGTTTCTGATGTACTCGGGGAAGAGCTCCTCATCAGAGGGAATAATAGCCTCAATGGGCTTGGAAACTACGGTGTAGTTTACAAACTGCTTCCATGTGACGTTTTCACTGGTGCTGTTAAAGCCCCATGTCGAGCAGCCAAGCGTCATGGTTGCGCGCATTCCGTTGCCCCAAGAGCCGCTGTTGGCGAGTGCCTGAGGCTGATTGACCATAATTCTGGAAACGGTCATACGACGGGCGAGCTTGTCAATCTGCTCGTCGTTCTTTGTGTGGATGCCGCAGCTGTGTCCGTTGCCCATGTAGTTGAGGCAGGCGGTCATCTTGTCCATACCGTCCTCAAAGTCCTTGCACTTAATAAGAGTGGTGATGACGGAGAGCTTCTCGCCGGTGAGCGGATAATCCTTACCGAAGCCGCCGTTCTCCTCTACCATTATGAACTTGACGTCCTTGGGAGCCTTCAGACCCATAGCCTCACACATCTCAGGAGCAGTCTTGGCAATGAGTTCACGCGTAAGGTCATGGTTGTTATGATCCTCGTGCCACTTCGGCCACATGGTCCTGATGATGATTTCCTTCTCCTCGCTGCCATCTTTGACAAGATAGCCGCCCTCGGCCTGCATGGCCTTAATAAAGTCATCATAGACGGCCTCGTTCACGATGCACTGGTTCTCAGAGGAGCAGGAGGTGGAGTTGTCAAAGGTCTTGGAGAGCATGATTTTGTGCGCCGCGTCCTCAAGGTCGGCAGAGCTGTCGATATAGGTTGCGACGTTTCCGGTGCCGACGCCGATGGCGGGAGTTCCGGAGCTGTATGCCACACGAACCATCGGAGTGCCGCCGGTCGCTGCTATGTAGTCGCACTGAGCCATGAGCTCATGGGTTACCTCAAGAGAAAAGTATGCAGGGTCGACACACATAATCAAGTCTTCGGGAGCGTCGTACTTCTTGAGCACGCCTCTGATATAGTCTGTAACATACTGAAGGGTCTTCTTTCCTCTGGGGTGGGGGCTCATGATTATCGCGTTTCTGGCCTTGAGTGCCCAAAGGGCCTTGACAGCGGGAGTGGCCTCTCCGTTAGTAACGGGTATGAGCGCTGCGATTACGCCGACGGGCTTTATGTACCTGACTATCTGCTTTTCGACGTCTGTCTCTACAATGCCGA
>JAAYOL010000072.1 GCA_012520395.1 Clostridiales bacterium
GGACGCTCTTTACAAGCCCTTCGTCCAGCGCCTCGGCGCTACAGAAGCCAAGCTCCTTGAACAGCTTTCCAAGCAGGACAATGTTGCCGAGCCCCTTCAGGCCGTTATCCTCGGCGAGCTTTGTCGCAGGAACATAAAAAACGTTTATGTCCGTGCGCTCGACCTTCTTCGATATCATGAAGCTGTCGACTATGACGGTGCCTCCGGTCTTTACGGTATTTATGAACTTGTCAAGAGAGGGCAGGTTCATTGCTATGAGGGCATTTGGCGAGAGGACGAGGGGTGAGCCGATGGGTCTATCGCTTACGCAGACACTACAGTTTGCCGTGCCGCCGCGCATCTCCGGGCCGTAGGACGGAAGCCATGAAATCTCGCGGCCCTCTACAAGACCGGCATAGGCTGCCACCTTGCCCGCGAAAAGAAGTCCCTGACCGCCGAAACCGGCGAGAATAAGATTAAGATCAGGTCTCATTTTTTCTCTCCCCCTTCGCTGATGTCCTTATATACCCCTAGCGGATAGTAGGGGAGCATATTGTTGCGCATCCACTCAAGGGCCTCGTTGGGCGAGAGCCCCCAGTTGGTGGGGCAGGAGGAGATAATCTCGACAATTGAATATCCCAGGCCCTTGACCTGGTTTTCAAAGGCCTTTTTGATAGCCTTTTTTGCAATATTTACGTTTCTCACGGAATCGACTGTCACACGCTGAGCCAGGGCAACTCCGTCGAGCGTCGCGAGCATTTCGCAAACGCGAATCGGGTAACCGGCCGTATTGATATCTCTGCCGTAGGGACTGGTCTGAGTGACCTGTCCGGGCAGGGAGGTGGGGGCCATCTGGCCACCTGTCATGCCGTAAATGGCATTGTTGACAAAGATTACGGTAATATTTTCACCCCGGGTTGCTGCATGAACGGTCTCGCACATGCCGATTGCGGCAAGGTCGCCGTCGCCCTGATAGGTGAAGATGATGTTGTCCGGGCAGGCTCTTTTAAGGCCCGTTGCTACTGCCGGCGCGCGGCCGTGGGCCGCCTCGACCATATCACAGGCGAAATAATCGTAGGCCATAACCGAGCAGCCGACGGGGGCGACTCCTACCGTGCGTCCCTCAATGTCGAGCTCGTCTATCGCCTCCGCGACAAGCCTGTGAATAATGCCGTGTGTGCAGCCGGGGCAGTAATGCATCGACATGTCCGTAAGGGCCTTAGGTTTTTTAAATACAACAGCCATTATTTTGCACCTCCGAGGATTGCTTTTACTTCGACAAGGACCTCATCGGGCGTCGGGATGATGCCGCCGGTACGTCCCTTGAAATACACGGGTTTTCTGCCGTTTACAACGAGCCTCACGTCTTCCACCATCTGTCCCATGCTCATCTCTACGGTGAGGAGGGCTTTTGCGGTACTCGCAGCTTTGTCTATAAATTTTTCGGGGAAGGGCCAGAGAGTGATGGGGCGGATAAGTCCTACCTTTAGACCCTCCTCGCGCGCGGTGTTGACGACGCTGCGGCAGATACGGGAGGAGGCGCCATAGGCTACGAGCACAAGCTCGGCATCGTCCGTCATGTACTCCTCGGCGCGCTGCTCCTCCTTCTTGATTAAGGCGTAGCGCTCGAAACGCTTGTCCACCGTATACTCCAGCTTGTGCGGGTCAAGGAACAGGGAGTTAGTTATATTGTGTGGGCGCTTATTCCTGTGACCGTTTGTGGCCCAGGGCTTCTCTATGGGTGCCTTATCGGTTTTCTCGGGCAGAACCACGGGCTCCATCATCTGACCGAGCATACCGTCTGAGAATATCATCGCGGGCATGCGGTACTTATCGCCCAAATCAAAGGCCAGGGAAACCAGGTCAACTGCCTCCTGAACCGTGGAGGGGGCGAGCACTAGTATGTGGAAGTCACCGTGACCGGTCGCCTTTGTGGCCTGCCAGTAATCGGCCTGCGAGGGCTGTATTCCGCCGAGTCCGGGGCCGCCGCGCTGCACGTTGATGATAACTGCGGGCAGGTCACAGCCTGCGAGGTAGGAAATACCCTCGGATTTGAGGCTTATTCCTGGGGAGGAGGAACTTGTCATGGCGCGGACGCCCGCAGAGGCGGCGCCGAGTACCATATTGATAGCGGCAATCTCAGATTCAGCCTGGAGAAAGGTTCCGCCTATTTTGGGCAGCTTTTTAGCCATATAAGCCGCAACTTCGGTCTGCGGCGTTATCGGATAACCGAAGAAATGGCGGCAGCCGGCACAGATGGCGGCTTCCGCAAGGGCCTCGTTGCCCTTCATCAGAACTTTTTCAGCCATTATGTATATTCAATCCTTTCCTGGTTTATCGTTCTACGGTGATGGCAACGTCGGGGCACATTATTGCGCAGAAGGCGCAGCCGGTGCACTTCGACTCGTCTGTCTGCTCGGCGGGGTGGTAACCCTTTGCGTTAATTCTGTCGGGCGAAAGGGCGATAATTCCCTTCGGGCAAGCCTTGACACAGAGCTCACAGCCTTTGCAAACGTTTTCGTTCACGGTGATTTTCGCCATAAGTAACAATCCTTTCTATTCTCGGTGGTTTGCGGGGTCAGCTGCCCCAGGGAGTTTTTACATATATATCTATCGGATAAATCCGCTCAATATCAATTTGTCCGGCGATTTCTCTCGGCGCGGTGGTAAACCTGAGCGGCAGATTGAGCGCCGCCGCCGTTTCGCGGGCAAAGTCCATGGAGCCGAGTATTGTCTCCGGCCCTGTGTACTGCTTCAGGTGGGAGTTATTCACGATGCCCGTAGCGCTAAGCCTTGAAGCCCTCTCAATTTCTCTTAAAATGGCTGAGGCCGTCTCGGCCTCGGAGGCAAGAGGGCGGTATCGGTTTATGACATACAGCATATCGTAATTAAGCTGCTTTATTTTGGCGGAGAAGCTGCCAAGGGCCGTCGCGCCTACATCGTCGCCCCCGGCGTCGATTATTACCCTGTCCTCGGTGTCGAAAATCCGGAATATCTCCGGGCTCAGGGAGGGCGTGTCCAAGGTGGTGTTTGCAAAGGAGGGGGCAATCATGGTAATACCGTATTCGTTTAAAAGCGGAAGGTATTCCGACGAACGAAAATACGGGTTTACAATGTCCATATCCACAAGGGTGACCTTTTCCCCGCGTCTGGCCGCGTCAATGGCAAGATTAAGGGAGAGATTGGTCTTGCCGCAGCCGTAATGACCGCAGATTATCGTAAAGCGTTTAATTGATGGCAAGCCTATCCCTCCTTGGCTATTCTAAAATAGTATCACAATTTGGCCCTGTTATCAACAAAGCCAAGGGCATTGGTGTTGGAAATATTTCGGATAAAAGGGTTTATATATAAGAGAAAATGCGAGTATAAGAGAACCCGCACCGGGAGACCGATGCGGGTCCCTAAAACTATTCGGACTCAATCCTCGCCGATTTTCTCATTGTTTACTATATCTACACGCAGCTTTTCAACCCGCATAGACTCGGCCGCGAGGATGGTAATCGTGAGGTTTTCGTAATCAAATTTGTCGCCCGGGACAGGGAAGCGGTCGAGCATTTCAACGGCCCAGCCTCCGACAGTCGTATATTCGCTGTCGAAGCCTCTGAAGTTGAGGTCCAGAATATCGAACATATCATGGATGTTCATTCCGCCGGCAACCTCGAAGCTGTCCTCGCTTAGCTTTACAATGTCCTCCTCCACATCATCACTCTCGTCAAATATCTCGCCTACAATCTCCTCCATGATGTCCTCAAGAGTGAGGATGCCCATAGTGCCTCCAAATTCGTCAATGACCACAGCCATTTGCAGCTGGGTGTCGCGGAATTCCTTGAGAATTGATGAGATGTTACGCGTCATGTGGACAAAAACAGCGGGCGTCAGCATTTCTCTTATATTGACCTCGCCGCCGGAAATGACCGCCTTAATTAGCTTTTTGGTAGAGAGAACACCTATTATATTGTCGATGCTGTCCTCGTAGACGGGTATTCGGGAGTAGCTTAGAAATTCGCTGTCGTTTAGAATCTCAGAGATGTCGTTTTCTATGTTAAAGGCCGCCACGTCGACGCGGGGAGTGAGTATTTCCCTGGCCGTCACGTCGGAAAACTCAATGGCGGAGCGTATAAGGTCGCCCTCACGCTCGGTAAAGATGCCCTCATCCTCTATGGATTCGAGTATGTGCACAAGCTCCTCATCCGTGACAGAGGGCTCGGCGTTTTTGGGTGTCCAGAGGGGGGAGAGCCAGCTCACAAAGGCGTTAACCGCGGCTGTTACGGGGGCAAATAAAGCCATGGTGAAGCGCACCGGCTTAGCCGTGCGGTACACTATCGGGTCCGGGCGCTCATAGGCCAGGATCTTTGGCAGGATATCGCCGAAAATAAGGATGAGCACTGTTGCTCCCACGCCGGCTATAAGCTCTGCATGGTTCGGAAAAAGACCGTCGGACACTATGGTGGCTACCGACGAAAACGCGATATTGGCGAGATTGTTTCCTATTAAAACCGTCGCGAGGAAGCGCGGAAAATTCTCTGATATATAATCTGCCAGCACAGCGCGCTTGTCTCCGTCAAGAGCCGCACGCTTGATGCGCAGCTTGTTTGAGGCGGCAAAGGCCGTCTCTGCCACAGAGAAAAATGATGAGCAGGAAACCAAAATAAGCATCAGCAAAAGATACGGCCAGTAATAAGCTAACATGTCGGCGCCTCCTTTCCGAGAGAAGGCACTATCGGCACGTCGTCTTCGTCGTATATTTCACCAAAAAGCTCTTCGAGCACGTCCTCCATCGTGACAAAGCCAAGCGCCCTGCCCAGCTCGTCCGTAACTATCGCAATGTGAGTCCTCCTCCGACCCAGACCCTCAAAAAGAGCGTCAAGCTTCATATCGGGGTGGATGTAGTACGGAGGGGTGATTGCGGATTTGAGCTTGAGGGGCTTGCCGTGCAGTATTCCCAGTAAATAATCCTTTGAATGCAAAATACCAACTATTTTTTCAGGGGTGCCGAGATAGACCGGAATACGGGAGTATTTTTCAGACAGAAGCTTTTCCCGGACCGTCTCCCGGTCCTCGTTTATCTCTATTGCGACCATCTTGGAGAGCGGCAGCATAATGCTCCCGGCGCTTGTGTCTGAAAAGACGACCGCGGATTTTATAAGCTCGCTTTCCTCACGCTCTATCAGACCCTCCTCCTCGATGTTCTCAATGATAGTCTGGAACTCGTCCTCAGTGAGCGAGGGGGCGGCCTCGTCCTTTATAAGCAGCTTTTTGACGAGGTTGCCGAGCCGGGAAAAAAACAGGGTGAAGGGCGTAAGTACGATAAGCAGAGCGTAAATTGGCAGGGAAGCATAGATAGCTAACACATCACTGTTGGCCTTGCCGATATTCTTCGGAATCGTCTCGGAAAACAGGAAGATAAGAACGGTGAGAACGATCGTAACAATAATGGAGGCAACCGGACCCCAGATTTTAACAGCCAGACTGGTGGCAAGAACCGATGCCCCTATGTTGCAAGCGTTGTTTCCTATAAGAATTGTGGTAAGGGTCTTATCAAAGTTGTTGATAATATGGACAACACGGGCGGCGCCCCTGCTGCCCTCCTCCGCTTTGCGTTTCATCCTAATTTTATTGGCGTAGGAAAAGGCTGTTTCAGTCGCTGAAAAGAAGGCGGAGAGAAGCATGAACACTAGAATCAAAATACATTGGGGTATACTGTCGTCAGGCATCTAAAAAATCAACTCCAAAAAAAGTATTAAATGCATTTTATCCAAGAATCATACCATCTTTGTATATGAAAAGCAATACATTCTTGCATTTTAAAACCGGCTCTAAAAAACGAAATCCTCATCTGAAAGAGTGTTTTTCAAATCCAGCTTTTTAGGCTCCGGCGGACGGCGTTTGAAGGGGTCATAGCTAAACTTTGAGCAGGCACCGTCACTCCTTACGATTCCCTTCTTTATGCAGACCATTTCACCTTCGCCAATATCGGAGCCGTGGCAGCAATAGGCGCAGCAGGGCTCGATATCCTTGCGAAACAGCTTCCCGGACATAGCGCACCTCTCTTTATCATATGTAGTAAAGATATATTTCATAAATTCGATGATTTAAATCCATCGCCGCCGGTTGCCCTGCAAGGGGCGAGGCGGTCGCGACATATGCTGTCTAGAGCCTGTCAAAAGATCTACTTCTTTTAAAAAAGACTCTGCTTGAAATCTCGCCACGCATGGCGGGAAAACTAAGTCCGTATTAATATCCACTCAATGACATTATACACTATTTTTATTCAGGGTTCTATATTTTTTTCTGCAAATTACTATTGATAGTATAGAAAATGACAAAAGAATAATAAATGCAAACACAGAGGAGATTCGAAGTGCGGTTTTAAAGTCTAGGGAAGCTATACTCTCCACCTGTCCGGCAAGATATGAGGCTACGGGAGCGCGGAGGGAAAAGAGCTTTGTGGCCGCACCTATAAGCACAGCGGAAAAAACGCCGTGCAGCAGCTTTCCGAGAATATAGCTTTTTACCGAAAGTCCGGAGCCGCTGACAAATGAGAGCACCTGGCAGTGTATGGAAAGGCCCGCCCAGCCGAGCATAAAGGCAGCCATTGCCATCGCGCTTCCAAGGCGCACCGCGGCTGACTGAAGGCTCCACACTCCGGAGGTCAGCTCTATGATACCTATCAATACGCGCTCGCACCAGATTTGATCTATCCCAATAGGCGCAAGCAGGGTCTCTAAGGCCCCTGCCAGCCAGGAAATTATTCCGGCGGCAAAAAGCAGCTTTATTATAACTGTAAAAAGAACAACGAAGGCGCAGATGTTGAGCATAGAAGAAAAGGAGCCTGTGACGGACTGAGTAAAGGCTGTGGAATAGCTTACAGCAGTGACCCTTACTCTTCTTGCGGAGGATTTTTTTGCGCTGGTTTTACCCCATCCTCTGAAGATTATTCCGACAATCACCGATGCGAGCATGTGTACGCAGTAGAGCAGCAGCCCGACAAGACTGCTTGAGAATATACCCGCCCCGACCACGCCGAAAATAAAGGCTGGCCCGGAGTTGTTGCAGAAGCTTAAAAGGCGCTCGGCCTCGCTTTTACCTATGCTGCCGTTTTTGTATAGGGCAATGGCCGTCTTCGCACCGACAGGATAGCCACCGATAAAGCCCAGCACGAAGGCAGCGGCGCACACTCCGCTGACGTTGAAAAGAGGGCGCATAATGGGCTCGAAAAGCCGACCCAGCTTTTCAGCGAAGCCCAGCTCCACTACAAGGGAGGACATCACAAAGAAGGGAAACAGGGAGGGGATTATTACATTGAAGCACAGCTCAAGGCCCTCCTTTGCTGCGGCGGCCGATGTATCGGAATAGTATATGAGCGCGAACATAGAGAGGGCGAGCGCCAAAAGTACGGTGCCCCGGGAAAGCCTTCTGTTAGAAATCAGTCTGTACATATAACAGCCACCTCCGTTTCTTTTTATTTTTATGCGCCAAAGCAATTTTTTTGCTAGTCCGAGCATAAAATCCATTAAGGAGGCGATGCGGTTGAAATCGAGGCGCAGGGAAAGCTTGGCTGAGCGGGCGTCGGAATACTTTGATTTGCCTGGCGGCGTAGTGTCAAATATGCCCCGGATAGAAATATCAGGAGGGCGCCAGGTTCTTATAGAGAGGCACAGAGGAGTTTTGGAATACAGCAGGGAGCTCATTTCGGTGAACACCCTGAAAAGCGTTGTCCACATACGCGGAGAAGGACTTGAAATTCGGGCAATGACAGCCGACGAGCTGCTCATAAGCGGCAGCTTCTTCGGAATTGACTTTGAAACTTAAGGCGGGAGATAAAATGAACAAGGTCACGAACCTTCTGCGCGGCAGCGCTAGGTTGGAGATAAGGGGACAATTCCCCGAGCAGTTTATAAACACCCTTGCCGTAAGGGGCATAGAGTTCTGGAAATTCAGAAAGCACAAGGACGGCAGGGCGGAGCTTAGCATACCCCTGAAGGCGGCTGCGGATATAGAGCGCTTAGCTTCAGGTACGGACTGTGAAGTCAAAATTCTGAGGAAATCGGGATTGCCACACTTCCTCTATGGTCTGCGCCGCCGCTGGGCGCTTTTTGCGGGGATGATACTCTGCCTTATCGCGGTTACCGCCCTCTCTCTTTTCGTATGGGAGATTGAAATATCGGGCAATGAAACGGTTGCGGACAACGAAATACTCTCGGTTCTCGATGAGCTCGGGGTGCGTATTGGCACCTTCGGGCTGTCGATAGACCAGCAGGACATAAGGAGCAGAGCCCTGGCAAAAATAGAGGAACTGTCCTGGCTGACGGTAAACATAAGCGGCACAAAAGCCGAGGTGATAGTCCGCGAGCGCATACCGAAGCCGGATATTGTGGACGAGAAGACACCGACAATAGTCATCGCGTCAAAGAACGGAGTCATTACCAAAATGAATGTTTACAGGGGCCTTCCAGCGGTCAACATAGGCGATACGGTGGCGGTGGGTGACGTCTTAGTGGGTGCTGAGCTGTCCAGTCTCAATTCGGGTGATAGGATAGTTCATGCAATGGCAGACATATATGCCCGAACCTGGTATGATTTTACATATGAAATGCCCCTTAACTATAAGTCAAAGCAATATACCGGGGCAACAGATAAAAAAAGAGCGGTTATTCTGTTTGGCAAACGAATAAATTTGTATTTAAGTACTGGATTTTCAGACGTATTTTGTGATAAAATAATAAAAAACTCACCAGTTGTGCTGCCCGGCGGATATCACCTCCCTGTGAGGATAGTAACTGAGGTATACGAGGAGTACGAGTCGGAAGAAGAAACCATGGAAGTCTCAGAGGCGGAGCAGATACTTAAGGCGTGCCTGGCTCAGCGCCTTGACGAGCTGGTCGGCGATGGGGAGAAGGTTTCGGTCAGCTATAAGACTGATGTGTCAGAAAATATTATTAAAGTCACAATAAGTGCCGAATGTATCGAGCAGATTGGGAAGATACAAGAGCTGCCCTGAGAAAGGAAAAAAGGTGTAGATGCTGGATAAAACCATGAATGTGGACAGGATGGAGCACATAATCAGCGTGTTCGGCTCCTTCGATGAGAATTTGAGAATTATAGAAACAGAGCTCGGGGTCCATGTCACGGACAGGGACTCCGAGCTGAAAATATCCGGAGAGCCGGAACAGGTCATGTACGCAGAGCGCGCTATCGAGGGGCTGCTGTCCTTAGCCGCCAAGGGCGAGAACATAGACTCGCAGAGCGTGCACTATATTATTAAAATGGTCCTCGACGGCAAGGCCGACAGAATATCGGAGCTTGCGCGCGACGTCGTATGCGTCACGGCAAAGGGCAAGCCCATAAAGGCCAAGACCCTGGGACAGAAAAAATACGTTGAAGCCATAGTGAATAACACCATAACCATAGGGGTCGGCCCAGCCGGCACCGGCAAGACCTATCTCGCCGTGGCCGCTGCGGTAGCCGCCTTCAGAGAAAAGCGGGTAAACCGCATAATACTTACGCGCCCCGCCGTAGAGGCCGGAGAGAAGCTGGGATTTTTGCCGGGCGACCTTCAAAACAAGGTCGACCCCTATCTGCGTCCTTTGTACGACGCGCTCTTTGACATGCTCGGTGCGGAGACATATGCGAAATATTTAGAGAGAGGCAATATAGAGGTCGCGCCCCTGGCATATATGCGCGGCAGGACACTTGACGATTCGTTTATTATACTTGATGAGGCGCAAAACACCTCAAGGGAGCAGATGAAAATGTTCCTCACACGCCTTGGCTTCGGTTCAAAAATTGTGATAACCGGAGACGTGACACAGATTGATTTGCCCAAGGACAAGGCGAGCGGCCTCAAAGAGGTAGTAAAAATATTAAGGGATATTGATGACATTGCCATATGCAATCTGACCGCCGAGGACGTTGTCCGACACAGGCTGGTACAGAGGATAATAGAGGCATACGAAAACGGAATAAAAGCAGAGATTCCCGCAAAACACAGGAGATTAAGCAAATGAGAAAGCAGGTAAAGCACAGGATCTACGTTACAAGAAAACAGCGTAGCAAAGAGGTCGAGAGCGTGACGCTGTTGGTGCGGCGCTGCGTGAAGGCGGCGCTCGCTGTCGAGGGCGTGGATTATCCTTGTGAGGTTAACGTGATTATAACAAGCGACAGGGAGATACAGTCCATAAACAGTCAAACAAGGGGAGTAGACAAGCCCACCGACGTACTGTCCTTTCCGATGTTTGAGTTCAGGCCCGGGCACTTCAAGGCGGATGAGAGCTACGCAGACCCTGAGACCGGGCGGATTTTTCTGGGGGACATAGTTCTTTCGCTTGACAGAGTATTGGCACAGGCCAAGAAATTCGGTCACAGCAGTCAGCGCGAAATGGCCTATCTAATAATACACGCCACCCTGCATCTGTTGGGCTATGACCACAAGGATGAGGGTGAGGAGAAGGCCAGAATGCGCCGTCAGGAAAAGGAAATAATTAGGAAAATAGGTATAAACGACAATGAATAAGACTATTACGAAGTCTGGTATTATCACAATAGTCGGAAGGCCGAATGTCGGCAAATCGACGCTTGCCAATGCAATAGTCGGCGAGAAGATTGCCATAGTGACCAATAAGCCGCAGACCACCAGAAACCGGATATACGCGGTGCTAAATCGCGGCGACACCCAGCTTGTCTTTATGGACACGCCGGGCTTCCACTCACCGCGCTCGAGACTAGGCGACTACATGGTCAGGGTCGTAAACGAGAGCATTTCGGGCGTTGACGCCGTTATGCTGGTTGTGGAACCGATAGATAATATCGGAAAGCAGGAGCAGGAGCTTATTAAGCGGATAAAGAACACCGGAATACCCTCTGTGCTGGTCATAAACAAGGTGGACACTGTCCCCAAGGAGGAGCTTTTGGCGGTAATAAAGACCTATAGCGAGGCCCACGAATTTGACGAGATAATACCGATTTCCGCCAGAAAGGGCGATGGGGTGGACTATCTGCTCTCCATCCTTGTCAAGTACGCAACCGAGGGGCAACCCCTTTTCCCGGAAGGCATGGTCACTGATCAGCCCGAAAAACAGGTCTGCGCCGAGATAATCCGGGAGAAGCTGCTTATGTGCCTCGACAAGGAGGTGCCGCACGGCACCGCGGTTGAAGTTACAAGGTTTTCCGAGCGCGACAACGAAATAATCGACCTCGATGTGACGATTTTTTGTGATAAGCGTGCTCATAAGGGCATAATAATAGGCAGAAACGGTGCCATGCTGAAAAAAATTGGAGAGCTTGCAAGACGTGATATTGAGGCTTTTATGGGCACAAAGGTATTCTTGCAGACCTGGGTAAAGGTGAAGGAAAACTGGCGCGACAGCAATGTGCAACTGAGAAATTTTGGCTACGACGGCTGAGCATTTCTGAGAGAGGGACTAAAAATTACCCGTATAGTATAGTCTGAAACAAGACAAGCTATGAGCAGCGGAGGTAAGGACTATGAACATTGCTGCTATATGGAACTTGTTTGCAAAGACCGGTGACCCTCGCTTCTACCTACTGTACAGGCTGCTCTCAGAGCGCTGACTGCGGCTGTATGTACGCTTCCCAAAAATCACATGCCCGGAGGGTAAGTTACTCTCCGGGCATGACACCAAGTGGAGAATACATATGTTCAAAATCACAAAAGGCCTGGTGCTACGCGAGACAAATTATAAAGAGGCCGATAAGATGCTGACCGTTCTGACCGAGTCGGACGGCAAGGTGTCCGTATCGGCAAGGGGCACAAGGCGCAAGGGCAGCCGCATAGGTGCGGCCTCCCAGCTGCTTGCCTATTCGGAGATGACTTTGTTTTGCTACAAAGGACGCTGGTCCCTGAACGAGGCAAATACAATAGAGCTTTTCCCCGCCATCAGGGGTGATATAGAGCTGCTGGCCTTGGGTTCGTATTTTGCAGAGCTTTTGGAGGCTGTCACGGATGAGGATCAGCCAAACCCTGAGATTTTGAGTCTCGGCCTCAACAGCCTTTATGCCCTCGGCAAAAAAACATACGCGAAAGAGCTGATTAAGGCCGCTTTTGAAATACGCCTTATTTGTCTTTCAGGCTACGAGCCTGAGCTGGATACCTGTGTAAAGTGCAGCTCAGAGGATTTGGAAGGTATGATGTTCGGCCTGCAAAGCGGAGGAATACACTGCCCGAAGTGTGCCGAGGACGGGGAGCGCTCGATGCCGCTTTGCCCCGGCTCGCTGAGCGCCCTGAGGTATATTGTAAGTGCGGAGCCAAAAAAGCTGTTTTCCTTCAGACTGGGCGCCGCCGCCGCAAAGCGCCTTGCAGACATCGCAGAGGCATATATTCTTTCTCAGCTTGAGCGCGGCTTCAAGACGCTTGAATTTTATAAGAACCTGAACATATTAGGAGAACACAATGGAGTTTCATGAAAAATCATTAAACACGCTGGAGCTGCCCGCTGTGCTGGAAATGCTGTGCGCTGAGGCGGTGAGTGAGAGTGCTAAGGAGCGCGCCGTGGCGCTTCGGCCCTCAGCGAACATATATGAGATAGCTGACCGCCTGAAGGAGACCTCCGACGCCAAAGCTTTGATAGCGATAAACGGAAATCCCTCGTTTTACGGGGTGAAGGATGTCAGCGGCGCCCTCGTAAGGGCTCAGCGGGGCGGTATGCTAAGCACAAGAGAGCTTCTGGATATAGCCGGCGTTCTGCGCGCTGCCCGTACGGTCAAATCCTATTCCGCTGCGGAAGGGACGAGCCTTGCGGGCCTGTTTGCCTCCCTGCGCGGGAATAAGTATCTTGAGGAAACTATTACAAATTCAATTACCGGAGAGGATGAGATAGCCGATGCGGCAAGCAGTGAGCTTGCGGCAATACGCCGGCATATGCGTGCAGCAAGTGCACGTGTTCGCGAAGCACTGCAGAAGATAATATCCTCGCCAAGCTATTCAAAGGCGCTGCAGGACCCCATTATAACGATGCGCTCAGACCGCTATGTCGTGCCCGTGAAAGCCGAGCACAAAAACTCCGTGCCCGGTCTGGTGCACGATATTTCAGCCAGCGGAGCGACACTTTTTATCGAGCCGATGCAGGCGGTTAAGGCCAATAACGAAATCAGGGAGTTGCAGGCCAAGGAAGAAAAGGAGATAGAGCGGATTCTTATGGCGCTGTCGGCTGAGGCGGCGGCATACAGGGAGAATATCGGCTCGGACTTTTCTATCCTTGTCGAGCTCGACCTGATTTTCGCCAGGGCGAAGCTGTCATATAAGCTAAACTGCTCGGAGCCCGAGGTTTCGGATAAGGGCGGCCTTGTTCTGAGGCGCGCAAGGCATCCGCTCCTGCCCCAAAAATCCGCTGTGCCCATCGACATCGCGCTCGGCGGTGACTATGATACCCTTGTGATTACCGGACCGAACACCGGCGGCAAGACCGTCAGCCTTAAAACCCTGGGGCTTTTGTGCCTTATGGCCCAGTGCGGCCTGCACATCCCGGTAGACGACGGCAGTAGGGTCTGTATATTTGAGAAGATTATGGCGGACATAGGTGACGAGCAGAGCATAGAGCAGTCGCTCTCTACCTTTTCATCCCATATGACCAATATCGTTCAAATACTGGAGGAAGCCGAAGAAAATACGCTCCTGCTATTCGACGAACTGGGCGCGGGAACGGACCCTGTGGAGGGCGCGGCTTTGGCGATAGCTATTATTGAATACGCCCGCTCCCGCGGCGCGAAAATTGCAGCCACGACGCACTATGCGGAGCTTAAAATTTACGGAACCTCAACGCCGGGGGTTATGAACGCATCCTGCGAATTCGATGTTGAAACCTTGCGTCCGACCTACAGGCTTGTCACGGGCATCCCGGGCAAGTCCAACGCCTTTGCCATCTCGGAGCGACTTGGCCTGCCCAGGGCAATAATAGCTGATGCGGAGAGCAGGCTAGACAGCGGCAGTGCCGATTTTGAAAAGGTGCTCTCGGAGCTTGATGAGCGCCGCCAGAGGATGGAGAAGGAGCAACTGGAGATTAAAAAACTCCTCCTCAAGGCCGAGGAGGATGAGAAAAAGGCGGCAGAATACAGAAAGCTTATCGAGCGGGAGAAGGAAAAGGCCGCAAAAATCGCTAGGCGCGAGGCCGACAGTATACTTGAGGAGGCCCGCAGAACAGCAGACGAGGTTTTCGACGAGCTAAGCCGTATCCGCCGTGAGAGCGCTAAGGAAAACTGGCAGGAGGTCAACACCACCGGCTCTGAAATAATGCGTAAAATCAACAAAGCACAGGACAGTATGCGTCGGACATCTGAAAAAGAAGCACCGGCGCCCTCATCAAGGCCGGTCAAAGCGGGCGATACCGTTGAGATACTCAGCATTGGTACGAAGGCCGTGGTGGAGAGCGTATCCCCGGACCGGGTACTGACGCTAAAGGCGGGCATAATGAAGATTACCGCACGCGAGGATGAGGTTAGACTCCTGGAAGGCGAGACTATTAAATCAGCAAAAAGAATAATTGCAAAATCGGAGGCAAAGCTGCGCACCGAGGCGGCAAAGCCTGAAATCGACGTAAGGGGAATGATGAGCGACGAGGCGGTCAGCGCCGTTGAGATGTTTATTGATTCGGCAGTCTTGGGGAGGCTTGAGACCGTGAGGATAATACACGGCAAGGGCACAGGTGCGCTCAGGGCGGCAATTCAGGCCAGCCTCCGGAAAAACCGCCAGGTTAAGTCCTTCAGGCTCGGGGTATACGGAGAGGGCGAGAGCGGAGTTACGATAGCGCAGCTCAAATAATGGCCGAAGGGAAAAACATGTTGACGTTACCGATTCGGTTTGGTAAAATATTAATGAAGATCAGAATTCAAAACGGGACGAAAAGGAGTGGCTTCTATGTATATTAAGGAGACTGTTGTAAACAATCAGGTGGGGCTGCACGCAAGACCGGCTACTTTCTTCATACAGAAGGCAAATGAATTCAAAAGCAGTATCTGGATAGAGAAGGAGGAGCGCAGGGTAAATGCCAAAAGTCTGCTTGGCGTCCTGTCACTCGGAATAGTAAAGGGCAGCAAGATAAGCATTATAGCCGACGGTTCCGATGAAAAAGAAGCTGTAAACACACTTGTGGAGCTGATCTCCTCAAATTTTTCCGAGTAATATAGACATAATTAATAACATAAAGCAAAGGCCCGAGTCAGGCGATAGCCCGACTCGGGTGTTTTTTTGTTAATGGAGCAGAGAGCATTAGCTAAGTTGTTGCTGTCAGTCCCAGGGTCAAAATGCCGAGATTGTCCCTGTAAATCTCATCAAACTGCGATATCGGTAGCGGATTTACACCCTGCCCGGCCTCGATGGTGTAGCCCGGCCGATTATACTGCAAAATAAACCAGTCCTTATAGCCCGCGTAGCTCGATTCATACGGCGTTTCAGAAACCTCATAGCCGCTGACGCTTGAAAACTGCTCGGCTATCTGCCGCCCAAAGGGGGGCTCTATGTCGAGGAACTTCCAGAATATTACCTTCCCCTGTGTGTGATAGGCCAAGACTATGGAAAAGTTATTGGCTCTCGTGAACTGATAGACTGCCGCGCTCTCGGGGGCCGAGAGAGGGGCTGTTCCGACGAAGCTTTCAGGGGCGGGAGATGTAAAGCCCTCAGCAAATTTAATTTCCCTGGCCTGTTCCCAGCCCGCGGGGTACTGGAGATTCAGGTCCGTGCCGAGTATATTAGCCTGCCAGCCGCTCGGAAAGGGGATATTGGGGTAGTTTCCCGATATTCGCAGAGCCCTCATGTAATATGGGGAGCTTCTGGGCATTGCCCCGGTGACAAGGTCCACGCCGTCGGGGTTTACCATGGGCACTATGTAAAGCGAGGTCTGCCTGATAAGCGAATCGGCCTCGGCACCGAAGATACTGCCACCGGTTGCCACGGCTTCGGCATAATCTTCAAAAAATTTCATCAAAACGGGCGTTGTTATCCACTCGTTAGCATGGTGAGAGGCGTTATAAAACACCTGATTTGCACCTCTGCCAAGCCTCAGATAGTACAGCTGCTTGCCCATTACGCTGCTTCCGATGCTTCCCGTTTCGATAAACGGATAGCGCGCCTTCAGGCCCCTGACTGTAAAATCCAGAAGCGTGTAGGTAAAGGGAATATTTGTCGGCACGACCGGGAAATTCAAGGGGACAACAAGCCTGCTGCCTATCCTGAGGTTTGATGAGTCGAAGCCGGGATTTGCAACTGAGATTGCGTCCACAGAGGTACCGAATCTCTGGGCGAGCCTGTAAAAGGTGTCGCCGCGTTGCACGGTAATCAGAATATAGCCGAGAAGATAGGGCGAGAGCGCCGACCATGTCCTTGCCCCAACAATACCGTCCGCGGTCAGATTATTCGCTCTCTGAAAGGCCAGGACGGCGCTCTGCGTCCTCGGCCCGAAAATCCCGTCCGGCTCTTCGTTTAAAAACCCGCTGCGCATTAAAGCCAGCTGGAGCATCGAAACGTATGGTCCCTGCGCGCCAATTCTTAAAGTTTCCATATACACCTCCATTAAATCCGGGCACAATAAGGCAAACCCCGCAAAAGAGGAAGATAATAGCCTGCACCGTGCTGCCGATTTGATTTTGATTTAATTTTTTATTAAAACCTCCCTATCTCATATAATATGATTTGCGAGATAAAAAATGTTCCACGAACGTAAAAAAATACATAGTGCGACCTCTGAAAAGCAAAAATACAGGTCGAATGTAAAAAACGTTAAGGAAAAAACGCCATTATCTTTCCCTTTTAAGAGCGTTTGTTTTTTTCGTAAACAGCCATATTACTAAGGCGCGGAAAGTGCAAAAGGAGGGAAGAATTTGAAATTTCAAATTTTCTCCGTATCCGGAAGGAGAAAAAGGATATGGGTCATATAAGATGTCCGGCCGCAAAAAGGGCCGTAGCCACAATAGCTATTATTTTTTGTTTGACTTCGGCAGGGGCTAAGGCCACGAAGGATGATTATATGTCGACGGAGCTGATACCCTCGGGTATGACGGTGGGTCTTTCCGTCAAGAGCGACGGGGTTATGATAGTGTCGCTCAGCGAAGTGGAAACCAAGTCAGGAAAGGTGAATCCTGCGGCCGAGGCGGGGCTGCTCAGCGGTGATATTATAAAAAATGTAGGCTCGGATGATATTAATTGTATTGAGGATTTTAAAAAGGTCATCAAGAACTGCGACGGAGAAAAAGTTTCAGTGCGTGTTGAAAGAGACGGGAAGACTCTTCAATTTGCTGTAAAGCCGCAACTGAGTATAGCGGGGAGCTATGAGATGGGTGTATGGCTCCGAGACGGGATAGCAGGCATGGGTACGATGACCTTTATTGACCCTAAAACGGGCGTGTTCGGTCTTCTGGGCCATGCGGTAAGCGATGTGGACACTAAGATTCATATGCCCCTCAGAAGCGGGGATCTTATAGAGGCAAAGGTCACTTCAATAGTAAAGGGTCGCAGCGGAGCGCCCGGGCAGATTCAGGGTAATCTGAACCCGGAACATGTAATGGGTAAGCTGTATGCAAATACAGACTTCGGTGTGTTTGGAATAGCGGAACGGGTGATTACTAAAAACAGACCCATTCCGGTGGCCTCGGACAAGGAACTAAGGGTAGGGGAGGCGGTGATACTCTCCAATCTCAGCGACAGCAGCGTGGAAGAATATAAAATCCAGATAAGCAGGGTATTTCCCAACAATGGGGAGCGGAGCATGCTTATTACCGTAACGGACGACAGACTTCTGGCGAAAACCGGCGGAATAGTACAGGGCATGAGCGGCAGTCCCATTATACAAAACGGTAAACTTGTAGGAGCTGTTACCCATGTTTTGGTAAATGACCCGACCAAGGGCTATGGTATTACCATAGGAAAGATGCTGGAGAGGGCTTATATGACAGAGGGAAGCAAAATGGCTGCCTGATAGATTAACAAAATATCGCGCGCGCCCACCCGGGTGCGCGCGATATTCTGATTTAAGTAACCGCGTTTGGAAGCCAAATTCATTTTGAAATACCTCTTCAGGATTGAGTTGACAAATTGCTTAACGCTGTCGAATGCAGTACACAGGCGGAAAGAATTAGACTTTTTCCATGCATTAAATGCAAGAACAAATGCTTTTAAACGCACTCAAATCATAAAGAGGAAAATTTTTCTATTATTTACCAAAATAATATTGCAAAGTCTGTCTTGATATGGTAAATTATAGGCAATGCAACTCTGGTGAAGCTAAAACAGTCATAGTGGGTAAAGCGGATTTGCCGGGACTGATAAAAGAGATAGGTTTAACCACCGTGAGTGTAAATTTAGGCGTTGAGCGCACGCCGGTAAAAACGGAGGAATTTTTAAATGGGCAACAAAACCAAAATTCTCATTGCAGATTCCGGAGAAGATTTCTACAAGCTTTTGAGCGATAGGATAAAATCCGAAGAGGATTTAAAGCTGGTAGGAAAGGCATCCAATGGAGAGGATGCGGTCCAAATGGTAGCGGAGATGGATCTGGACATCCTTCTTATTGACGTGGTATTACCGAAAATAGACGGTCTGAGCGTGCTTGAACGTTTAAACAGGATGCAGCGCCGTCCTTCGGTAATCATTACATCAAACTTTTCTAATGAGCATGTTGTGGCGGAAGCGGCATCGCTGGGAGCAAGCTATTTTATGGCTAAGCCCTGCGACATGGACTCCCTTTTCAGCAGAATCAGGCAGATTACAAGCAGGGGAAGGCCGCACATTGAGCAAAGGACCCAGAGGGCACAGCGCGAGAAAAGCCTGGAGAGTCTGGTGACTGAGGTAATACACGAAATAGGTGTTCCCGCCCACATTAAGGGCTACCAGTATCTGCGTGAAGCCATTATTCTCTCTGTCAACAACATGGAGATGATAAACGCCGTGACAAAGGTCCTCTATCCGGAGGTTGCCAAAACCTTTGATACTACGCCCTCGAGGGTAGAGCGTGCAATCCGCCATGCAATTGAGGTTGCCTGGGATAGAGGGGATATAGAAATACTTCAGAAATTCTTCGGTTATACGGTTTCTAATATAAAGGGCAAGCCCACAAACAGCGAATTTATCGCAATGATAGCCGACCGATTGCAGCTTCAGAGAAAGAATAGCGGGGTTAATAAAAATACATAAAATAAAAAGCCGCCTTACTTACCAAATCGGGCGGCTTTTTTGTTGCCTTTTTTGTCAATTAGTACTATAATGCTATAAGGAACAAAGTCAAATATGTCTGAACAGGAGGGGTGATAATGACAAATGACAGCCGCTACCTTATGGATTTTCACAAAAGGGTAATAAAAGGGATATCAGGATACACCGCAGAAAGAGGATATGTTACCGGTGATTTTCCCTTCATCCCCGAGCTATACCTTCAGAACTCCACATTTATCCCGTTGGCAACAGAAGAAATTGATAAAATAGGCATGATGGGAGATGAGCTTTACAGGCATTTGTTCGTCTCGTTTTTCGGCGGAATGATTGGCACATTTTTTTGGTATTACACCCGTGACAGTTTAATGTCAAAGGGCCTTTATACCATGTGCAAGGAGCTCAAGCCGATAAGGGAGCTGGATGAACTCGCCTACGGATTAATGGGCATGACGGTTGCGGAAGGCGAGTACGAATTTAAAGAGCTTTTCTATGAGATATATAACTATGTCGCCTGGGAGCTTGACGAGGCGCGTGAGTGTGGGGAGGAAACAATAGCAAAACTAAAAAAGATACTTGTTAAAATATTCTTCCATATTGGAATGTGGCTCGCCCTGGCAAAGCTTGGGGACCTGGTCAGAGACAACTGATACATAACCTTCCGGCCCCGCGGGCATTTATGCTTAGTACAATGAAATCTGCCCCCGCGCACATAGCGCGGGGGCAGATTATATAGCTTCTATCTGCGTCGCCTTCCGATATAATTTTTGCTAACGGTTTTGTTATACCTGCGTCGCCTTCTTTTCCTGCCGTTTATCATGAAGAAGATATAGAGGATAATGGCTATAATTACAACGGCCACTATTACTTTTGCAATGGGTTTTTTGAAAGAGTCGAAAATGATACTTTTTACATACTCGTATCTGGACTGGTCTACGGACGAAATCGACACAAGCTTTGTGGTGCCAAGTATCTTGCCTTCATAGCTCACGGTGATTTCGCCTATCACCTGTCCTGCGGATATGGGTGCGTTGAGGTGAACGCCATCCCTCTCATTGTATATAACTATCTCCCGCGTGATGTCGCTATCCTCAACGTCGGCGGGCAGGAGGGCGGATATATTTTCCTCGGGCCTCACTATAATTGAATCCACGCCGCTTCCAAGCTTTATCGCGACCTCCCTAACCAGCTCGTCCGTGCTGACAAGCAGGCGGTTTGAGTAGCTGCTGAAGGCCCATTCGTAAAGACGCTTTGTCTCAGTGAAGCTGGCGTTGTAAACAATGCCCTCGCTGTCCGTAAACGTGGAAGCCCCCATTACAATGGCGATTAGGTTTATACCGTCCTTTGAGGCTGTAGAAACAAGACAGCGGCCGGATTCGTCGGTGTGGCCGGTTTTCACTCCTGAGGCATAGGGATAATAATAGCTTACTTTGTATGGCGATATGAGATGATTGGTGGTAGTCAAATACCTCGTATCGGATATATTCGTAGGTGGTATTTCAATTGAAACGGTATTGCATATATCAACGAAAAGAGGGTGCTTGAGAGCCTCTTCTACAATCAGATATAAATCGCGGGCGGTCGTGTAGTGGTTTGGATTGTGCAGTCCGTGCGTATTGGAAAAGTGCGTGCCCGTACACCCCAGTTCCTCGGCCCTCTCGTTCATCATATCTATAAAATCATAAATATCTCCGCCTGCTACGCGCTCCCCGAGTATGTTGCCAGCCTCGTTCGCTGAGGCCACAAGCGAGCAATATAAAAGGTCCTTAAACGGCATTATTTCCGAGGGGATTATATTCTGGGTGCTCCCGTCAAGTGACAGGTCATTATGTGAGGTGTAGGAGGCCATAATCGGTTCGTCAAGAGCTATCTCACCGCGCTCGTAGGCCTCGATTGCCAGCAGGCAGGTCATTATCTTTGTGGTGCTTGCGGGATATACAAGCCCATCCGGATTTTTTGAATAATAAACCTCTCCGGTGTCGGAGTTGACCAGCAAAACTGCCTTTGCCTGGATGTCCGGGTCCATCAAGGCCCGGGCGTTTACATTAACAGACAAAAATATTGTAATAATCAAGAGCAGTGAAGTAAAAATTTTTGACTTTTTCATATTAATCTCCCGCGAAATATGTTACAATGGTCAAAAAATGAAAGGCAGCCACAGCCGCCGAAATAATTGGTCGAAAGAGCAATTAACATATATTTCTTTAAAGTATTATATCGAAATTCTGCATAAAAATCAACCGATAATCGCAGAGGGGAATAGATTTGTGCATAATAGAGATAGAAAAAAGGCTCATATAACCATTTTTAAGACTGAGCTTGCCTTTATTCTGGCCGCTGTTACTCTCACGGCTTTTGTTCTGGGCTTCTTTTCGGGCAAGGGCAAAGGCGGTGCGGTGTTTGAGCTGGCCCCTCTGCCCTATGCAGGGGAAATCGGCAGCACAAGTTCCTCGCCCTCTTTGACCGGGGGCGTAGGGGCTGATGAATCGGCGGCACAGCCGGAAGTAGACGGCAGAATTAATATCAACACAGCCGATTCCTCGCAACTAATCACTCTCCCCGGCATAGGTGAGGTGCTTGCAGGGAGGATAATAGCGTACCGGGAGGAATTCGGCGGATTCAATAATATTTACGAGATTATGGACGTCAGTGGTATTGGTGAGAAGACCTTTGAAAAGCTGGAATCTTTGATTCGGGTGGGTTAGGCCCGGCACAAAACCTCCCAAGCGGGGAGGGAGGGCTTTCATTACTATTTGTGCGCGGAGCGCAGGGGAGGTTTCTATGAAAATACTTGTTGTAGACGATGAAAAGCTGCTTGTAAAGGGCATAAAGTTCAACCTCGAAACCGAAGGCTATAAGGTTGAAGCGGCCTACGATGGAGAGGAAGCGGTTGAGTTAGCCAGAAATGGGAATTATGACCTAATTATTCTCGATGTAATGATGCCCAAACTCAGCGGTCTTGATGCATGTATGCGAATAAGAGAGTTTTCCACTGTGCCGATAATTCTGCTTACGGCAAAGACAGAGGATACAGACAAGATAATCGGCTTTGAGTACGGGGCAGACGACTATATTACCAAGCCCTTTAATATACTTGAGCTTAAGGCGAGGATTCGCGCCCTGATACGCAGGTCGCAGATACAGAGTCAGATTGACAATGCGAGCATTATAACGCGAGGTCACATTACCATAGACACTGAACGCCGCAGCGCTCTGAAGGATGATGAGGCGGTCGAGCTCACGGCGAAGGAGTTTGACCTTATTGAGCTGCTGATGAAGAATCCCGGCAGGGTATATAGCAGGGAAAATCTCCTGAATATCGTCTGGGGATACGGCTATCAGGGTGATATAAGGACGGTGGACGTACACATCAGAAGACTGCGGGAAAAGCTTGAACGCTCACCGGCCGACCCCGATAAAATTATGACCAAGTGGGGAGTGGGCTACTATTTTAAAGACTGATATCAAGGGTATCGGTATTAGAAACAGCGTCCAGTTCAAATTTGCTGCCAGTTATGTTGCTCTGATTTTGCTGCTGCTCGTGCTTTTGAACACCTACCCCATAAGCATGTCGCGAAATCTGGCCTTCTCGTCCAAACAGACGACGATGCATAGTCAGGCCGCCGTCGTGGCCTCCTCCCTCTCTGAGCTGGGATTGCTGACCGAGGACGAGGTCTTCAAGGTCATGAGCCTGCTGGACAACATCAATATGACGCGGGTAATAGTTACGGATACCGAGGCGAGGATTATGTTCGATACCTCCGAGACGGAGGACAACCTCGGAAAATACGCAGTGTTTTCGGAGATAAGGAAGGCCCTCAACGGACAGGACGTGTTTTATTCCGTCCTCTCGCGCGGGGCCTTTATGAGCCGTGTCGCGATACCGATAAGATACAGAGGAACGACGATAGGCGCGGTATATCTATATGAATATGATGAAAACCAGGCCTCGCTGATTTCAGCGATTCAAAGTACGATGGTGAAGTATTCATACCTGATTTGCGCCCTGTCGATACTTCTCGCCCTTGTGTTCTCAAGAATTATTACAAAGAGGATAAACGTACTGCTCAGCGCAATAAAGGTTGTACGGGAGGGGCGATATGACTATAATCTGGACCTGAGCGGGAAGGATGAGCTCTCACAGCTGGCACAGGAGTTCAACATAATGGCTGAGCACCTTAAAACAACCGATGAGATGCGCCGCCGTTTTGTATCCGACGCCTCGCATGAGCTGAAAACGCCTCTTGCGGCCATCAAGCTCCTCAGCGACAGCATTGTGCAAAATGAGAACATGGACCCCGATACCAGCCGTGAGTTCGTGAGCGACATCGGCCAGGAGGCGGACAGGCTTGCGAAGATAACCGAAAAGCTCCTGAGCATAAGCAGGCTTGAGAGCGACAAAAGGGAAGCGCCCTATAAAGTAAATATGAAAGCCGTGGCCATAAGGGCGCTGCAGATGGTAAGGCCGCTTGCCGAAAACGGCGGCATACTCATAAAGCACGAGCTGGAGGACGACTGCAACGTGCTCGCCACGGAGGATGACCTGCACCAGATAGTATTTAATCTTGTTGAAAACGCTGTGAAGTACACCTTGCCGGGCGGGGAAGTCCGGGTGTCCCTGAGAAAATCGCAAGAGGTAGTACGCTTGCTTGTGGATGACACGGGGATAGGAATACCGAATGAGGACCTGCCCTATATTTTCGACCGCTTTTACCGTGTGGACAAGGCGCGCTCAAGGGAAGCCGGCGGCAGCGGGCTGGGTCTTTCCATTGTCAAGCATGCTGTAACCATCAACGGGGGCAGGGTGGAGGCCATGCCCGGGGAGTCTGGGGGAACCAGATTTATTGTGAGCTTCCCACCCTTCAGAGAGGAGGGCGGCAGCGCTTGAAACGTATCATAGTACTCGTTCTTGTCCTGACATTTCTCCTGTCGGCCTGCGCCGAAGCGGAGCCAGGCTTATTTATAACGGTATATTACTCATGCTCAGACAGTGTAAAGGACAAAAGCATGGCAATAGGCAAGGAATCCAGAGAAGTGCGGGAAGGGGCCGACATCCTTGAAACTGCCCTGAGCGCTGTGATGAGCAGGCCGCTGGACGGAAGCCTGCGCTCCCCCTTTCCGGAAGAGGTAACCCTGCTCTCGCATAATATAGACGGCAGCGCGATTAAGCTTTATATGTCCGACACCTATGCCGATATGCCGCAGGGGGATAAGGTCATAGCCAGAGCCTGCCTCGTCCTGACACTCTGCGCTCTTGAGGGAATTGATTCGGTCTCTGTGTTTGTGGGCGACGTGCCCGATATCAGCGGTGTTAAAGCTGAGGACATAGAGGTTGTAAATACTGAGCTCAATCCCCACAAGAAGCAGATAAGGCTATTTTTTGCACACTCAAGCGGAACTCTGATGGAGGAGCGCCGGGATATAACAATTGACGACGATCGGGAGCTTGCCTACTATGTAATGGAGGAGCTGCTCTCAGGTCCGGCGAGCGATGAGCTTTACTCGGCGATTCCGGAGGGCAGCAGGCTGCTGTCGCTCATAGTCGAGGGGCGAACCTGTATTGTCGATCTGTCACACGAGTTCATCGACAACAAGCCCCAGTCGGAGCCCGAGGAAGAGCTTGCAATATATTCGATTGTAAACTCCCTTACAGCCTTGACTACAATAGACAGGGTGCAATTCCTTGTAGAGGGCAAAAGATTAGAGCAGTATTACTCCATAGAAATATTTAATCCTATTACCAGCGATACGGACATCACGGCCCGGCCGGCGGGCTAATGGCCGCAAAACGCTTCTTATCTCTGAAGTCGGCGCTGAAAAAATTTAAGTCCTTTTTCCGGGCCCTTTGGGGCATACGAAAAAGCTGACGCATCTTATTAAAATGTTTTCCGCAATACGAAAGGAAGGGTCAATGTGAGCGAACTTAGCACAAAATGCGTACAGGCAGGCTACAGCCCCAAAACAGGGGAGCCGAGGGTCATCCCCATAATACAGAGCACCACCTTCAAATACGACAGCAGCGAGGATATGGGGAGGCTTTTTGACCTGGAGGCCGAGGGGTACTTCTATTCCCGCCTGCAAAACCCCACCAACGATTATGTTGCCGCCAAGATAGCCGAGCTGGAGGGCGGTGTTGCCGCGATGCTGACAGCCTCCGGACAGGCGGCAAGCTTCTATACAATCTTCAATCTCTGTTCCTCGGGTGACCATGTGGTGGCGTCCACGGCGATTTACGGCGGGACATATAACCTCTTCGCGGTCACAATGAAGCGGATGGGCATTGAATTTACCTTCATTGACCCCGACTGCTCCGATGAGGAGCTTGATGCGGCCTTCAAGGACAACACAAAGGCGCTGTTCGGGGAAACGATAGCAAACCCAGCCCTTAAAGTTCTGGACATCGAGCGCTTTGCCGAGGCGGCGCACAGGCACGGGGTGCCGCTTATAGTGGACAACACCTTTGCCACGCCCATAAACTGCCGTCCCTTCGAATGGGGCGCCGATATAATCGTGCACTCAACGACCAAGTACATGGACGGTCACGCAACTACGCTCGGCGGTGCCATAGTGGACAGCGGCAATTTTGACTGGGCAAAGTACCCGGAAAAGTTCCCCGGGCTCACGACGCCCGATGAAAGCTATCACGGTCTTGTCTACACCGAGCGCTTTGGCAAGGGCGCGTTTATCACAAAGGCGACAGTACAGCTCATGCGCGACCTCGGTGCGATGCAGTCGCCGCACAACGCATTTCTTCTCAATATGGGCCTTGAGAGCCTCCATGTGCGTATGCCGAGGCACTGCGAGAACGCGCAGGCCGCCGCAGAATTTCTGGAGGCCAGCGACAAGGTGTCCTGGGTCAACTACTGCGGCCTGAAGAGCAACAGGTATTATGAGCGCGCGCAGAAGTATCTGCCTAATGGCTCCTGCGGAGTCATATCCTTCGGCCTTGAGGGCGGGAGGGCCGCTGCCGAGACCTTTATGAAGAATCTGAAACTTGCTGCAATAGTAACCCATGTGGCGGATGCACGTACCTGCGTGCTTCACCCTGCTAGCTCTACGCACAGGCAGCTTGGCGATAGGGAGCTTGAGGCGGCGGGTGTGCCCGCGGATATGATCCGTCTTTCCGTTGGAATAGAGGACAAAAAGGACATAATAGCGGATATTGAGCAGGCGCTCGCCGCCATATAAGCGGGAGAAAGCGATTTGACAAATTACTTTGACATAAAACTATCCGATGAGAATATAGGCAAGATAAGCAATTTGGGTTTGGCCCATCTCGGAGACGCCGTCTATGAGCTGATGGTGCGCGTCTGGCTTTGCGAGCACGGCAAATGCACCTCGGGCGGCCTGCACCGTGCGGCGGTCTCCTATGTCAACGCGCCCCGGCAGGCGAGGATGGCTGAAAAGCTGATGCCGCTACTGACCGAAGAGGAGCAGGCGGTTTACAAGCGCGGGCGCAATACCAAGGTCAATTCCATCCCTAAAAACGCAAACCCCGGAGAGTATCATGCCGCCACAGGGCTGGAGGCGCTGTTAGGCTACCTATACCTGCATGGCAGACAGGAGCGCATAAATGAGCTTTTCAAAATCATGATGGAGGACTGACATGCCGCTTGACGCACTGTGCCTGATGCCGCTTACCGAGGAGATAAGGAAGGCGGCACAGGGCGCTAGAATAGATAAAATACAGCAGCCGGGGAAAAACGAGCTGGTACTCTCCCTACGCGGCGCGGGCGGAAATAAGAAGCTTTTTATCTCAGCCTCGAGCGGCAGGGCGAGGGTTCACTTCACTGAGTCGACCCTCGAAAACCCACAGACCCCGCCAATGTTCTGCATGCTGCTTCGAAAGCACCTCTTAGGCGCGAGGATTTGCTCAGTCTCACAGCCACCTATGGAGCGTATGCTCGACTTTGAGCTGGATACCTTCGATGAGATGCGAGTCGAGGCGAAAAAACACCTTTATGTGGAGCTAATCAGCAGCAGCGCCAATGTTGTGCTGACCTCGGGCGACGGGCTTATTATCGACTGCCTGCGCCGCGTCGAGGGCGACGAGAGCGGGGAAAAGCGCAGAGTACTGCCGGGCCTTTTTTATAGAATGCCGGAGCCGACCGGCAAATATAACCCCCTGCTTGTTACAGACGGCGAGCTGTGCGCCCTATGGCAGGCGGCAAGCCCCGGCAAGACGGTGGAAAGCTGGCTGCTTGAGACCTTTTCGGGCCTCTCACCCCTGGTCTGCCGCGAGCTCTCACAGCAGCTTTGTGGTGATATAGGGCTTGTGATATGCAAGCTCCCTGCCGAAAAGAGGTCCTTGATGCCCGAAAAGCTGCGGGAGTTCATCCTGCGCGTTAAGGCCGGCGAATTTAGGCCATTCATGCTGTCGGACTCCGGAAAGCCCTTTGACTTTTCCTGCATACCAATAACTCAGTACGGGGATAGGATGGAGTGCAGCGTTTTTGAGAGCTTTTCAGAGATGCTGGACACCTTTTATTCGAAGCGGGAGAGTCAGGAGCGCGCGCGACAGCGCACACAGGCCCTAACAAAGACTGTAAAGACCCTGCGGGACCGTACAAGAAAGAAGCTGAATAACCAAAGGAGGGAGCTTGCCTCGACGCAGGGCCGCGAGCGGCTTCGTGAAATTGGCGATATTATTACTGCAAACATTCACAACATGAAAACGGGCCTTTCCTCAGTCAGGCTAAATGATTTTTATTCCGAGGACAACAGGGAGATTGAAATAAAACTTGATCCGCTGCGCTCTCCACAGCAAAATGCCGCAAAATACTACAAGGACTACACAAAGGCAAAGAGTGCGGAGCGGCACCTGACGGAGCAGATTGAAAAAGGTGAGGCGGAGCTGCATTATCTTGAAAGCGTTCTTGACGAGCTCAGCCGCGCCTCAGCCGAAAAGGATGTTGTTGAGATACGGCAGGAGCTACAGAAGATGGGCTACCTTCGTGCAAAAAGCGGTGGTAAGAGGGAAAAGGTAGTCAGATCAAAGCCCCTGCGCTTTATTTCCTCATCCGGCTTTCAGATACTTGTGGGTAAGAATAACACCCAAAACGACGAGCTCACGTTCAAAACGGCAGGGCGCTTCGACCTGTGGCTGCACACGCAGAAGATACACGGCTCGCATGTGGTGGTATTCTTAGAGGGCCGTGAGCTTGACGACAGGACGCTTGAGGAGGCCGCGATTTTGGCTGCATACTTCTCCCAGGCTTCCGAGGGGCAGAAGGTGCCCGTGGACTACACCCTGATAAAGCATGTGAAAAAGCCACCCCACGCAAAGCCGGGCATGGCCGTTTACACAGATTATAGAACCATCTTTGTCACGCCGGATGAAAAAATCGTCCAGGCTCTTAAAGTGAATTAAGTCAATAAAATGGCTTTACCACTTTTTTGAGGTTTAAGCAGCACGTAGGCTGCATCTCGATTCCTGACGGAAAAGTCGATGCAGCCTGCGTGAGAGGTGTCATTCCCGAGGCGCATGTCGCCGGAAATGACGGATATTAGTTTAATTCCGCCATCTGTGATGGCGGAACTCTGCGCGGCTGTTCTTGCGTAGGGTTTTTTGACAAGCTTAGAAGTCCTGCCCGAAACTCGGGCAGGACTTCTAAGCTTTGTGCTATTTTCTGGCCCAGCTCAACAGAGAGTTTCCGCCGCGCTGTTCAATAAGATTCATGGAGGCACTGAGCATTTCGGCAATGTCCGCCCGCGTCAGATTGCCGCCGGCAATGACCGAGGAGTTTGTGGGGACAATATCGCAGGAGGCGAGGTTAGCGGTGGCCTGATAGGCCCAGGAGGGCACCAGATCCGCGCTGGCGGAGGCAATATCCCTTGAAACATCGGTAATCTCCAGCAGGTTGTTGAGGATCACGGCGGCCTCGGCATAGCTCACAGGAGAAGCTGCCGAGAACACGAGTGAGCCGCTGTCCGTCTGGTAACCCTTGATGACACCCGACAGCAGGGCCGCTGACACATAGGGCTTTACCCACAGGGGCATATCCGCGTCGTCCGCAAAGCCGGTTCGGGTAATATCCTTAATGGCGTCCATGCCGCAGGCGCGCAGGCACATGGCCAAAAATTCGCCCCTTGTCACCGGCCTGTCGGGATAGAAAAAGTAGCTGGTTCCGAGCTTCTCACCGACGAAAACATCGGTTTCAGCCAGCCTCAGGGCCGCGTAATGCGCGCTGTTTCCCTCCATATCGGAGTAGCTTACCTCAGTCTTCTGCTTGTTAATAAGGATTTGCACCTTAGCCACGCCTGAGACGTTGCCATTTGCATCGGTTGCCACATAGGTAAAGGAATCGCGCCCGCTCTTACCCTGGGCAGGGGTGTAGGTGAAGGAGTTGCCCGCAATCTCTACCGTACCCTTTCTGGGGGCGGACTCAATGGAGAATGTTACAAGGTCCCCCTCCGGGTCAACGGCGCGGAAAACCCCATTTGAGGCGACACCCTTATAGGTAGTAAGGTCGATGTTTTCAGCTATCGGGGGATGGTTTGCCCCCGCGTTTACCCGAACTACAACGGCGACGGTCCTTTCGGAGCCGTCCAAGGCAGTCGTGGACACCTCAAAATAGGTGGTGGCGCCGGCCTTGGGGCCCGCTGAGAAGGTGAGAGACTCCAGCTCCTCAGCCCTGAGCGCATCGCCTATCTCAGCCGCTTCGCCTTCAATACTCAGTACGCCGACGGATTTAACAGGCAGCGAAGAGAGCGATATTTTGATTAAATCTGGGACGCTCTGAGAATAGTCTGAAGCGGAGAAGGAAACGCTCGCTCCGGAGCTTACGCTCTTTGTGACAAGATGTTTTGCAGCGCTTGATACCTCAATGGCATAGGTGGGGGTCATAACGACCGAAATGAAGAGAATAAGCAGTAAAAGGATTGAAACAGGCCTTAGAGAACGGCACAATTTTACTTTCATAACATAACCTCCCGGTAAAATATGCTAATAGTTTTTACCGAGAATGTGAAAATATTCTTAAATTGGTAAAAAAATAACCCTGCCGCATAATAATCCTGGCGGCAGGGTTATGACACTATTGTATTAACATTTCTTCCAGCTCTTTGAATGCAGCTTCCTTTTCGCTGTCGGATAAAACCGCGTACATAACATAGAGTCCCACCGATTTTATCTCGGCGTTCTTGAGCTTGGGGTACTCGTCCGGCAGATATTCCGGCATCCACGCCTCATTCCTAAGGCTTATATAGGATTGGAGTTTTTCCTTCAACGCGTCTACCTGGGTATCGTCCTTGGCCTTGAATATGCCGAATTCATTGATGTTAGTACCGACGACTGTTATAAATACGGAATAGTCTGCGTATTCAGAGACATCAATATCCATTGAGCTTTGAATAAAGGAGGCGGATATTTCTGTCAGCTTGTCGCCGCCATCAATCCCCTGCTTGATGGAATCAGCAATTTCGGAGGTTGTTAAATCGTCCCTATATTTAACAGTTTTGGCGCAGGAGGCAAAGAGCAGGGCAAGCGCCAGAATAAGGGCGCAAAGGCGTATAAATCTTTTCAAGCTTATTCTCCGTTCATTTGTAAGCATGTGTGCGGATATAGTTCAGCACCTGTCCGAATCCCTCGGGGCTGAGGTGAATCCCGTCCCCGTTGTTATACTCAGAAGGCAGCCATCCATCATCACCGAGGAGAACTGAGATGGTATTGAGATATTTGACCCCTGTTTCCTCGGCAACGGCCAGAATCCAGCGGTTTGCGTCGAGAATTTTGACGTTGTTAATAGAATTTACATATTCGTAGTCTTCGGTAACAGGGAAGATGGACTGGAGTATTATCTTCGTGTCGGGACTGACGGACTGTATAGTCTGGACAAGGTCGGCGTATTCCCGCTTGAAATCATCCTCGTCCATGGACGAGACGCCGTTTACGCCAAGAGTAATGACCATCATCTCAGGCTTTGCGCGCTCGGCTGCGTCTTTTATAGTAATTTCACTTTCATCCTCGGGATATACAATTGTCGCGATGCTCTGATTAAAAAGCGCCAGCGTACCGGAAGCGGGAGTCCACACCTGATGGGTATCCTCGCCTCCGCTGAGCATACCGTAATGCTTTAGCCCGTAGGTCGTGGAGTCGCCTAAAAATATTATCTTATCTATATACTCCTGGCCCGCGTCCTCGCTCTCACGAAGATATGCTACCGACTGCGTGTCGATGGAAGTATCAAGGCCGTCCACGGGCGCCGGGGTCTCGGCTGTGGGTTCCGGCGTTGGTACGGGCGGGGGAGTAGGCTCCATCGGCTCCGGCGTCGTATCAACGGGTGCCGTTGAGGGCGGGTGGGGAGCCACGCTTGTGGTTGGAGGGTTTTTGCCGGAGCATCCGGAAAGACATAAAACCATGAGACAAGTAAACAAAAGTGCGGGCAGAGCCGCCGATTTTATCCTTTGTAATTTGCTTTTCATTATCTGCCTGCTTTCGTATATTTTTGATTCTCAAATTATTTTAACATAGCGGATGGCAAATATCAACAACTCGGATATGTATTTAAAAATTAGTCGGACTTAGGACAGGGTGGCAGGCTTGGGCCCTTTTCCTCGTCATAGGGTATTATAAACACAGGAATGCCCTCGGCATACGGGGCAATTGCATATTGCTGATAAAAAAGTGCCATCCCGGACTCAGTGAGGTAAATATTTGCCGTCGAAAAGTGCTTCTTTATGAGCGCCTCATAGTTTTCAAAGTACATAGCCGTGCCCTCTGAAATCTGCTGTGAGGCCATATGGGCCGCTTCATCTATGAGAAGCCTTTTGTAATTTGTGCCTTCAGGGAAGAATTCTGCGGGTGAGGCCGGACAGCCGAGCGAAACGATCCAGATATCCGCAAATCTTAGTGTTGTGCCGTGCGCGCCGCCCCTGTATTCGTAAACATCGATATACAGGCTTAGTATGTTGTCCTTGTTATAGCTTATGTAATAGTCGGAGCGCAGCTCGAAGGGATTGAAGGGAAACATATTCTCCTCGCTGTACTGGTATTGCTCCTCGGCGGCCCTACGCAATTTTGTGCTGGCGTAACGGAGTAACTTCTTGGCAAATCGCTCATAATATTGGTTGATGCGCCTTAGCGGGAAGGGACGGACCTCACCCTCAAATATCGGCTGGTTAACAAGTACGCTGCATAGAAGCTTGCCGCCCTGCTCTATGCGCATAGGTATCTCCTTGGTCCTAACCGAAAGTGGCTTACAGCTTGTTTTGTGCATCAATTTAACTCCTTTACAGACAAATTTTGTTTACTTAACTACTTCGATATGGTAAAATTCGATATGAGGTGCGCATTATAAGACGTGAAAATACTTAAATTGGAGGCGTGGTCATGAGAAAGAATAAGGATGGTCCTCGCAGCGAAGAGTTTTATAAAGCTATTTTGAAGCTTGAAACTGAGGAGGAATGCAGGTTGTTTTTTGAGGATATCTGCAGTATAAGTGAAATCATGGCTATGGAGCAGCGTTATGAGGTCGCAAAACGGCTGTATAACGGAGCGATATACAGTACAATTATGGAAGAAACGGGCGCTAGCAGCGCCATAATAAGCAGAGTGAACAGAAGTCTGCAATATGGCGCCGGAGGCTATGAGATAGTTTTTAGCAGGATGGGCGATTAAAATGACCCAGTATATTTCCCTCGCTCCATGTTATGACAGACTTACCTCAGATGTAGACTACAATGCTTGGGCAGATTTTTACGAAACCCTCTTTAAAGCTAATAATCTTAAAGTACGCAGTGTTCTCGACCTTGCCTGCGGAACCGGCACCCTGTCATACATATTGGCACGGCGCGGCTTCGAGGTCATCGGAACGGACGCTTCGGTCGATATGCTTGCACAGGCGGCAGCAAAGGCCCCCGAAAATGAGGACATCGTTATGCCCATGTTCATAAACCAGACGATGCAGGGTCTTGACCTCTATGGAACGGTAGACGCCGCCCTGTGCTGCCTTGACGGAATAAATTATCTGCCGGCGCTCAGCGAAGTCGCGGACGTATTCCGGCGCGTGCATCTCTTTTTGGAGCCCGGCGGGATTTTTATATTTGATATCAACACCCCCTATAAGCTCAAAAACCTGGACGACCAGCTGTTTCTTGACGAGAAGGAGGGGGTTTACTGTGTCTGGCGCGCGAAGTATGATGAGGACGAGCGGGCCTGCTTTTACGGAATCGACATCTTCTCAAGGGAGGGCAAGCTGTGGCGGCGTGACTTTGAGGAGCATGTTGAATATGCATATTCTCCGGACGAACTGAAAGAGGCATTGGAATCGGCCGGATTTTCAGACGTAAACATCTATGGCGAGCTGAGCCTAGAGCCGCCCTGTGAAGAAGAAAACAGAATCTTTATTACTGCGAGGAAGATGAAACAATGAGCGATATATTGCTGCGTGCTGTGGCAGCGGACGGACTTATTAAAATGACGGCGGTAAGCACTAGGGGCCTGACCGAAAAGGCCAGGCAGATGCACAGGACGCTCCCCGTGGCAACTGCCGCGCTTGGAAGGGCGCTTGCTGCGGCCTCTATGCTCGGCAGCTGGATAAAGCACGAAAAGGGCAGCCTGACATTCCAGATAAACGGCAAGGGGCCCATTGGTACGGTTATGGCCGTGTCAGACAGCTCCGGAAATGTCCGCGGCTATGTGGGGGAGCCGCATATTGACCTCCCTCTAAGGCCGGACGGCAAGCTCAATGTGGGCGCTGCGGTTGGCAGGGAAGGCAGCCTTACCGTAATCCGCGACCTCGGCTTTGGAGAGCCCTATATCGGGAGCGTTCGGCTTGTAAGCGGTGAAATTGCCGAGGATGTGGCGGCCTATCTTGTCGAGAGTGAACAGCTCCGCGCGGCCTGTGCTCTTGGCGTGCTTGTGGATACCGACCAGAGCGTGCGCGCCGCCGGCGGCTATATAATTGAACTGCTGCCGGGGGCACCGGACGGGCTGATTGACGGTCTTGAAGGTGCGATAAACGCTGTCGGCAGCGTCACTTCTGTGCTCGATGGCGGTACCGTGGAGGACCTTGTAAACATGCTGCTTGTCGGCTTTGAGCCAAAAATTCTTGAAAGACGGGAAATAGAATATCGCTGCAATTGCAGCCGTGAGAGGGTACGCGGGGTACTGGTCAGTCTCGGAAAAAGTGATATTGAGGAGATTGAGGCTTCGCAGGAGGAAACAGAGATATCCTGTCATTTCTGTAATCTCGTATATCGTTTTACCCCGGAAGAAGTAAAAGAAATTGCTGCCGAAGCAAAAAAATAAAAATTTTGTCTTAAGCTAGTTGACAGAGAGAGAAAGGTTTGGTACAATAGCATGGCCGTCAAAAACGTCGGCTCTCGGGAGCATAGCTCAGCTGGGAGAGCACATGCCTTACAAGCATGGGGTCACAGGTTCGA
>JAAYOL010000073.1 GCA_012520395.1 Clostridiales bacterium
AAGGTTGCCTTTTTCGCCGTTTTACTGGGAATCGTTCTGGGCTTTGTTATAGCGATTATCAGAGCAACTTATACTAAGACCGGAAAGCTCAGAGTACTCAACTCCATAAGTAAAATCTACATAACAGTCATTCGCGGCACACCTGTTGTCGTGCAGCTGCTTATTATCTATTTCGTAATATTCGGCGCGGTTAAAATAGACAAGGTTATCGTCGCTGTGCTGGCCTTTGGATTTAATTCGGGAGCCTATGTTGCCGAGATAGTCCGCGGCGGTATTATGTCCATAGACGTCGGCCAGATGGAGGCCGGACGAAGTCTCGGCTTTAACTACGTTCAGACGATGTGGCACATTGTTTTGCCGCAGGCATTCAAAAACGTACTTCCCGCCCTTGGCAACGAGTTTATTGTTCTTCTAAAGGAAACTTCGGTTTCAGGCTATATCGCGCTACAGGATTTGACTAAGGGTGGAGATATCATTCGCGGCCGAACCTTCGAGAGCTTTATGCCGCTGATTGCCGTAGCGCTTATATATTTATGCTTGGTCATGATTCTGTCATACTTTGTCGGGCGGCTTGAGAGGAGGCTGAGAAACAGTGACCACTGATGTCTTAATTAAGGTCGACGGCCTCAAGAAGCATTTTGGAAGCCTCAAGGCACTCGACGGAGTTTCCGTCGATATTCAAAAGGGCGACGTTGCTGTCGTTATAGGTCCATCCGGTAGCGGCAAATCGACCTTTCTGCGCTGCCTTAACCTACTTGAGGTTCCGACGGAGGGCGCTATTTATTTCGAGGGTGTGGACATAACAAATCCGAAATGCGACATCAATATACACCGCCAGAAGATGGGCATGGTGTTCCAGCAGTTTAACCTGTTCCCGCATATGAATATATTGAAAAACCTCACTCTGGCGCCAATGAAGCTACTTAAGCTGTCAGAGGAGGAGGCAAAAAAACGGGCCATGGAGCTGCTTGCCCGGGTGGGACTTGCAGACAGGGCGGGAGCCTACCCCTCCCAGCTGTCCGGAGGACAGAAGCAGCGCATAGCCATTGTTCGCGCGCTGTGCATGAACCCCAATGTCATGCTCTTCGACGAACCAACCTCGGCACTAGATCCCGAAATGGTCGGAGAGGTCCTCGATGTCATGAAGGATCTTGCGCGTGAGGGTATGACCATGGTCGTGGTTACCCATGAGATGGGCTTTGCCAAGGAAGTGGGCACCCGTGTGATTTTTATGGATGAGGGTAAAATTATTGAGGAAAACTCGCCGAAGGAGCTTTTCAGTAATCCGAAAAGCGACAGACTCAAGAGCTTCCTTGCAAAGATTCTCTAGGTTTCTATTTCCAAATGATAAGTCAACCCTAACGATAGAAGTATTATCGTTAGGGTTTATTATGGGATGATATCTAGATTTTCAGTTTGTTTTGTCCGTTAGTTAAGACAATAGAGTTGAAAAAATTTAGCTTAGGCGTTATAATGGGACATTCAAAGCAATAAAGAGAGGTTATTTCAATGCAAAGGACAAAGATTTCCGAGATATTTGCGGATTCTTCCGCATTCGGGGACAAAAGGGTTACCCTCGCCGGTTGGGTGCGCACCATACGCGAAATGAGGAATTTCGGTTTTATCGAGCTAAACGACGGCAGCTGCTTTAAGAATGTTCAGATAGTATTTGAGAACGGCGAAGTCTCAAATTACGACGAGGTGGCAAAACAGAACGTCGGCGCCGCCTTGATTATAACGGGCACCGTAAAGCTTACTCCGGAGGCCAAGCAGCCACTTGAAATCAAGGCCGAAGCCATTGAGATTGAGGGCACCTCGGCCCCCGAGTACCCCCTCCAGAAGAAGCGCCACAGCGTGGAGTTTCTGCGCACTATTGCGCATCTCAGGCCGAGGACAAACCTTTTTTCGGCTGTATTCCGCGTACGCAGCGTAGCTGCACACGCCATACACACCTTCTTTCAGGAAAACGGCTTTATCTACGTCCACACACCAATAATCACGGGTAGCGACTGCGAGGGCGCAGGCGAAATGTTCCGCGTGACCACCCTGGATTTGGACAAGCCGCCACGAACTAAAGACGGTCTGGTCGATGATACCCAGGACTTTTTTGGCAAGGAAACTAACCTGACAGTATCCGGACAGTTGAATGCGGAGGGCTTTGCCCTGGCTTTTACAAACGTCTACACCTTCGGTCCAACCTTCCGTGCCGAGAATTCTAACACCCAGCGACACGCCGCCGAGTTTTGGATGATAGAGCCGGAAATGGCCTTTGCTGATTTAAACGACGATATGGAAGTCGCTGAAAATATGATAAAGTTCATCATTTCCACCGTTCTTGAAAAATGCCCCGATGAAATAAATTTCTTTAACAGCTTTGTTGATAAAGGTCTTAAGGAGCGTCTGCTAGGCGTAGTAAATTCTGATTTTGCTCGAATTACCTATACTGAGGCAATCAAAATACTTGAGGAGCACAAGGACGAATTTGATTACCCCGTATACTGGGGGGCCGACCTGCAAACTGAGCACGAGCGCTACCTGACCGAGAAGCACTTTAAGAAGCCGGTTTTCGTCACAGATTATCCGAAGGAAATCAAGGCCTTTTATATGCGACTGAACGACGACGGAAAGACAGTTGCGGCAACCGACTGCCTCGTCCCCGGCATCGGAGAGATAATAGGCGGCAGCCAGCGCGAGGAGCGCATTGACCTGCTTGAACAGCGCATGAAGGAAATGAACCTTAACCCGGAAGACTATTGGTGGTACCTCGACCTTCGCCGTTACGGCGGTACGAAGCATGCCGGCTTCGGACTGGGCTTTGAGCGTATGATTATGTATCTCACCGGAGTAACCAATATCCGTGACGTAATTCCTTTCCCGAGAACAACGGGCAGCGCAGAATTCTAAAACTTGACAAAAACCGGGCTGAAAGGCCCGGTTTTTATATGTAACTTGTAATTCTTTCATTGACAAAAGGCATCCGCTGTGCTAGATTATTCTAGTTAAGTATAGCTAACTACAAGGCGGCGATGATATGGAAAAGACACTCAGAGCACTGTCTCCAGGCGAGAGCGGGATAATATTCCGCGTCGGCAACAGGTCTGCGACGGTAAAGCGAAGGCTTGTTGATATGGGACTTACTCCGGGCACAAGGATTACAGTAAAGAAGGTCGCACCCTTCGGAGATCCTATCGAGGTCACTGTACGCGGCTACGAGCTTTCCCTGCGCAAGGAGGACGCCGAGCAGATTGAGCTGCTCCCAAACGGAAAATCAGATGCTGATATAAAGAAAGTCAATAAGATTATCTATGCTGAGCGGCGGTTTGACAGCGAGACCCTGCAGAGGATGCGTCGTGATCACGAACGTGAGCTGGGCCATCTGCTCAAGACCTACGACCCGCTTGCGCACGATAGTCGCGAGATGAAGATTGCCCTTGTGGGAAACCCCAATTCGGGGAAAACCACACTTTTCAACGCACTTACAGGCTCAAACCAGTATGTCGGTAACTGGCCCGGCGTTACTGTTGAAAAAAAGGAGGGCAAGGCGAAAACTGACGGCAAAAGCGTTACCATAGTCGATCTACCGGGCATCTACTCCCTATCTCCCTACTCGTTGGAGGAAATCGTCGCCAGAGATTTCATAGTCAAGGATATACCCGACGCGATAATCAACATAGTTGACGCCACAAACATAGAGCGTAATCTCTACCTCACCATACAGCTTCTGGAGCTTGAGCGTCCGATGGTGCTTGCCCTGAATTTTATGGACGAGGTGCGGAAAAATGGTGACTTTATCGATGTGGATTCCCTTTCCAAACAGCTAGGAGTTCCCGTGGTGCCCGTAACCGCAAAAACAGGTGAAAACCTCGATGAGCTTCTGCATATTGCCCATATGCAGATACATGAGGGCTATACCATAGAGCCTGACGATTTGTATGATGATTTTACCCACGAAATACATCATGAGATGGACCAAATCATACGTGATGCGGCCTATGCCGCAAAAATCCCGGCGCATTGGGCCTCTATAAAGCTGCTCGAGGGCGACAAGCTGGTTGAAAACGCCCTTAATCTGAACGAAGATGATCGCGCGGCGCTGGCAGCTATAATCGATAAGTATGAATCCTCAAGCGCTCTGGGTGACAGGGAAACCCTTATTGCCGACAGCCGTTATCGCTATATCGAAAAGGTCATAGGCTCCGCAGTTAAAAAGGGGTGCGCTCCGGACGAGCTGACGCCAAGCGATAAGATTGACAGGATACTTACGCACCGTCTCCTTGCCCTTCCAGTGTTCCTGCTTATGATGCTTACCATCTTTGCAGTTACCTTCGGCCCCCTTGGCTCCCTTCTTCAGGACGGCGTTGCCTCTTTTATTGACAACTATCTTGCATCCGGACTGGATTATCTGCTGGCCTCCTCAGGCACCGCACCTTGGCTCAGGAGCCTTGTGGTGGACGGAATTATAGCTGGCGTTGGCGGTGTGCTCACCTTCCTTCCTCAGATTGCGCTACTATTCTTCTTCCTCTCCCTGCTTGAGGACTCCGGCTATATGGCACGCGCGGCCTTCGTTATGG